>JBIIFB010000007.1:0-49520 GCA_044237545.1 Pirellulales bacterium
GGTCGATCTGACCGGAAGCGGTGCGACCGAGGTGCGGCAGGATGCCGACCGCGGACCGTGCGGGACGGAAGCCGTTCCGCGTCCTCTTGGATGGAATCTGCCCCCATGTCACTCGCTGCCAGCCAGCGTCGGGATCAACGTCGGCGGCTGGTCGTGTCGTGGAATCGTTCCGCGGCCACGCCAGCCTCTTCCGTGGCCGAGTCCCGCCGCCTGGCCGACTATTCACCCGAGGCGCTGCCGGAGCACCAGCCGAGCCTCGCGACACTGCTGCCCACGGGTCTGGGCGGCTTCTCGCTGGCGGCGCTGGGACTGCTCGCGCTCATCGCTGCGGCCGTGGGTGTGGGCGTTTGGGAAATGGTCGCCCGCGGGCCCGTTTTCCCAGCGGGATCTCCGCGATTCGCGGCCACGCTGGGCGCCCTGCGGCAGTGCCTCGATCTCCGCACCTTTCTCTCAATCGGCGGCTGGCTGGCACAGATCTGCCTGATGATCGCCACCGCGACGGCCCTGATTGTACGGCTCATGCGGCGGCACCGGCGGGACGACTACCGCGGCCGCTACAGGGCCTGGGGCTGGCTGGCTGGATTGTTCATGCTCACGGCCTGTGCAGGCCAGGTGCCCGTCGGGCCGCTGGTCTCGGCGATTGCCTCCGATGCCACCGGTGTCACGCTGGGACCGGACGGCATGGGATGGTGGGTACTGACCGCAGGCCTCTTGTATGCTGCGGTCGGCCTCTGGGCAGTGCTGCCGCTCCACGAACGGTTCTCGACCGGCGTCTGGCTCTCGCTCTGCCTGGCAGCCTGGGCCGCCGCCGCCGCCTGCGGCTGGATTGGGCGGGGTGGGGATCTTCCAGTGCGGGACTCATGCCTCGTGATCGGCAACACCTGCTGGATGGCGGGCGGAGCGCTCGCGGCGATCGCGATGCTGGCGGCGGCGCGGTCGGTACTCCGAGAGGTACGTGGCCTGCCGGCCCGAACCGCGGCCAGCACGGAGTCGGTGTTGTCTGAGAGCGACCAGGCCATGCGGAAGACGTCGGCTGCCCCCCGCACTGTGTCCGACGATCAGAACGCGGCCGAACGCCGCTCCAGGAATACAGTCAGCCATGCATCGAGCCACGCATCCAATCCTGACGAGGATGATGCCGATGGCGACGACGGACGGGGGGAGGCTAGGTTCGGGGAGGCTAGCTTCGGGGAGGCTAGCTTCGGGGAGACCGCGGATGAGTCCGAAGCAGACGACGAGACCGGGCAGGCGGGGCGGCATCTCTCCAAGTCGGAACGGAAACGCCTCAAGAAACTGGCCCGCATGGGCCGGGCAGCCTGACCGCTTTGACGTCGGCAGGGCCGTGACGGATAGTGCTGCCGACACTGGAGGTTCGCCATGACAGTCCGCACCCGTTTCGCCCCGAGTCCCACCGGCTACCTGCACATCGGCGGAGTCAGGACGGCGCTCTTCAACTGGCTCTACGCCCGCCAGCGGGGCGGACAGTTCATTCTGCGAATCGACGACACGGACGTCGCCCGGAATGTCGACGAGGCACTCGAGCCGATCCTCTCAGGGCTCAAGTGGCTGGGCATCGATTGGGACGAGGGACCGGGGGTGGGCGGGCCGCATGCGCCCTACTTCCAGTCGCAACGGGCCGACCGGCATCGCGACGCCGTTGAACGCCTGCTCGCCTCGGGCCATGCCTACCGCGACTTCGCCACGACCGGCGAACTCGACGAGGAACGCAAGGCCGCTCAGGCCGCGGGAAAGCCCTTCCTCTACAGCCGCGCGTTCGCCGCCTTCACCGACGCCGACGCCGCCCGGCTTGCCGCCGAAGGGCGGCAGAGCGTGGTGCGTCTGAAGATGCCGCGGGCATCGTCGCTCGTGATCGACGACGCCGTCCGCGGGCGGGTCGAGTTTGCCTGGGAGCGGGAACAGGATCACGTCATTCAGCGGGCTGACGGCTCCTGTCTCTACCACCTCGCCAGCGTGGTGGACGACCACGACCTCGAGATCACGCACGTGATCCGAGCCGAAGAGCATCTCTCCAACACCCCACGCCAGGCGTTCATCGCCCTTTCGCTGGGCTATGCACTGCCGGCCTACGCCCACCTGCCGCTTGTGGCCGAGCCGGGCAGCCGCACGAAGCTCAGCAAACGGAAGTTGGCGCAGTATCTCAAGAACCCCGACTTCAAACAGGTGGCCGAACACGGCAGGCGGATCGCCGAGCGGATCGGGCTGACGGCCGATGCCGACACCTTCAACCCCGTGATCGTCGACTTCTACCGGGAGGTCGGTTATCTGCCGTGGGCGCTCGACAATTATCTCGCACTCCTGGGATGGTCATACGACGACAAGACGGAATTCTTCTCCCGCGACGAACTGATCCGCTGCTTCACGCTCGAACGGATCAATTCGTCGCCAGCCAGCTTCGACCCAAAGAAGCTCTGGGCTGTTCAAGACCACTCCATGCACAGCCTCTCGGTCGACGAGAAACTGGCCTTCATGCTCCCCTTTCTCGTCAAGGCAAAACTGATCCCCGAGCCGGTGCCGCCGGCGGCGGCGGCGATCGTCCGCAGGGTCATCGAGGCCGCGGGTGATCGGCTCAAGGTCGGGGGCGACATCATCGCCTACGCAGACTTCTTTCTGGTCGACGAGCCGCCGCTGGACGAAGCGGCCGTGCAGCAACGGCTCGCAAAGCCGGGGGCTCGGGAACTCCTCGCCGCGTATGCGAAGGCCATCGCCGACGTCGAGCCCTTCGAGCCGTCGGCGCTTGAAGACAGGCTCAAGCGGGTCGTGGAGGCGGCGGGTGTGAAAGCGGGGGATCTCGTGCATGCCGTCCGGGTGGCGGTGACTGGCAAGACCGTGGGCCCGGGCCTGTACGACTGCCTGGCGATCCTGGGCCGCGAGCGGTCACTGGCCCGGATCGAGCGGTCGCTGCCGCTCTGCGGCTAGTCGTGGAGGCGGCCCGCGAGGCCGCACATGCTGTGAGGCTCGCCGCGGTGATTCTGTGTCTGAGCCTTGCGGCGGCTGGGGGTGTGGCCGCGGCGAAACCGCAGGACGGCGACCTGGGCACCGACCGCGACGCGTTTACGCCGTCCACCCACACGGTTGCACCCGGCACCGTTCTCACCGAGGCGTCGTATGTCTTCATTGACAATCCCGTCGGGCTGCCCACCAACAACTACCCGGAGCTCCTGATTCGCATCGGCGGCAATGACTGGTTCGAGTGGCGGTTTGGCGTGAACTACGGCGTTGGCTCCCAGGGAAATGTGGTGACCAGCGTGGAGGTGGGTGAGGGCACGATCGATGGCAGCACGTCCTACGAATCAAGCGTGCTGTATGGCTTCAAGGTGGATGTTTCCGATCAGGACGGCCTCCTGCCGGAGAGCTCGTTCATCATGGAAGCATCGACGCCCACCTACGGTGACGTCTTCGGCACGGTGCCGGTGGCGACGTATGTGGCTGGCTACGAACTGCCTGCGGAATGGAGACTCGACGCGGCTCTCCGCTATGCCTACTCCGAAGGGGCAACGACCTGGTTCACCCGCTGGAGCCCGTCTGTTGTCCTCCGGGTGCCGGTGACGAGCCGCTGGGAAGTGCATGCCGAATATTTCGACTCATCCACCCAGGGGCTGCCCACCGACACCTATCGGCCGTTTGCGAGCCCTGGCACGCATTTCATGATCACGAAAAACTTCGAAATCGGCCTGCGAATCGGCTGGGGACTCGCCCCAGACTCGGCCCCGTTCTTCTCCGACGCCGGCTGCGGCTGGCGGTGGTGATTCCTCCCCCGCATTGACGACCCTTGCCTGTGCGAGCCAAGACTGCCTCACCGTGAAACGTGGTTCGTGGAACCGGGCGAAACGTGGCTCGTGGAACCGGGCGTTTTCTGTCACCGTGACCGAGGAGCCCGCTGCAAACGTCGACGAGGACGCGGCTCAGGACGAAGGAGGCGGCGCACACCTTTTGATGTCGGCGGGCGGGCTCGTTACATTCTGGGATTCCCCTCCCCCTCAAGCCACGGAGTTCCCAGCATCATGCCGCTGCTCGTCGTCGGAAGCATCGCCCTGGATTGCATCGAAACACCCACCGCCAAACGCGACGACGTGCTGGGAGGATCGGCTGTCTTCTTTTCCTACGCCGCGAGCTTCTTCTCGCCGGTGCGAATGATCGGCGCGGTTGGCGAGGACTGGCCTCAGCAACACACCCGGCTGCTGGAAGACCGCGGCATCGACACCTCGGGCTTGCAGACGATTCCCGGGGGCCGCACCTTCCGCTGGCGGGGTCGCTACATGCCCAACATGAACGACCGTGAGACCCTCGAAGTGCACCTCAACGTGCTGGGGGATTTTCAGCCACAGCTCAACGACACGCACCGTGACTGCCGGTTTCTGTTTCTTGGCAATGCCTCGCCGGTGGTACAGCTCAGCGTGCTCGATCAGGCCGCGGGGGCGGAACTGACCGTTGCCGATACGATGGACCTCTGGATCAACATCCAGCGTGACGAATTGGCCCAGTTGCTCAAGCGGATCGACGGGCTGGTGCTCAACGACTCCGAGGCCAAGCTGTTGGCCGATGACGAGAATCTCGTTCGAGCCGGGCAGGCGGTGCTGGCAATGGGCCCGAAATTCGTGGTCATCAAGAAGGGCGAACATGGCGCGATGTTCTTCAGCGAGCATGAGATGTATGTCATGCCCGCGTTTCCGACGGCCACAGTGCTCGACCCCACCGGGGCCGGCGACAGCTTTGCCGGGGGAATGATGGGCCATCTGGCATCGCTCGGACGCTTCGACGCCCAGGCCCTCAAGGAGGCTCTGGCCTACGGCGTGGTCACCGCCAGCTTCACCGTCGAGGATTTCAGTCTCGACCGGCTGGCAACGCTCAGCCGCCACGACCTTGACCGCCGGCTGGCCGAATACCGGAAAATGCTCACGTTCTGACGTCGGGGCCGACCCCTGCACAAAAGCCTGAACAAAAAGTTAAAAAGCTCTTGCCAACTGCGATTCGATCCGATACTATACTCCCGTTCAGTGTTCGATTTCGCGGCAACTCGCTCGATTTATGGTGGCGATGCAACCACCCCGACGACGTGCCGGGAAACGCGGGAGGCAGACGTCATGGTCATGGTCGCAGGAGAGAATGGTCGGATGGCGAAGGCACACAAAAACGAATCGGGCAAGTCAGAAGGCAAGTCAGAAACCAAGGCCGAAGGAAAAAAGGGGCGGGCTACCAGTGCAGCGACGTCGTTCCTTGACGGCAACCCGGCGCTGAGAAACACCCTCGCCCAGATCGAGAAGGAGTTTGGCGAGGGATCCATCATGCCGCTCGGGGCCGACCGTCAAAAGGAGATCGAGGGCATCTCCAGCGGTAGCCTGTCGGTCGATCTTGCATTGGGCGGAAGAGGCTTTCCACGGGGCCGCATCATTGAGGTGTTTGGCCCCGAGTCCAGCGGCAAGACCACGCTCGCCCTGCATGCCGTGGCCGCAGCCCAGCGGGCCGGCGGCATCGCGGCCTTCATCGACGCCGAGCATGCTCTCGACCCGAGTTGGGCCAAGAAGCTGGGCATCTCACTCGAAAGCCTGCTGGTCAGCCAACCGACGAGCGGCGAAGAGGCGATGCAGATTGCGGAACTGCTGATCAAGTCGAACGCGGTTGACATCATCGTCATCGACTCGGTGGCAGCACTCGTGCCGCAGAAGGAGCTCGACGGTGAAATCGGTGATTCATTTGTCGGTCTTCAGGCCCGACTCATGAGTCAGGCCATGCGAAAGCTCACGGGCGCAATTGCCAAGAGCAAGACGACCGTGATCTTCATCAACCAGATTCGCGAAAAAATCGGCGTCATGTTTGGCAGCCCCGAGACAACCCCGGGTGGCAGGGCTCTCAAGTTTTATTCCTCCTGCCGCGTCGACGTGCGTCGCATCGGCACCCTCAAGGATGGCGAGGACGTTGTTGGCCAGCGGGTGCGGGTCAAAATCGTGAAGAACAAGGTGGCGCCTCCGTTCCGCGTGGCTGAGTTTGACATGATGCATGCCAACGGCATCAGCATCGAGGGCGACATCCTCGACCTCGCAGTGGCCGCCAAGCTCATCGACAAGACGGGCACATGGATGCGATTTGGCGAAACACACCTCGGCCAGGGCAGGGAGAAAGCCAGGCAATTCCTTCAGGACAACCCGGCCGTTGCGCTGGAGCTGCGGGAGAAGATTCTGGCCAACAAGGACACTGTGATTGCCGTCGAAAGTCAGCCTGCAGGCGGCAGCAGCGACGAGTAACGGCCGCGGCCCCTCACCATCGCAAGTTGACCATCGCCAGTTGACCATCGCCATTCGTTCCGACAATTCAGCGATTTGATCGCCCACGAGCAACTGACCCAAGCAGTGCTCGTGGGCGGTTTTTTTGCTGCGTAACGAGATGCCGCATCGCCCGCCGCGAGTGAGGGCGTGTATAGTGTCGCGGCGTTATCGCGTGGGATCCAGCCTCAGGAGGCGGCACCCGAACACGGTTTCGGCAAGACGGCGGCCGCGACACGAATGACGCAAGGATTGCATCCTGTTTTATCCCGGGAGCTGATGACGACATGAAGGCCGATGAACTCCGTGAAGCGTATCTGGCATTCTTCGAATCGAAGGGGTGCGTCCGACGCCCCAGCGACGTTCTTGTGCCCCGCTGGGATCCGTCGGTGCTCTTCACGCCCGCAGGGATGAATCAGTTCAAGGATCATTTCCTCGGGAAGTGCAGGCTGGACTACACGCGGGCGACGACCTGTCAGAAGTGCCTAAGGACTGGCGACATCGACAACGTCGGAAGGACGCCACGGCACCACACGTTTTTTGAGATGCTCGGCAATTTCAGCTTCGGTGATTATTTCAAGCGGGAAGCCATCTTCTGGGCGTGGGAATTCCTGACCAGCCGCAACTGGCTCGCCATCGCGCCGGAAAAGCTCTCGATCACCGTCTACAAGGACGACAACGAGGCGTATGCCATTTGGTCGGACGAAGTGGGTGTGCCCGCCACACGGATCACGCGAATGGGCGAGGACGACAACTTCTGGCCCGCCAGTTCCCCGACGCAGGGGCCGGACGGCGTCTGCGGCCCTTGCAGCGAAATTTTTTATCGGATGCCCGACGGCAGCGACGTGGAAATCTGGAACCTCGTCTTCACCCAGTTCAATCGGATGGGCCCGCCTCCCGATAACCTGCATCCCCTCCCGAGCCGCAACATCGACACCGGTATGGGCTTGGAGCGAACCGCCGCGGTGCTGCAGGGGGTCGACAGCAACTTCCACATCGACATTCTCAAGCCGATCGTCGAGGCGGTGGCCGCCGTCTGCAACCGCCCCTATGCCGCGGCGACCGACGACGGCCGGCGAATGCGGCGGATCGCCGATCACGTGCGGGCCTGCACGTTTGCCATCCACGAAAACGTGCTGCCGGGCAACAACGAGGAGAAATATGTCGTGAAGCGGCTCCTGCGGCGGGCCGTCCTCGACGGCCGGCAGATGGGCATGAGGGAGCCGTTTCTTCACCAACTCCCGTCCACGGTGGCCGAGATGATGCGGAAGCCCTATCCGGAACTGGCCGAGACCACCGACCGGGTGGCCGGCGTGATCAAGCGGGAGGAGGAATCGTTTCTCGCGACGATCGACGGTGGTCTTGATCGGATCGAAAAACTGTTCGCGTCGATCGATCGCTCCGGAAGCGGACTGGTCGGCGGCGGCGAGGCCGCCGAGCTCTACACCACCTACGGCTTCCCGCCGGAACTGCTGGAGACGCTTGCCGCCGAACGCAACTGCGGCTTCGACTGGACCGGATTCCGGGCGTCGATGGACGCCCACGGCCAGCGGTCGGGCGCCGGCACCCGCGTGGAAGTGTTCACCTCCGGCCCGCTCGACGCCCTCAAGAAAGCAATGCACGGCTCAGAGTTCACCGGCTACGAAACGCTCGAAACCGACGGCACTGTAATCGGCATCATCGCGCAGGGCCTGCTCTGCGACTCGCTCCGCGAGGTCGGCCATGCATCGCCCATCACCGTTGTGCTCGACCGCACGAGCTTCTACGGCGAATCGGGTGGACAGGTCGGCGACACCGGAAAGCTTGAATGGCCCGGTGGCAGCTTCGACGTGGCCGACACGCAGCGTGAGGGGGGCTTCATGCTCCATACGGGCCACCTGCGGCACGGGTCTCTCGACCTTGGCCAGACTGTGGCAGCCAAGGTCGATGCCGGTCGCCGTGCGGCGATCCGCCGCGCCCATTCCGCCACGCACCTTCTCCACGCGGCCCTGCAGCACTTCCTCGGCACGCACGCGGTTCAGCAGGGCTCGAAAGTCGATGTCGATCTGTTGCGGTTTGACTTCACGCACACAAGCAGCGTCGACCGCGAGACACTCGAGCAGATCGAGACGATGGTCAACGAGCACACGCTGGCCGCCGTGCCAGTGGCCGCGCAACTGCTGCCGCTGGCGGAGGCCCGCCACGCCGGTGCGATGATGCTTTTCGGTGAAAAGTATCCCGATACCGTGCGCATGGTGACGATGGACGGCGTGAGCCGCGAACTCTGCGGCGGCACGCACGTGTCGAGCACCGGCCAGATCGGTCTGGTCCGGATCACCTCTGAGGAGAGTGTTTCGGCAGGCACGCGTCGGATCACCGCAGTCACAGGGCTCCGCGCACTGGATCGATTGCGGCAGATGGAGGCCGTGGTGGCCGAGGCAGCCGGTGCGCTCAAGGTGCCGGCCGCGGAACTGCCGCATCGGCTGGCCGCCATTACCAAGGAATTGAAGGAACTCAAGAAGAGCAAGCCGGCGGGGGGCGGCGCCGCGATCTCCGTCGAAGAACTACTGGCCGGGGCCACCGAGGTGGCGGGCACGCGGATCGTCGTGGCTGACGCCCGAGGGGCTGACGCCGCCGCGATGCGTCAGTGCATCGATCTTCTTCGCCGCAAGGCGAGCCCGATCGCAGTGCTTCTGGGTTCGACCGAGGCTGACAAGGTAACCCTCGTGGCCGCCATCAGCCGTGAACTCGAGGAACGGGGCCTGTCAGCGGGCACCTGGATCAAGGAACCGGCGGCAATCGTTGGCGGAAAGGGGGGCGGCCGCGCCGACCTGGCACAGGCCGGCGGCAAGCTGGTCGATAAGCTGCCCGACGCCCTCGTGGCGGCCCGCACATTGATCGAGCAGTTGCTCCGGACGTGACTGCGACCGGGTGCCGAACCTTCCCATACAAGCCCCCGGCGTAAGCCGGGGGATCGTTCCCACTTTAACGCACGAGTTTCTGGAGCGCAGCGAGTGCGGCGTCGTAATCGGGCTCGCTCGCCACTTCTTTGACCACTTGGGCGTACTGCACGACACCCTGGGCGTCGAGCACGAACACGGCCCGGGCGAGAATCTTGAGTTCGTCGATCAGCACGCCCCAGTGCATGCCAAAGTTGCGGTCCATATAGTCACTGCCGTTACGCATCGACTTGATGTCCTCGGCACCGCAGAACCGGTTCATGGCGAAGGGCAGATCGAGGCTGACGGTCAGGGCCGTCACCGTGTCGCCGAGGGCGGCCAGCCGGGTGTTGAAGGTTTTCGTCTGCACCTGGCAGACAGGCGTGTCGAGCGAAGGCACCACGCTGATGAACGCGGGCTTCCCCAGCAGGTCGGCCTTGCGGATGTGCTGCATGCCGTCTGCGCCGTAGCAGACCAGGTCGAAATCGGGGGCCGCCGAGCCGACTTTTACCTCTTCGCCAGCCAGCGTGAGCGGGTTGCCCTTGAAAGTAACTGCGCCGTGACGACCCATGGTGTGTATCTCCTGCCGGGGATTGAAAGTGCGATGGCGGAAGTATTGCCGGGAAACTGGCGGTGGCAAGACTGAACCGCTGAAACGCGGGGGAAACGACAGGTCCGGCGGCACGGGCCATGCCACTGCGACCGATTCCCGACCCGGCTGCCGCATGGAAGAATTCCGGGCGACTGCTTAGGATCGGAAGGCGGCCGCTGCCGCCGGACGGGGCGATTCCCCGCGTGACCGCTTGTGCTTGTCGGAGGTCGAATCGATGGCGGTGATTGGTCGGCTGGGCCAGTTCCTGGGCCTCGTGATTCCCGCGGTTGCGATCCTGCTCGAACTCAACCACGCGATCTCGCTCGGACAGATGCTCGTGATGCTGGTGGTTGCGCTCTGCTGTTTTTGGATCGGTCGGATCGTCGAGGGCTACACACGCTCCTGACGATGGAATCCCGCCGGCCGCGGCGATCGGGCCATAGTGGTCATCCTGTTCTTCCCGGTCATCCTGCTCATCCTGGCCGCTCTGGCATGGCGACCGCAGGCCGCTCGTGCTACACGGGGCGTCAGTCTGGACGCCTGCGTAAGAAGCCTGCCGTTTTCCTCCCCCCTATACGCTCCCAACCACCATGCACCCACTGCTCCTGACACCGCTGTATCGCCGCTATCTCTGGGGCGGCCGCCGCTTCGTGACGAGCCTGGGCAGAACGCTGCCGCCAGGTGATGACTTTGCCGAGTCGTGGGATCTCGTCGACCGTGGTGCCGATCAGAGTATCGTGGCAGCCGGTCCGCTGGCGGGACGTTCGCTGGGGGATCTGGTCCGTGAACACGGTCGTGAACTCCTGGGCCGCCATGCCCCTCGGGCTGTTTTCCCGCTGCTCTTCAAGTTCCTCGATGCCTGTCGCGACCTCTCGGTGCAGGTGCATCCTGACGATGCCAGGGCGGCCAGGCGCGCGCCGCCCGATCTGGGCAAGACGGAGGCCTGGTATGTGATTGACGCCGCCCCCGGCAGCCGTATCTACGCAGGGCTCCGCCCAGGCATCGATCGCCCGGCGCTCGCCGAAGCCCTGCGGGCGGGCCGCTGCGAGGATGTTCTGCATGCCTTCGAGCCCCAGGCTGGCGACTGCGTCTTCATTCCCGCCGGCACGGTGCACGCGATCGGGGCAGGGCTCGTCGTCGCCGAGATCCAGGAATCGAGCGATGTCACCTATCGGCTGTATGACTGGAACCGCACGTCGGCCGACGGCACACCCCGGCCACTCCACATCGAGGCAGGCCTCGAGGCCGTCACACACTTCGGGCCCGTCGGCCCAGTGCGGCGAGAGGGCAGTCGATCGGCAGGTGAACCGCTCCCCGCCGACGCCGCGGCCCGCCGGCTCGTGAGCTGTGATTATTTTCTATTTGACGAGGTCCGGCCCTCCAGCGACTGGGCCGTGGGCGGCGACGACACCTGGCATTTCCTCGCCGTGCTCTCCGGCACCCTCCACCTTGATGCTCACTGGCAGTTGCCACCGCTCACACAGGGGGCGTGCGTTCTGCTGCCGGCCGCGATCGGAAGGCAGGTGCTCTCGCCCGCCTCGAGCAGTGGCGATCACGCAACCCTCTTGCATGTGCAGCTACCATGAACGCATGAACGCATGACCGCTGAGCTCGCTCAACCCGCCCCCCACGCACCGCGACACGCGTGAAACCGGCCTTGGGGGACTCGGGCTCTCATCCCTACACTCTCGGCCCCCGTCAGCCCTCCAGCCCCGGTGGGTCCACAATGCACCTGCTTCATTCTTTGCTGCTACCCGCGGTCGTTGCGGCCCTGATTTCAGCCCTGGCAACCTGCTCCGGGTGCGCCTCCCTGGGCAAGCCCGACTGGCTCGACCCGGGCCCCGTCCGATCCCAGCAGCGGAAGGCCGTGCGGTTTGATCCCTACCTCGAGGGTGGCCCGCTGACATCCAGCCCCGGCGTGTCGCTCCTGGATGGCTTGCGGCCCCGCGACTTTGCCGTGCCTGTACCGGAAGTCCGTCGCTCCCGCTGGTGGGCCCCCGCGCAATAGCCTCCGCGACCTCCGCAATCCGCGAGCGGCCCAGGCCAGAGCGTTCGCCGCGGATTGCCACCGATCCACCGCCTTGCCGGCCGCCTGTGTATGATCGGGTTTCAGGCGATTCAACGGTGCACGCCGTTCGCCCCCCTTTCGGCCTTTCTTTCGACGGATATCCCCACCGTGCCCTCAGACCGCCCGCCGCGCCCATCGAGGCCTTCTCGCTCCCCCACAACCAGTCGCACCGAAACCGGCCGTCCGGATTCGGTTCGTCCTTCTGCGGTTCGTCCAGCTGCGGTTCGTGCAGGCCGGCCTGCACGTCCATCACGGCCGGTCCGGTCTCCCCGCGTGGAGCCGTCGCGGATTACATCGAGGCGGCCTCCGGCTCGGCAGGAACTCCCTGACGAAGACGATGCACGCAGTGCAGCAAAACGCCGGCTTCAGGCGATCGACGACGGTCTGGAGAGGCTGCAAAAAGTGCTTGCCTCGGCAGGGCTGGGAAGTCGGCGAAACTGCGAGGAACTGATCACGACCGGACGTGTCGAAGTCGATAGACAGATCGTCACGCAGTTGGGAACCCGAATCGATCCGCTCAAGTCCGAGGTTCGGGTGGACGGTGAGAAGCTCCCCAATCCGAAGCGGGTCGTCTACATGCTCAACAAGCCTGTCGGCGTGGTGACAACCAACTTCGACCCGGCCGGCCGGCCGCGGGTGGTCGATCTGGTGCCGGCAGAGCAGCGGCTGTTTGCCATCGGTCGGCTCGACCGCATGAGCGAGGGGCTGATTCTGGTGACCAACGACGGTCCGCTGGCAAACCTTCTCTCCCATCCCCGCTACGGCGTGGAGAAGAAATATCTCGTTCAGGTAGCGGGCGTGCCGTCACAGGAACTCCTCGACAAGATCCGCCGCGGCATCACCCTGGCCGAGGGCAAGGTGCATGCCAAGCGGGTCGAGATCCGTTCGCAGCACAAATTGAGTGCCGTTCTCGAGATGATTCTCGACGAGGGAAAGAACCGGGAGATCCGCCGCATGCTGGCGAGACTCGGGCACAAGGTCCACCAACTCAAGCGGGTCGGTGTCGGCAAGTTGTCCCTGGGCAACCTCCTGCCCAGCCAGTGGCGGCCCCTGTCGTGGAATGAGATCGAGGCCCTGCGGCAGGACGCCATCGCGGCCGTCGGCCCCGTCGAGGCCGGACGGATGAACGAACCAGTTCGTGAGGGGAGGCCGCCGCAACGCCCCGGACGCGAGGGCCCATCGGGCCGGTCGCGGCCGCGAGCAGGACAAGGGGCAGGCAGGAGTACCTCCACGACAGAGAGTGGCAGAGAAGCGGGTGGCAGGGCCGTGGGGGGCAGGGCAGCGGGAGGTAGGGCAGTGGGAGGCAGGGGCCAAAACTCCCGTAGCCAGACGCCACCACCCCGAGCCAGGCTCGAAGCCTCCGGATCGCAGGGAAGTGTTTCGGAACCGCGGCGGCCAGCAGCGGGCCGGGGCCCACGCCGGCCACGCCGGCCCGGGAAGGCCTCCTCCTGGCGAAAGCCCCGCGGCGTTTGACGAAAGCCGCGTGCCGGCACATCATCCGCCGCCCGAAGCGAGGGCACACGCAACCGGAAGCAATCGATGAACACCGCCACTCCGAGCAACGCGGCCGAAACCACCACGCCGCAGCCCTGCTATGCCGATACCGCCGCGTTCACGTCGGCGCGGATCGTATCCAACACCCGCATTGCCGACGCCACGTGGCGGCTCCGGCTCGACTGCCCTGCAATCGCCGTTGCTGCGGTCCCTGGGCAGTTTGCCATGGTCCGCATTCCTCACCGCAGCGACCCGCTGCTGGCCCGTCCTCTGGCCGTGTATGACACCTTCTCGGACGCCGCAGCTGATCCCGGGGGAAATCCGTCCCGTCGCTACGCCGACTTCATTTATGCCGTGCATGGGAGGTTTACGACCGCTCTTTGCGAGATTGCCGCCGGCCATGAACTGATCGTCTGGGGGCCGCTGGGCAATGGGTTCCAGTTTCCGGCAGTGGATCACCTCGTGCTCGTTGCGGGGGGCATCGGCCAGACGGCCCTACTGGGCCTGGGCCGTGAACGGCTCGGACGCACGACGTATGGACCTCCATCTCGACTGCCGCCACCGCGGTCGGGCAGCGTCACCTGCTGCTGGGGTGCCAGGCACGCCGGACTGTTCGGCGGCATTGAAGACTTCCGGGCGGCCGGCATCGACGTGCACCAGGCCACGCTCGACGGTTCAGCCGGTCTCCGTGGCACGGTCGTCGATCTCCTCGACTCCCTGTTTGGCCCGCCTGGTTTCAGCGGGACTGGCAGCCATACCACCCCACGCGACCTCGGTGCCGGCAGCCTCCGCATCGCCTGCTGCGGCCCCGAGCCGATGATGGCGGCGGTGGCCCGATGGTCCGCAGCACGAACGATTTCGTGCGACGTATCCCTCGAGGCCCCGATGGCCTGCGGGATCGGGATCTGCTTCACGTGCGTGGCCCGTGTCCGCGATACATCAGGCGGTTGGGACTACCGTCGCACCTGCATTGAGGGTCCGATCTTCGATGCGACCCGCATCGAGTGGTGAACCCCTGCCTCGTTCCGTTCACGCTTTCGGCTTGGTGGCTGCCTTCTTGCTTCCGCCAGAGGCCTTGCCGCCGCTCTTCGCCGCACTGCTTTTGGCCGTCTTGCTCTTGGCACCGCCACTCTTCACTGCACTACTCTTGACTGCACTACCCTTGGCGGGGCTGGCAACCGTGCCGCCCTTGGAAGCCGACAGCATTCGGGCAGACAGTCGCGACTTGATACGGGCCGCTTTGTTGCGGTGGATCTTGTGCGAGGCGGCGGCCTTGTCGGCACTACTCGCCACCGTCCGCAGCGCCTCTCGGGCCTGGGTGATGTCGCCGGCGTCGATCGCCGAAAGCACCTTGCGTACGTGGGACTTGAGCTCCGATTTGGCCGCACGGTTGCGTTCCCTATTGCGGAGATTCTGCTTGTGTCGCTTCTTGGCGCTGGCCGAGTGTGGCATGCCGGATCCTACCCCTTCAAAACGGAAAAAAAGAAAACGGAAAAACGAGAAATCGGAAAAATCGAATCAGGACCAACACAACCCGGAGTCTGCGACACTCGCGTCGACGTCTTCAAAACCGACGGCTCGGAGCCAGTCGCCGCCGCGAGAGAGGGTTGGACGCCGCCAGCCGGAGCGATCGTGAGGATGCTTTTGGACTAGCTCGACGCCCCTTTATCCTTTGCCGAGGTCAACTTGTCCAGACGTTGAGCCACATCCCGGTAGCTAAAGTCGAGTTCTGCCAGCGTGGAGAGGTATTTTCGGGCCGAGTCCACATCGTCCAGCCCCATCGCGAGCACCCCAGCCCGGTAGAGGGCCCGTTTGCGGAGCTCCACTTCCCGGTCGGTCAGGGATTCGACCGCTGCCTGGTAGTTTCGCATCGCCAGGGGATACTGGCGGATTTTCTGGAAGCACTCGCCCAGTTCGAGGGCGACCGCCCCCTTGCGGCGGGCGTCCTGCAGCACGTCCTGAAAATGCTTGATGGCCTCGGAGTGGCTGCCAGCCGCCTTGAGCCGCAGGGCCAGTTCATATTTCCAGTTTGTGTTTTCCGGATACCGGGCGGAGCGGGCTGAATAGACATCGATCTCATGCTTGAGCTGCGTGGAGCGCAACCGCTCGACGGCCGCTTGATTGTCCGGGGTATCCTCCTCGGCCAGCCTTTTCTCCGCCAGATGCAGTCGGCTTCGCGCCCAGCGGAGCTGGCGGTCTTCCACGTGCTCGCGGACCTTCATGTCATTGCCCGATGCCGACAGGGCTTTGGTGAGCATCTGCTGGGCTTCTTCGAGCGAAGCATCTCGCTCGATCAGGTCGGCCAGTTCCAGATACGCCTCGACAGCAGTCGGATCCTTGGCGATCGTCTGCTGCAGCGTGGTGCGACGATCCGTGGCTGGGGCTTCTCCGGCAGCGGCCGCCTTGTCGCCGGCCGCAGCCCCTGCCACCGCGACCGACTTTCGGCCGGTCAGTCCTTCGCCCGCGGAGATCGTCTTGTCGACCTGCAACCTTGCGATTTCCCGCTGGGCCTCGTCAGCCATTCCCTTGACGTTGCCGATCCGCATCCAGCAGGCAACGGCCTGGTCGTATTCCCCGTAACTGGCCAGGAAATCCGCACATTTGCGGTTTACTTCCGCATCCGCGGGCGCGGCGTCGAGAGCAGCTTTCAGATACACCCGCTGGACATCGGCGAATCCAAGTCGTCCGCTGGCCTCCGCCATGACTAGCAGGCTGCCGTGATCGCTGGGGTTGGCCCTGACGATACTCACCCCCTGGAGGATCGCCTCGCGGTGTTTTCCGGCCGCGACAAGCTTTCGCAGGCCACCCTTTCCGCCGGCCGACCAGAGCGACGCCAGGCCGCCCCCCTTTTTGACGCCGTGTTTCAGCCGCAGGGCCCCTAAAAAGTTTTGCAGGTAGGTCGCGTTTGCCGGGTCGCCCACCACACAGACCGAGAACATCTCGATGGCGTAATCGATATTCTTGGCAACGCTCTGCGAGCCGTGGTGAAAGCACTGCGTGAGCCGCGAACGCTCCGTCGGCGATAGGGATGACGATGGCTGCGGAACGGCAGAACCTGTTCCAGGTCTGGCTGCGGGAGGATCATTGGGCATGGATGTTTGAATCGCGAGGGATTCCCGGCAGAACAGGCAGGGAGAGGTCCGACAATCCGGCCCGCACGGTATGCTGCCATTCGATCACGTCAGGGCAGGAAAGCAGAACCATGGCTTCCCGGCCAGTCTAGCTTCCCGGCCAGTCTAGGCTTGAGAGTGTAGCCCCCGGCTCCTCGAGCCTCAAAGGTCTAGTCTTTCTCGCCGTCCGCAAAAACAAGATCCGGCCAAACGCCGGCAAACTCCCCACAGCCACGCCGCCCCAAGGGCGACCGCCTCCACACCGCCGGTCTTCCGATGCCCACAGTCAGCCCATCTCCCCCTGCCGCGAGCGATATTCGCCAGGGCAGGGTGCTGTTTGTTGGCGCCGGCCCCGGCGACCCGGCCCTGCTGACGGTGCGGGCCGTGGAATGCCTGCGGCGGGCCGATGTGGTGGTCTACGACACCCTCGTGCCGGGTGCCGTGCTGGACATGGTCGCCCCAGCCGTTGAACGGCTGGCAGTGCCGCGGGACGGCCGTGAAGGCGATCACGATCCCGGCGAGGCCACCGGCAGGCTGCTCGCACGACTGGCAGCCGAAGGCCGCACTGTGGTGCGGCTCAAGGGGGGCGATCCCGCGGTGTTTGGCAGGCTCAGCGAAGAGCTGGCCCCTGTCAGAGATGCCGGCATTCCAGTCGAGATCGTGCCTGGCATCACGGCGGCGGCCGCCGCTGCCGCCGCCGCCGGCATTCCGCTGACGAGCCGCTCGGCGGCGTCGAGCATCACCATCGTCACCGGCCACGAAGCATCCGACAAACGGGAAGGAATCGACTTCCGAGCACTCGCCGCCCTCCCGGGAACACTCGCGATTTACATGGGCGTGGAGCAGGTCGGGCGGTGGTCGAGCGGGCTTTTGTCGGCGGGAAAGCCGGCCCTGACCCCGGTCACGATCGTCAGCCACTGCTCATGGCCCGATCAGCGGATCGCCGTCAGCACGCTGGCGGGCTGCGCCGCTGATTTTGAACGACACAACTGGCCCTCGCCGGCCGTGGTGATCGTGGGCGAAGTGGCACAACCAATCGACGTGATCGCCGTGACACCGGCGCAGGGGCCGCTCGCAGGCCGCCGCGTCGTGAATACGCGGCCGCCCGGGCAGGGAGAAGACCTCGAGTCCCTGATCCGCGCGGCCGGGGGTAGTTGCCTCGGAGTGCCTGCGATCCGCATCGGTCCGCCCGCCTCGTGGCAGCCTCTCGATGACGCGATCCGTGAGGCTGGCAGCTTCGACTGGATTGTATTCGCAAGTGCCAACGGTGTTCGGGGCTTCATCGGTCGCTTGCGGGAGGCCGGGCTCGACGGTCGGGCGCTTGGCACCGCGAAGCTGGCAGCCATCGGTCCGGCCACGCGTCAGGAATTGGAACGTGCCGGCTTCTCCTGCGACCTCACGCCCGAACTGTTCCGCTCGGAGGGCCTCGTCAGCGCGTTTGGCAAAGCGCCCGGCCCGGCCCGGTTTCTCCTCGTGCGAGCCAACCGCGGCCGCGACGTGATGCGGCGGGAACTCGAATCGATGGGACACGCGGTAACGGAGGTATCGGCCTATTCGAGCGAGCCCGTGACCACGCTCGACTCGGCAACCGCCGCGGCGATCGATCAGGCACCTGTCGACTGGATCACGGTGACCAGTTCCCTGATCGCCGAGTCGGCCGTCCAGTTATTCGGCCCCAGGATCAGGCAATGGCGGATTGCGAGCCTCAGCCCGATTACGTCAGCCGCCCTCCGCACCTGCGGCATCGATCCCACCGTGGAGGCCGCCACGGCCGTCAGCGACAGCCTGGTTGCGGCCATGGCGAATTGGGAAACTGCGCATGCCACCCACCCGGACCGACGGCCAGAAAAACTGCCCATGCCCCCCGGTCGCCTGGTCGCGCCGGCTGATTCGGCCGGGGAAATTCCAGAACCACCGAAAGCCACGACGATACCCCAGGAGAAGTCGTGACTGCGGAAGGATCTGCAGTCGATCCGAAATGACGGGGGATGTGTCATGAGCCGAACGGGGCTGCCGACCACGCTGGTCATCTGCTGTCCGTTGCCCACAGGAATGCCGTCGGCAGCGGCTGACGCATGCCTCGAATATGGTCGCCGATCAGCCGTGCCGTTGACCTGGATTACGTCGATCGATCGGCTGCCGCTGGTGGCCGGACATCCTGGTGTTGGAGCGGCCCGGTCAGCCGTGGCCCTGGAGATTCCCGCCGCTGTGTCGCGGCAGGAGCTACGACAACTCCTCGCGCGGACCGCCGCGGAGGCCCCCGGAATCGATGTTGCCGCGGTGCGTGGGCCATTGTCGCCGGAACACCGACGACTGTTGGTTGACGGCGGTATCCGCGTTGCCTGCCGCGACCGGTTTGACGACGTTGCCCGCGGCTCCCGGCGGCCGGCGCCCTCCGGCTGGCCCTGCCGGAACACGCTCTGGGGACTCTGGGAAGTGACCCAGTCCACAGCCATGCCGCCGGGCCTGGCGGGCCGGTTGCTGGCCTGGGGTGCTCACCGAGGACCGTTGCCGGGCACGCTTGCTGTGCTCGACGTGGGAGGGCAGGGCCCATTCCCCGATCCTGCGACGATCCGCGGACGGATCGAGCAGTGGTGGAACTGGGCGGAACGGCAGAACGGGCCGGGGCAGGCCATGTTCGCCACGCTCGCGGATCTGCCGGCCCTCATCACGGGCGCCGGTCGCCTCCCTGTGGGTGGCTCGGTCTTCAAGGTGGCGTAGCTGTTCGAGATGGCGTAGCTGTTCGAGATGGCGTAGCTATTCGAGATGGCATTCCGGAAACGACCGTGGCAAAGCCGCCTCGTACGACCGGGTCACGTGCCGACCCTGCCCCGGTCAGCGACGCGGCTTCTCCATGATCGTCCAACTCATGTAGGCCAGGATTGCACTGCTCACGATGAACCCGATGTCGGTCAGCACGCTGACACGCTGAAATGGAAATCCCGCCGCCAGATCCGCGACAAACAGGATTGCCACCAGGCCTGAGACGACCATTCCGATAAACGGCATCAGTTTCAACACGGGATCCCTACCTCCAGCAGACGGGCATTCGCACGACCGGCAATTCCCACTACGATATCGGCTCTGCCGCGGGATGCCCACCAGTCTGCAGCTGACGGCGGCGGCGACGAGAGTCCACACAACCTCCCAAAAAAGACCTCCGGCGGAGGTTTTTGAGAGCCTACCCGAATAACCACCGGAGTTTTTCGCACGTGGCCCACCACGCCCCCCACCCGCGCATCGCCGTTTACACGGGGTCTTTCGATCCGATCACCCTCGGCCATCTCGACGTGATTCAGCGGGCCAGCCGGGTCTTTGACGCGATCGTCGTCGGCGTTGGCATCAACCCGGAAAAACAGCCTATCTTTTCGCTGGCCGACCGCGTGCAACTCGTACGTGATTCCGTCGCCGATCTGACCAATGTCCGCGTGGAATTGTTCAGCGGCCTCTCGGTGGCGTTTGTCCGCGAGCAGGGGGCGCATGTTCTCCTGCGGGGAGTGCGGTCACTGACCGACATCGACGCGGAGTTCACCATGACGCTGGCCAATCGAAAGCTCGATCCCGCGGTCGAGACGGTGTTTCTGATGGCCGACGCGCAGTATTCGCACATCTCCTCGTCACTGCTCAAGCAGATCACACCACTTGCCGACGACGAGGCACTGCTCAAATTCGTGCCACCGTCTGTTGTGGCACCGCTCCGCCGGATGCTCTCTGGCCCGGCGTGACTTGAGAACGCAACACACAAGGTGGGGTGAGGCCGGATCAGTTCACGTTTTGGCCACCCGCCTCAAAGTGCTGCCGGAGATAGCGGGCCCGCTCGATGTTGCGGTCTTTCGTGTCGAGTTCGACACCCCGCAGCTTCTGAAGATGCGCAGGCTGGGTGCGGATCAGGAGCGAATTGATGTCGGCGATCTTCACGTCGCCGATCAGCCCGAGCAGCACACCCATGCGCACCCGTGAGAGCAACTGCATTGTCTCTTCAGCGCTGATCGTCTGGGCCGTCCGCAGGATGCCGTAGGCCCGGCTCACTTGATCGTGCACGTTCTGCTCTGTCTCACGCACGAGAAACTCCCGGGCACGCCGCTCGTAATCGATCAGCACCGGCACGACGTCGCCCACCTGCTCGACGAGCTCCTCTTCGGACTTGCCGAGCGTGGTCTGATTCGAGATCTGGTAGAAGTCTCCCATCGCCTGCGATCCCTCGCCATACAGACCGCGTACCGCCAGCGAGATCTTGTGCAGGCTGCGAAACACCTTGTCGATCTGACGGGTGATCACGAGCGCTGGCAGGTGGAGCATGACGCTCACCCGGATGCCGGTGCCCACGTTGGTCGGACAGGCCGTGAGGTAGCCAAACCGGGGGTGAAACGCGTAGGGCACGACCTGCTCGATCTGTTCGTCGACCACCTTGATCTGCTCCCAGACCCCGCGGAGGTCGAGCCCGCTGTGGATGCACTGGATGCGGAGGTGATCCTCCTCGTTGATCATCAGGCTGACCTGCTCGAGCTGATCGATCGCCACGCTCCTTGCCCCCTGGGCATCGGCATGTTCCCGGCTGATGAGTTGCCGCTCGACGAGGAATTGGCGGTCGATCTCCTCCAGACCGCCCACGTCGATCGACTCCAGGCTCTTTCCCACCGGAGCCATGGCGATCCGCTCCCGCAGAAACCGCTCGATGTCGGCCCGGTCCTGCTCGGAGGCCCGGCTCACGAACGGATACTGTGGGAGGTTGCGGGCCAGCCGCACACGGCTGCTCATGACGATGTCCGACTCAGGCCCGGTGCCACGCAGCCATTCGCCGATCGATTGGGTAAGCGATTCAAGTTTCATAGTCTGCATGCGAGAGGGCCGTGTGGCACCTCCTCACTCCTGTCGCTCCGGGCGGTCTGTGGGAATCCAGCGGTCCTCGATTGCCCGGATGGCATCGCGGTTTTCCTTGGCCTTTTCATAGTCTTCACAGGCGATTGCCTCTTTCATCTCATGCCGCAGCCCGATCACACCTGTGAGTTCGCCAGTGCCGTCGGCAGCGGCGTCTCCCGCGGCGTCTCCCGCCAGTTGCTTTGATCTCGACGGCCTTCTGCCGGTGTGTTCGGTCGCACCATGGATGTTCGCGATCAGCGGTTCGAGTTCCTTGGCAAACTGGACGTAGTCGTGCGGACAGCCGAGCCGCCCCTGATTACGAAACTCGAAGAACGTGATGCCGCACATGTCGCAGGCTTTCTGGTCGAGAACCGCCAGTTCATCGGCGGTCTGCCCGACACCCAGCCCTGCGTTCAGAGAGCCGGCTCCACCAGGTGCTGCACCGCTCCCTTCGGCGTCCTCGGCAGGGCCCCCGCTCCCCTCGGCCTGGTTCAGGTAGACCCGCGCATGATCCTCGCAGAGGTGGAGTTCGCGGACTGAGCCGGTCTCGAGTTCCGTGATGTGGAACACCGCCTGTTTCTCGCACTGCTGACACTTCATGGCCGGTCTATCCTAAGCGTTGCCTACGCGTTGCCTGCGTATTGCCTGCGTGATGATCGCGTGGCGAATGCCCCGCTGCATTCGCTCTGGCCTGAATCCGCGCTGCATCCACAACGCTGAATCCGCGGCTGAGCCCACGGATGAATCATAGCGGCCGGCAGTCAGAAGGTCGCCTTCGGCCCAAAGGCCGGCCACGGGAAAGTCCGTCCGTTCGACGGTGGGCCGAAAACAGGCATCCTCCCTGTTGCCCTCGGCACCCGGTCGGTACTCTGTCGTTTTCCGAACTTTTTCTGAACTTTTTCCAGGCTTGGCGGCGTCTCCTCTGGCTGAGCCGGTCCCGTAGGGTCCATCCGTCCATGTCACACCTTCCGGACCGGCAACGCTTCGACGCCCTGGCGAGAGACTTTCGTCTCGTGCCTGTCTACCGCCGGCTGTTTGCCGACGGACTCACGCCGCTGTCGGCATTTGCCCGGATCGACGCCGGCGAATCCGCCTGCCTTTTTGAAAGCGTCATCGGCGGCGAGAAGGTCGGCCGGTACAGCTTTCTGGGTGCCGAGCCATTCCTGCGGTTCGAGGCCTTCGGCACGAGGGTGCGGATCACGCAGATGGGGCCGACCCAGAAGGGTGCGGACCAGGTGGAGGAATTCGAGTCGTCTGATCCGCTCTCCGACCTCGAGCGGCGGATGGCTGTTTACAAACCAGCCCACCTGGCTGAACTGCCGCCGTTCACCAGCGGAGCCGTCGGCTATGCGGCCTACGACTCGGTCCGCTACGCGGAACGCCTGCCGCACCCTCCAGCCGACGATCTCCGACTGCCCGATCTCTGCTTTGCCCTGTACGACCGGCTGCTTGTTTTCGACAACGTCACCAAGTCGCTCGATGTCGTGGTGCTCGCCCACGTGGCGGCAGACTCGGCTCCCGAACGTCATGCTGAGCTTGCCCGTCAGGGCTACGAAGAGGCATGCCGCCGCATCGATGCCACGATTGAGCAGCTCTTCCGACCCTGCCCCTGGCCGCCTGCGGCGGACATCGGCCCGAAGCGCGAGCCGCGATGCCTCGAAACGGGCACCGCCCGGGCGGCATCGACCCGCGAAGAGTTCCTGGCCGCCGCCGAAAAGGCCATCGAATACATCCATGCCGGAGACGTCTTTCAGGTGGTGCTCAGCCGCCGCCTCGAACTGCCGTTTGACCTCCCGGCTCTCGAGCTCTACCGCACGCTCCGGGTCGTGAACCCCAGCCCCTTCATGTTCTACCTGCGAACGCCGTTCGCCACGCTCGTGGGCAGCTCGCCGGAAATCATGGTTCGCGTCGTGGACGGCCAGGTGACGGTGCGGCCGTTGGCCGGCACTCGTCCGCGGGGCAAAACGCCCGAGGAAGATGCGGTCCTGGCCGAGGGCCTGCTGGCCGACCCCAAGGAGCGGGCGGAACACGTCATGCTCATCGATCTCGGCCGCAACGACGTCGGTCGCGTGTCGAACATCGGCTCGGTGGTGCTCAGCGACGTGATGTCGATCGAGCGATACAGCCATGTGATGCACATCACGAGCAACGTTACCGGTCAGCTGGCGGCCGGCACGACGGCGTTCGACGCGTTGCGGGCCTGCCTGCCAGCGGGCACGGTTTCGGGAGCCCCGAAAATCCGGGCCATGGAGATCATCGACGAGCTGGAACCGCGAAAACGCGGTCCCTATGCCGGCGCCGTCGGCTACATCGACTTCAGCGGCGCAATGGATACCTGCATCGCCCTGCGGACCGTCGTGATCACCGGCGGCAAGGCCTACGTGCAGTCGGGCGCCGGGATCGTGGCTGACAGCGTGCCGGAGAGCGAGTTTCAGGAGACGCTCAACAAGGCGAAGGGCCTGCTCGTGTCACTGGAAATGACGGCCGAGCGGCTGGGTCGGGCGGCATCATCCGCGACATGACGCGGATGCCACCATGCCATGCTCAGAAAGACGCCCAGGAAGACAGAAGCAAAGACGCCCGAAACACCATCCGAACGGACGTGCCGCCAGGCCACGCGACGAGGACCAGCATGATCCAATGCGACCGCGTGATCGTCGAACGGGGTGGGCAGATGGTGCTCGACCGCCTCTCGTTGACGGTCGCGCAGGGTGAAACGCTGGCACTCATCGGCAGGTCGGGGGCCGGCAAGAGCACGCTCCTTGCGGCGGTCGCGACCGCCATTGACATCCGGGGCGGTGACATCCGGCTCGCCGGTCACTCAGTCCGCCGTGATCCCGACGCCGTGCGGCAGCGGATCGGCTACGCGCCGCCGCACATGCCATCCTGGCCGGCCGTGCGGGCCGACGAGTTTCTGGCACTCTTCGCCGGCTCGGCCGGGCTGGCCGGCAGCGGCCTCCGGCAGGCGGTGGATCGGGCGCTCGACGTCGCGGACTTGCGCGGCAAGGGGGGCACGCTGATCGATCGACTGCCCGACGGGCAGGGGAAATTGCTGCTCATCGGCAGGGCGCTGATGCACATGCCCGATGTGCTGGTGCTCGACGATCCGTTCGGAAACCTCGACCCGGCCCAGCGGCGATCGACCGAGCGGCTGATCGGCGACCTGCAGATCGGCGGCCGCACCGTGATCGCCGCCATCGACGACGCCCGCGTGCCGGACTGTTTCACGCATCTGGCGGTTCTCTCGAATGGACGGCTCGTGCAACAGGGGCCCGCCACCTTCGTGGCCTTTTCTGCCGGTCGTCCCTGGAGGTATCGCCTGTCATGCCCCGGTCAGGCCGAGGCGGCCGCCGTGGTGATCGGAACGCTGGCCGATTCCACACATGTGTTCGACGCCGATACGCTCGAGGCCCTGCTTCATGGACCGACCGAGGGCACGACGGCCGCCCTCCGGCCTGCTCTCTCCGAGATGCTCGTCAGGCTCGTGCGGGCGGGCATCGCCGTGGAAGCAGCCGAACTGCAGCCCCACTGGACGGCGCAGTTGGTCGAATCGAGTGGGTGATCCCTACCCCGCGAAGCAGGTGGCGGGTTAGATTCGGGCGGCAGGCGCTCCGCGGGAGACCCGGACAAGTTGCAAACTCGCCGCCACGGGAGCACCGGACAAGTTGCAAACTTGCCGCCACGGGGGCACCGGACACGCGGAAAATGATCGGGATCCAGAACCTGTGGCCTCCGGGGAGGGAATCGTGGCCGTGAGTTTTTAACTTGCGGAATCCGGTTTCCAGGGGGACAGCCGAGACGTTCAAAACGTGCCGCCACCGGAGGGGCAGCCCAGGCCGTGCCGAATACAATTTGGGCTAGTCTCCCTGGCGGGCTAGTCTCTCTGGACGGGCTAGTCTCTCTGAACTGGCTGCGCTCGCGTGCATCGCCTGACGGGCCAATATCTTGATGAAGCGATATCCTGGCACCGCGGCGGCCCGCGTCCGCAGGTGTGAAGCTATCGTTTTGAAACGGTCATTCTTGAGTTCTTGAAAACGAAGTGCCGATGTTTGACGCCATCAATTGCTCCTTACTCGCACCAGTCTCGGGCATCCCGGTTCTGCTGGCGGCTGGGCAGGAGGCGACGCTGCGGATGCTTCTGCTGCAGCTGATCGTGATCATCCTGGCAGCCCGACTGGGGGCGGCGGTGGCGCGTTGGCTTGGTCAGCCGAGCGTGGTCGGAGAGATCGTCGCCGGACTGCTCCTGGGGCCCTCGGCACTGGGAGCCGTGGCCCCGCGGCTCTCGGCAGCCATCTTTGGCGGAGGTGTCGATCCGGCTGAAGGGGGCACCGCCGGCCTCGACGCCACGCTCACCGGCTTGAGCCAGATCGGGCTGGTGCTGCTTCTGTTTCTCATCGGACTCGAGTTCGATTTTTCACACATCCGGCGTCAGGGCCGTCTCGCCGCCGCCATCTCACTCGCCGGGATTGTCGCCCCGTTTGCTCTGGGAGTGGGTCTCGCCATGCTGATGATGCCACGGCTGGCCGTGCTTGGTGGGGCGGACCGGATCGATCCCCTCTCGTTCGCCCTCTTCCTGGGCACCGCGATGTCCATCACGGCGATCCCCATCCTCGGTCGCATCCTCATCGAGATGGGCATGCAGCACACCCTCATCGGGGCCACCGTCATCGCCGCGGCGGCCTGCGACGATGCCGTGGGCTGGACGCTGCTCGCCGCCGTCTCCGCCATCGCCGTCGGCAGGTTCGACCCCTGGAGCGTTGTGCAGATGATCGGCTCAACGCTGCTCTTCGCAGCGTTCACGTTGTTTGTCGTCCGCCCTTGGGTTCTGCCATGGCTGGAGCGTGCCTGCGACCACGACACCGGCCCCGCGACGCACCCCGACCACGACACCGACGCCCGCAAAAACTCGCCCGAAGCCCCGCACCAAGCTTCACCCACAACAGCCCGCCTTTCTCCGGCCGCCCTGTCGCTCCTGCTGGCGGCACTCTTTGCAGCCGCGGTCGTGACGAGCCTGATCGGGATTTTTGCGATCTTCGGGGCCTTTCTGCTCGGCGCGTCGCTCTCCGGTTCGCCGCGTCTTCGAGAGGCGGTCGCGGCCCACCTCACCGATTTCGTCACCGTCTTCTTTCTCCCAATCTTCTTCACCTACACCGGCCTTCGCACAAACATCGGCACGCTCGATTCGCCGGAGGCATGGGGCTGGTGCGCAGCCGTGATGGCAGTGGCCGTGCTCGGCAAGTGGGGCGGCTGCGGCCTGGCTGCTCGGGTGTGTGGCATGCCACCCAGGGAGGCGGCCTGCGTGGGCGTGCTCATGAACACGCGGGCGCTGATGGAACTGATCGTCTGCAACGTGGGCACGGATCTGGGCGTGATCCCGCCGGCGGTCTCCTGCATGCTCGTGCTCATGGCGATCGGCACAACGCTCATGGCCACACCACTCGCCGCACGGATGCTCCGTGGCACGTCACACGAGCAGCGGCTCATCGACCGGGGTTTTCTGCGGGCGTGACCCCGCCCGACACGGCCTTGGCCAGATCGCCGACGTAGCGTTCGATGCCGCCGAGGAACACGTCGCGTGGCTGGTTTGCCGCCTCGGCAAGATGTCGAACCACCGCCGAGCCCACGATCACGCCATCGGCCACCTCGGCCACAGCCCGCGCCTGCTCCGGGCTCGAAATCCCAAAGCCGACGAGGATCGGCACATCGGTCTTCGTCCGCAGCCACTTGACCCGTTCAATCAGGCCTGAAGGCAGTTCAGTGCGGGCCCCGGTCACGCCCGCCACCGACACGCAGTACAGAAAACCTGTGGATCTGCGGGCAATCGCCTCGGCACGCTCCGGCGGCGTAGTGGGTGTGACCAGACGCACAAGCGCCAGGCCCGCCTTCCGGCAGGCGGCATCAAGCTGGTCCGATTCCTCGATCGGCAGGTCTGGCACGACGAATCCGGACAATCCGGCGGCCACGGCGTCGGCCACGAAACGGTCGATCCCCCGGCGAAAGATCAACGAGTAGCTGGCCATCGCCAGGATCGGCATCCGGACCCGCTGCGTCGCCGCCCTGGAAAGTTCGAAGAGCCGCTCGAGCGTGAAGCCCGCCGCGAGGGACCGCGTGTAGGAGGACTGGATCACAGGACCGTCGGCGATCGGATCGCTGTAGGGCACGCCGAGTTCACACAGTGACGCACCGGCCCGATCGATCGCCTCGAGCACGGCCAGCGTGGTCTCCATGTCGGGATCCCCAGCTGTGACAAACGGCGCCAGGGCGCCACGGCCCTGTCGCCCAAGCGTGGCAAACAGGTCCGCAAGCACGGACAATTTTGATGGCACAGCATCCGCGGACGTGGCAGGCATGAAGGATTCCTTCGAGGATGATCGTCGGGGCGATTTGGAAGAACCGCTTGGGAGCAGGAGTTGGGAGCAGGAGTTGGGAGCAGAGATCGAGAGACCCAGACGCGTGCCGGGGTCGTGAATGGAGGCGACGCGGCACCGTGGCGATCAGGCCGAAGCACCGGCGTCGCTCAGGCCTCTCAGCCGGGCGATCTCGGCGGCGTCTTTGTCGCCGCGACCCGACAGGCAGACGACGAGAATCTCCTCCGGGGGCCGCCGGCCAGCCTCCTCCACGGCCCAGGCCAGGGCATGCGACGTCTCAAGGGCCGGCAGAATGCCCTCCCTCTTGGCCACGAGATCGAAGGCATCGAGCGCTTCCACGTCGCTGACGCTCGTGTATTCCACGCGGCCTGCATCCCGCCAGTAGCTGTGCTCCGGGCCGACTCCCGGATAATCAAGACCCGCCGAAACGGAGTGCACGTCGGATGTCTGGCCATCCGCATCCTGCAGCACATAGCTCAGACTCCCGTGCAGAATGCCGGGGCTGCCGTAGCTCAGGCTCGCCGCATGGTCGCCAGGCTTGCCGGAACGGCCCCCCGCCTCGACGCCCACCAGACGAACGTCCCGGTGATCGACGAACGGATAAAACATCCCGGCCGCATTGCTCCCGCCGCCCACGCAGGCCACCACGATATCGGGAAGGCGTCCAAGCTGCCGGCGGCACTGATCCACCGTCTCCCGGCCGATCACTGACTGAAAATCTCGAACGATCCGCGGAAAGGGATGCGGGCCGACGACTGAGCCGATGATGTAATGCGTGTTTTCCACCGAGCCCATCCAGTCCCGCATCGCCTCGTTGATCGCATCGCGAAGCGTCCGCGATCCGCTCTCCACCGGTCGCACCTCGGCGCCCATGAACCGCATGTTGCGGACATTCGGAGCCTGTCGCCGCACGTCCTCGGATCCCATGTAGACGATGCATTCCAGGCCGAAGCGGGCGCACGCCGTGGCCGTGGCCACGCCATGTTGTCCGGCCCCCGTCTCGGCGATGATCCGCCGCTTGCCCATCCGGATCGCCAGCAGGCCCTGACCGAGCGTGTTGTTGATCTTGTGGGCACCGGTATGGCTGAGATCCTCCCGCTTGAAATAGATCTGTGCTCCCCCCGCGAGTTCGGTGAGTCGTTTCGCGAAGAGCAGGGGAGTGGGCCGGCCGACGAACGCTGCCAGCAGGCCATCGAGTTCGGCGGCGAAGGTGGGATCCGCAAGGGCATCGCCGTAGGCCTGTTCCAACTGCTCAAGCGCCGCGGAGAGCGTTTCGGGAACGTATCGGCCACCAAACCGGCCGAAACGTCCCAGTGCGTCTGGCACCTGCGAAAGTGGCGGCGAAGCAGTCGTTGTCGCTGGCGTCATGATCGTTGCCCCG
This sequence comes from Pirellulales bacterium, assembly GCA_044237545.1. Lineage (GTDB taxonomy): Bacteria > Planctomycetota > Planctomycetia > Pirellulales > UBA1268 > CAMCQY01. The sequence goes on from JBIIFB010000007.1 coordinate 29,070, forward strand.
GCTCTGGTACGGCGGTGTGTGTGGCGGTCTGGAATCGCACGCAATGAATTGTAGCCTGCCCCGCCGGTGCTACCATCGAATCATGGTGAAGCATGCCTGAATTGCCCGAAGTCGAGACGATGCGCCGCGGGATCGCGCACCTCGCCGGCCTACGGATTCAGGGCGTCACGTTTCCGCGGCGGACGGTGCGGCCGATCTCCCTGCAGCCTGGGGCCCGGGCCATGCAAAGGCGGCTCACTGGGCGGACGGTCGCTGCCATGCACCGCTACGGGAAACGCGTGGCCATCGAACTGGACTCGCAGGATCGGGCGGGCCGCGAATGGCTGGTGATCGAACCGCGGATGACGGGGCTCATGCTGGTGGCCGATCCACCGACGCAGACGCATGTCCGCATGGAGATTTGCTTGGAGATCGGTTTCCATGGCCTGCCTGATCCCGCCGCCCGACACCGCCTCACCTTCTGGGATCGGCGGGGCCTGGGGACGATCCGCCTGCTCGACGAACGGGGCCTCGCCGCTGCTTGCGGTCCTGACAGGCTCGGACCAGACGGGCTCTCGATCACGGGGGACGAGCTTCGCGATCGCCTCGGCACCTCCCGCCGCGCTGTGAAGGTCGCCCTGCTCGACCAACATGCGGTGGCTGGCATCGGCAACATTTACGCCGCGGAAATTCTCCGCGAGGCGGGCATCGATCCTCGCGTGCCGTGCCGGCGGCTCACCGTCGACCACTGGGAGCAGATCGCTGCGGCAACGCGCGGCATTCTCGCCGAGGCCGTCCGTCTGGAGGGATCGACGATCACCGATGAAACCTACAAGACAGCAGACAATCGATCTGGTCAGTTTCAGCTGCGACACCGCGTCTACGGCCGCGAAGGGAAGCCCTGTCACGAGTGCGACGGCGCCATTCGGCGGATCGTGCAGGCCCAGCGATCGACATTTTTCTGCCCGTCCTGCCAGTGGCACCCGCGCCGGTGATGCCGTAGGCTTTGCCGCGGCCTCCACACTTTGAGAGTTGAGCCATGCGCATCCCAATGACGTCCCTTTCACGCCGCCGTTTTCTCGCCGGCACCGCCGCCTCCGCGGCGGGAGCCCTGTCGCTTCCCGCGGGCTCCGGCCGCCTGCTCGGCGATGAGCCCGCCATCGGGCCTGCCGGCGCTGCACAAACATCCGAAACGCTGGCCGGCATGCTGCATGCCTCCCTCTCGCCGCAGCAGCGGGAGAAGGTCTGCGTTCCCTGGGATCACGTGCATCCGAAATACGGCCTGCTGCGGACGCGGGTGGCCAACAACTGGAAGGCCACAGAACCTGACGTCGCGGGGGACTTTTTCAGCGGTGATCAGCAGCGGCTGATCCGGGACATCTTCGAGCAGCTCATCGCACCGGAATGGCATGCCCGGTTCGACAAGCAGTTGGAGGATGACACGGGTGGATTCGGCCACGACCAGTCGATCGCGCTTATCGGTGAGCCCGGTTCCGGTCGGTTTCAGTTTCTCCTCACCGGCCGGCACATGACACTGCGTTGCGATGGCGACTCCGCCGACCATGTCGCCTTCGGCGGACCGATCTTCTACGGCCATGATGCCGGAGGCGACACCGAGGAGCCGACCCATCCCGGCAACGTCTTCTGGTCGCAGGCGGTGGCGGCAAACGGAGTGTTTGCGATGCTCGATGGCCGCCAGCGGTCGCAGGCACTCGTCGACATCCTGCCCCGGGAGAACACCGTCGCCTTCAGGGGACACGGCTCCGCGGCATCCGGCCTCCTGCTTTCGGATCTCTCCACTGACCAGCGGGCTGAAATGGAGCGGGTCCTCGGCCTGCTCCTCGAGCCGTTCCGGGCCGCCGATCGCAGCGAAGCCAGAAAGTGCCTCGACACGCAGGGCGGATTGGATGCCTGTCGGCTTGCGTTCTACCGTCCGGGAGACCTCGGCAAGGATGGCGTCTGGGATTGCTGGCGGCTGGAGGGCCCCTCGTTCGTCTGGCACTTCCGTGGATCGCCGCACGTGCATGTCTGGGTCAATATCGCCGACACCCCCGAGATCGCCACCAACGCCTGACGTTTCCTAAAAAACAGCGGGAACCACCACGACAGCTGGGATGACGACACCAGCTGGGACCACCGCAACTGGAACCAGGAACGAACGCCTCCATGATTGACTGCTGCATCATCGGAGGAGGTGTCATCGGCCTGTCAATCGCCCGTGAAATGGCTGGACGGGGCATGAGGGTTCGCGTGGTCGTTCGCGATGCCAGCCGGGACACTGCCTCGTGGGCGGCGGCAGGTATTTTCCCGCCCGCCCCCGACTTCCCCGACGCCACGGCACAGGAGCGTTTCACGGCCTATTCCGATCGGCTGCATCACACATGGGCCAGGGAGCTCCGTGACGAGACCGGTATCGATAACGAATTGACGCAGTGCGGCGGCCTCTATGTCGCGGGTGACGGACAGGGGACGGCACGGCTCCACGAGGCGGCGGCCGGCTGGCGGGCGAAGGGGGCTCGCTGCGAATGGCTCACCGCCCCCGACGTAGCCAACCGCGAACCTGCCCTGCGTGCTGCGGTCGAACGGGGCCGCATCGAGAACGGCCTGCTGCTGCCAGACGAGATGCGGATTCGGCCCCCTCGGCACCTCGAGGCACTCGCCCGGTCGTGTCGCCTGCGGGGCGTGGAAATCATGCCGGCTACTGAGGTTCGGGCGATCGAGTGTGGCCGCGGCCGGATCGAAGGCATCCATGTCGTCGGCAGCGAGGACGAACCGGCGACCGAAACCGTGCGGGCCGATTCGTACTGCCTTGCCGCTGGCGCCTGGTCCGGCCACCTCGCGGAATCGCTCGGGCTCAGCATCGAAACGCGGCCGATCCGCGGCCAGATCGCACTGTTGCGACTGCCGGAGCAGGTGCTCACGCGGGTCGTGAACGTTGGACTTGAATATCTCGTACCGCGTGCCGATGGCCGGCTCCTCGTCGGCTCGACCATCGAGGATGCTGGTTTCGAGCCGATCACGACTCCGCAGACGGTTCAGCGGCTGCTTGCCTTCGCACACGGCCTCCTCGGGCCGCTGCCCGCGGCGACGCTCGAGCAGTCGTGGGCTGGACTGCGGCCGGGCTCCGTTGACGGGCTTCCCTTTGTGGGTGCCGTACCGTCCTGCAGCAATGCGTTTATTGCCACCGGGCATTTCCGTGCCGGGCTCCATCAATCGACCGGCACGGCCGTGCTGCTGGCCGATCTGATGACCGGCCGCACGCCGGCGATCGATGCCTCAGCATTTGCGCCAGGACGCCGGACAGCCCCCGGCTCACCCGATTCGGTGCAGGACTATCTCGCGCGGGCGGCCGCGGCATCGGCGTGAATGCCTCCTGCCCGCGGGCGGCCGCGCCAAGGTGCTCAGGCGGCAGTCAGCCAGAGACGCCTGTGGATCGTCTCGATGTCTTCCGGCACGAGGCCGCGGCCCGGATCGGCGGCCGCGAGCATGGCGGCCATCTCGGCCAACCGCAACGCAACCGCCGGGACTCCGCCGGCGATCTCATGAATCGTACGGATCACCCCGTCGGCCTCGTCCTCCGCCGCAGGGCGTTGCAACGGCCATACGGCCGCGACGAGCCGACTTGATTCTGAAAGCGTGAACGTAGGGAGCGTGACCCGCAGCCGCACCGAACGCTCGAGTCTCGTATCGCCCGCCATGAGCGACAGCAGTCGGCCCTGGCCGGCCAGGATAAAGACGATGTCTGCCCGACGCCTCCGCCACCGTTCAATGAGTTCACACAGGTCGGTAGCAGCTGCCCGATCCGCGTCATCAACGAGAAGCAGATCGGGAGGGTCTGCCGCGGCAGACCACGTATCCCCGCTCCCGATCGCCTGATCCGGGTCGGCGAGTTCGGCCTGGGTGCCTAGCAGGATCGTGCGGCCCGTGGGCATGCCAATGGCGGCAACGTGTCTGAGAACCGTCGTCTTACCGACTCCGGCGGGACCACACAGCACCGCGATCGAGGCCGATTGGTCGGCGGCATAGGCCAATTTTGCCACGGCGGCATGCTGCGGGCCGGTGAGCGTTGGAAGAGCGGCGGCAGGCTCTGGAAACCCAGCAGCAGATGACATGGCCAAATCCTCTTCAGGTGACTCGGATCGCAGTGGTGGCCGGCGGCGACATGGTGAGCACTTCACCGATGACTTTCAGTCCGACAGCCTCGAGCGCCACCCCGCGAGCGGGGCACTCGGGCTGATCAGCACGACGGACCAGAATCACGGCGTTGCAGCCCAGACTCTGCCGCTCAAGCCAGCCCCTGCGGAGCGGTCCTCCCGGAAACCAGATGCCCGCATCGACAAGCACGATGCAGCCACCGGGATCATCTGCCCGGAGAACTGTCTCCACGTCAACCGGGGCGCCCGCGCAGCATGCCACGCGGCGGCCGCGGGCGAGGAGTGTTCGCCGCAGGCATTCGACGAGCGTGGTGCGGCCCTCGCCGTGACGGGCACCGGTGACGGCTATCACAAGACCGCCGTCACGGTGGGCATCCTCCACCCGCTGGGCCAGGTGCGACCAGGCGTCCGGCACCGTTCGCAGGAGCCGGTCAACAAGCGAGTCGTCGCCCGGCTGCGGGACAGCCATGCCAGTGGTCGCCGTAACCGCCGCAGTGGCCGCGGTGGCCGCAGTGGCCACGTCCACCGCAGCTGGGACGGGTTCAGCGTCTCGGGCAGCCGCTACGACTCTGATCTCCACACCGTTGGTTTCGGCAGGGCTGGCAGTGATCTCCGGCGATTCCGTCGGCCACGGACGGGCCTGGTCCGCCCGCCAGAGAAAGGCGCGATCGAGAGCGTCGAGTGTGCTGGCGGGGAGCGTCGTGTGTGTCATGCCTGTCATGCCTGTCATGCCTGTCATGGCGTAAGAGTCCGCGTAGCACCGGCTGTGGCGGGCAATTCCAGGGCCAGCCGGGCAGGCCGCGGCGGGTGGGAGGCCTCCCAGCGGAGCTGATCATTTCGCCAGGCGGCGCCCCAGACTACGGCCGCCACGACCACCAACGCCAAGACAGAGGGGGAGGGAAACCGCGAGGACGGCGACCGACGAACGGTTCCGCGGCCCGTCTCGACAGACTGCCCGCCGTTTCGTTCCTGCACGGCCGTACATTCCTGTCCGCCTGTGCGTTCGCCGACCGCCGCAAGTTCAGGAATACTCGCCAAAACCTCCATAGCATGCAACTCGCCAAGACCTCTTCCGGACCCCCGCCAGAGCATCGTCTCAGCGGTGCATGCCCCTTGAGCGGCCCACCGAACGCCGGCACCGCCCCCTCCAAGGCATTTTGTCCCCGTCCGCAGGCGGTTTCCCCGTTTCGTCACGCGCCCCAAACACCCATTCGTCTATCATCCAGGGGCAAAGTATTATCCGGTTGGGCAGGATTTGCCGAAAAAGGTGATTGCTGCTTCCCGTTGCCACAAAGCCGCTCCCAAAAATGCCCTGCGTGCGATTCCCGCCCGCTCTCACCACCTTCTGACCAGAGACCTGATGCCTCCCTCTCACCAACCCTCCCGAACTGATTTGCTCCACACCCTGCTGGCCAACCGCATTGCCGTGCTCGATGGGGCGATGGGCACCATGGTGCATGCCCTAGAACTCGACGAGCAAGGCTTTCGCGGTGCCCCTTTCCGCGACCACCCCAAAGATCTCAAGAACTGCATCGACGTGCTCACGCTGTCGCAGGGGGATGCGATCCGGGGCATCCATGCGGCCTACCTGGAGGCGGGCTCCGACATCGTCGAGACCAATACCTTTGGTGCCACAAGCCTGGCCTTGGCCGACTTCGGCCTGGAAGACCGGGCCCGCGAACTCAATCTCGTGGCCGCACGGCTGGCCCGCGAGGCGGCCGACGCTGCAACCGCCAAGACCCCAGATCGGCCGCGGTTTGTGGCCGGTTCAATCGGGCCGACGAACAAGCAACTCTCGATTGCCGGCAACGTCGCCGATCCCGGCCACCGGGACGTCACCTTCGACCAGATGGTGGCCACCTACCGGGAGCAGATCGAGGCACTGATCGAGGGGGGCGTTGATCTTCTGCTGGCAGAAACCGCCTTCGACACGCTCGTGCTCAAGAGCTGTCTCTACGCCATCGAGCAGGTTTTCAGCGACACGGGCGTGCGTCTGCCGGTGATGGCTTCGTTTACGGTGTTCGAAGGGGGACGCACCCTCTCAGCACAGACAGTCGAGGCCTGCTGGACGAGCCTGAGCCACGTCGACCTGCTGAGCGTGGGCATCAACTGTGCCCTTGGACCTGAGAAACTGCGAACACACGTCGCCGATCTTTCCCGGATCACGCCCCGGCTGGTGAGCTGCTACCCGAATGCCGGCCTGCCCAACGCCCTGGGAGGCTTTGACGAGACCCCCGAGGCGATGGCCAAGGTTCTCGGGGAATTTGCTCAGGAGGGCTGGCTCAACATTATCGGCGGCTGCTGCGGGACGACGCCGGCTCACATCAAGGCGATCGCCGAAGCCGTCTCGCAGTATCCACCGCGGAAGCCTGCCGTGCCCACGCGACGCAGCCGCTACTCGGGCCTCGAAATGCTGGAGCTCAGGCCGGAAAGCAGCTTTACGGTGGTGGGTGAGCGGACCAACGTCACCGGCTCCCGGGCTTTTTCCAGGCTCATCAAGGAGGAACGCTACGAAGAGGCGGTCAGCGTCGCACGGCAGCAGGTCGAGAACGGTGCCAACATCATCGACGTCAACGTCGACGAGGGCATGCTCGACGGCCCTTCCGTGATGACCAAGTTCCTCACGCTGCTTTCCAGCGAGCCCGACGTTGCCCGTGTGCCCATCATGGTCGATAGTTCGCGGTTCGAGGTGCTCGAGGCCGGACTCAAGTGCCTGCAAGGGAAGGGGATCGTCAACTCGATCAGCCTCAAGGAGGGGGAGGAATCCTTTCTGCGTCAGGCGCGGACGGTCCGTCGCTACGGCGCCGCCGTCGTCGTCATGGCGTTCGACGAGGAAGGGCAGGCCACCGACGTCGAGCGCCGGGTTGCGATCTGTCAGCGGGCCTACAAGCTCCTTACCGAGCAGGTCGGCTTCCTCCCCGAAGACATCATCTTCGACCCCAACATCCTCACGGTGGCCACCGGCATCGAGGAGCACAACCGCTACGCCCTGAACTTCATCGAGGCGACGCGGCGGATCAAGCAGCTGATGCCGCTGGTGAAGGTGTCGGGAGGCGTGAGCAACATCTCGTTTTCCTTCCGCGGCAACGAGACCGTCCGAGAGGCCATGCATTCGGCGTTTCTCTACCATGCCATTCAGGCCGGCATGGAGATGGGCATCGTCAACGCCGGACAGTTGGCGGTCTACCAGGACATCGACAAGGATCTGATGACGCGAATCGAGGACGTGCTCTTCGACCGCCGCCCCGACGCCACCGACCGTCTCATCGAATACGCCGAAACGGTGAAGAAACGCGATCCAGCCGACACGGCGAAGGCCGACGCCTGGCGGAGCCTCGACGTCGAAGAACGGCTGGCGCACGCGCTTGTGAAAGGGTTGACCGACTACGTCGAGGGGGACGTGGAGGAGGCCAGGACGCACTACGCCACGAGCCTCGAAATCATCGAAGGCCCGCTGATGCGCGGCATGCAGACGGTGGGCGACCTGTTCGGCGAGGGCAAGATGTTCCTGCCACAGGTGGTGAAGAGCGCACGGGTCATGAAGCGGGCCGTCAACCATCTTCTTCCCTACATGGAGGAGGAACGCAAGGCCCAGGGCGCGGCCCAGAAGAAACGCGGCCGCGTGCTGATGGCCACCGTGAAGGGCGACGTCCATGACATCGGCAAGAATATCGTGGGCGTGGTGCTGGGCTGCAACGGATACGAAGTGATCGATCTGGGGGTCATGGTGCCCTGCACGAAGATCATTGAAGAGGCGAAGGCCCAGCAGGTCGACATTGTGGGCCTGAGCGGCCTGATCACGCCGAGCCTCGATGAAATGGTGCAGGTGGCCCAGGAATTTGAGCACGAAGGGCTGAAAATCCCCCTGCTGATCGGTGGCGCCACCACGTCGGCCAGGCACACAGCCGTCAAGATCGCGCCGAAATACACCGGCGATGTCCTGCATGTCACGGACGCATCACGTGCCGCCGGCGTCGTCGAAAAACTACTCAACCCGAACTCACGCGCGGCGTTTACCCAGGCGAACCGCGACGCGCAGAAACGCGACGTGGAGAACTTCCGTCAACGTCAGCAGACGAAACTTATTCCCTACGAAGCTGCCTGCGCGAAACGCTGGACAACAGACTGGGCGACCTCCGTCATCGACACGCCCGAATTCGTCGGCGTGCGTCAGGTAGATAGCGTGCCGCTGGCCGACCTGATTCCCTTCATCGATTGGTCACCGTTCTTCATGTCGTGGGAACTGAGGGGTAAGTACCCGGCGATCTTCTCCGATGCGGTCGTGGGAACGGAGGCCAAGAAACTCTTCGACGACGCGCAGCAACTGCTCGCGATGATCGTGCGGGAGGATGCGCTCAGGTCCCGGGCGGTCTATGGCTTCTTTGCGGCCAACTCGGTTGGCGACGACATCGCGCTGTTTGCCGACGACACCCGGACATCCGAAATCGGCCGCGTGCACACGCTCCGCCAGCAGTGGGAGCGGAAGGGGCAGGATGTCTTCCACGCACTGGCCGACTTTGTGGCACCGCTGGAGAGCGGCCGGAAGGACTACATCGGAGCGTTTGCCTGCACCACGGGGCACGGCTGCGACGAACTCTGCAAGCGGTACGATCGCGAGCACGACGACTACTCTTCGATTCTCGTCAAGGCACTGGCCGATCGCCTGGCCGAGGCATGCGCCGAATGGCTGCACGCGAAGGTACGTCGCGAATGGGGCTTCGGCCGGGACGAATCCCTCTCGACCGACGAACTGCTCGAGGAGAAATACCGTGGTATCCGGCCCGCCCCCGGATATCCTGCCTGCCCCGACCACACGGAAAAGCAGTCGATTTTCAGCCTGCTCGATGCCGGTAATGCCACGGGCATGTCTCTGACGGAAAGCTTTGCGATGTTTCCGGCGGCCAGCGTGAGCGGACTCTACTTCGCCCATCCGGACAGCCGATACTTCGCGGTGGACCGCATCACGCGGGACCAGGTGGAGTCGTATGCGGCCCGGAAGGGCATGCCGGTGGCCGAGGTGGAGCGGTGGCTGTCGCCCAACCTCGGCTACGACGTGTAGCCCCTGCCGACGCTCGGTCACCCGGTTTGAAAGTCATTTCCGGGGGACACCGACATGACGGCGAATGAAAAGCCCGGCCGCCGTGAACGGCGGATCATTCTCGACACCGGGCCCTCGTCGGCTGCCGAAGGGGGATCCACCGGCATGCTCGTGCAGCGGTTCCTGGAGTATGTGCGCCACGAGCGGGCGCTCGCGGACAACACGCGGGAGGCCTATCGCCGCGATCTGCGGGATTTCGCTGCCTGGCTGGCAGCGGGCAACGCGAGTCCGCTCTCGGTGCAGAAGCTTACGGTGCAGAAGCTTACGGTGCAGAATCTGACTGTGCGGCAGCTGGGCGACTATCTGGCGGCCCTCGACAAACGGGGGCTGGCACGGGCGAGCGTGGCCCGCCAGGCGGCCACCCTGCGAACATTTTACGCATTCCTGCAGCTCGAAGGCGTTGTGCTGAGAAGCCCTGCAGAACTGCTCACGGCGGGCCGCCGCGCAGATGTCATGCCCGGCACCCTTTCCGCGGAACAGGTCGACAGGCTGCTCGAGAGCCCGGAAACGGCCACCCTTCCGGGGCTGCGAGACAAGGCGCTGTTGGAACTGCTCTACGCGACCGGCTGCCGGGCCTCGGAGGTATCGACCCTGCGGCTGACCGATGTCCATCTGGGGGAGAGCTTCTGCACATGCCGCGGCAAGGGCGACAAGGAGCGGATCGTGCCCCTGGGCCGAAGGGCGATCGCAGCCCTGCGAGCCTGGCTCGATGGCCCACGTCCCGCTTTTGCCGCCCGCGCCGGCTCTGTGCCGTCCTGGGTGATCCTGTCGTCGCGGGGAAACCGGCTATCGCGGATGCGGATCTGGGAAATCGTACGGCTCTACGCCGAAAAGGCAGGACTTCCCACCGACATCGGCCCCCACACGCTCCGCCACAGCTTTGCCACCCACCTCGTGGCAGGTGGTGTCGATCTGCGGCATGTGCAGGAGATGCTCGGCCACGCCAGCATCGCGACGACACAGCGCTACACCCACGTCGACGCCAGCCGCCTCCGGAGCGTCCACGAAAAGTTTCACCCACGCCGGTAACGGGGCGGTGGTCACCCCCTTGGGGGAATCCGTGAGGGGCTGCCCATGGCCCGCGGGGCATGGGCAGCCCCGAACCGTCACGCGGCATCGATGATGATCCCATCGCTCACGCTCCGGGCTTTTATTCGGCGTGTAGAGGAGTCGGGGCCATCCGTGAGGGGCTGCCCATGTCCCGAGAGCCGGCGTTGCTGACAAGTGCAGGCAGGATGCCGGAGCGCAGTCAGCATCGAGCGAGCGAAGGGCAGGATGCCCGTAGCGAGCGTCCGGCTTTTAGGGCATGGGCAGCCCCGAACCGTCACGCAACGAACCGTTGCGCAACGAATCGCACCGCAACAAACAGCCCACGGGCAAGAATCTACTTGCCCGCCTTTGGCGGTGTGAACTTGATCTTCTTGATCAGTTCGACGATCTGGCCGTCCTGCACGGTACCGGAAACAGCCGTGATCGCACGGACGACATTGGCATACTTGAGACCGTAGTCGCAGTCCATTTCGACCTCGGTCTTATCGGCCAGCGAGTCAGGACCGCGGCCCTTGCCAACCAGTGACACCACTTTTTTCTGCAGATCGACAAAATCAGCAACTGGGTTGCCGTTCATCGAAATACCCGCCAGTGATCCATCCGGGCCGGCCGACAGTTTCACCCGCACCGGAGGCACCTGCTGATCATCGACAACCGTGCTGGCCGACTTCCCCAAGGGCATCCGAATATCGAAATCCCCCTCGGGTGCGACGATTTTCAGCGAGCACATGAAGAATGACATCAACTGGAACACAACGTCGATCATCGGCGTCATGTTGATATCGATCTTGTCCGAAAGCTGTGACTTCTTGCGGGCCATCGGATTACCTGCCCTCGTCGTATTTGGCCCGGAGGGCGAACTTCTCGAAGCCTTTTTCCTGGCAGATCTTGATGATCTCCTGCACGTCGCCGGTCTTGGCGGCCCCATCAGCGCGAACGATGACCGTGGCGGTATTCGGCTCCTTGCCGGCGTCGATCATCACCGATTTCTCCCGCTCGAGGTAACCCCCGACGTCCCGGACGCCGATCATTTCGCCGGCGTAGATCACCGATCCCTTGTTTGTCAGTTGAAGCGTGATGGGCTTCTCGACCGGACCATCCACGGGCTTCGCCAGTTGGCTCAACGGCAACTGGATGCGATCATCCTGCTCAGCCTCGGAGAAATTCATCACGAACATGAAGAACGTGATCAGCTGAAACGTCATGTCGATCATCGGTGTCATGTCGATCTCTGTGTTCGACGGATCACTCGTTTTTTTTGCCATGAATGGCTCCTGAAGGAAACGCGGCACACACCAGAACAACCCGTTGTGTGCCGGACCTCAACGAGACCTCACTTCTTTCCCATCGACTGAAACCGGGAGACGAGTCGCATGGCTTCGCCATCGACGTCCGCATTCAGTTTTTGAAGCCAGTTCTTGAAGAGCGCAAAGCAGGCGATGGCGGGAATCGCCAGCCAGAGGCCGATGAGCGTTGTGATGAGGGCCTGGGAGATACCGATGGCGAGTTCAGACGGCTTGGGGGCCGTAGACGACTTCGCGATCACCATGAAGGCGCCCACCATTCCGTCGACCGTTCCAAGCAGACCGAACATCGGCGCAAGTGCTCCCACCAATGACACGTAGCTGATTTTGTGCTCCAGTTTCATGGCCTGCTCGGTCTCTGCTTCCTGCATCGCCTCGACCGCAACGCCATAGCCCGACTGAAGCTTGCCCATGCCGGCAGCGAGCACGTGGCCGAGGTAGGAATCGTCAGTCTTCGCGAGTTCGTAGGCCTGCTGATACTCCTTCGCCTCGAGATGGGCCTCGAAGGCCTGGCTCAGCCCCGGCGGCATCAGGACGGTTCTCCGAATCTGCATGAAACACATCACGAGCAGAGCGACGAGCCCGAACGAAAGCGCGAGAAAGACGATGACGTACCGCAGGCCGAGCGCCTTGTAATAAAAGACAAGCATGTTTTCGCCTTCCGGCTCGGCTGCCTCTTCGGCGGCCGCGTCACCAGCGCCCTCGTCTTGGGCCACAGCGACGGCCGGCGCCATGATCGATGGCACGATTACTGCCATGCCTGCCATGCCTGCCATGCCCAGTGTGCCCAGCGTGCCTGCCATCGCCAGCGTGGGCGCGGCAGAAGGGATCGACAGGGGCATCGAGGTACAGGCCGACGCAATCATCCACACGACGACCATCAGGCAGCGACCACACCACGCCGCCACTCCCGCAAGCGACGCTCCCGCACGCGAGGCGGGTAGAAAAATACTCTGCGAGCTGCCGTACCCGCCGCTCGTGTTGTCAGACTGCATGAATAATCTCCTGAAGTGGGAACAATGTCTTGTGGAGTGGGAAAAATGTCTTTGCCACAGACTAGCCTTGCACCCCGCCGATCTGCAACGTGTGCCACGGAGGAGTCCGCCCCGGCTTGCCCGATCCTTTGGGCCGTTCCAATCCAAGGAAGCCAATCCAAGGAAGCCAATCCACCTGAGCCAATCCAACTCAACCGAGCCTCTCCGGCTGATTCTGGCCGTTTTTGGCTGATTCCGGCCAATTCCTATTTTTTGGGAGCCTCCAGCTTGGCAACCCACGGGCTCGCCGGATAGGCCGCCTTGAGATTCTGCCTGGCCTCGAGGGCCCGCTGAGGATTGCCCCCCTTTTCCCAGAGTTCACCAAGATTGAAGAGTGCTTCGGCATGGCTCTCGGGGAGGGTGTTGTAGACCAGATCGACCGTCAGGAACTGGATCAGGGCATCCTGCTCCTTGCTCCCCATGGCCCGGTAGGCCGCCCCGAGCACGTTGTAGGCGCGGGACAGGATTTCCTTTTCTTCCGGGCTCGTATTCTTGACGATCTGCAGCACCGACTCGACGGCCGCTGCCTGGTTCCCCTGCAGCGAGAGGCACTTTGCCCTGCCGATTTCGGCAGACCGCTTCTGGGGCTCGCTCGACTTGTCGTTGCCTGCGAGTTTGATGGCGGCCTCATACTCGGCCATGGCCTCGACCGCCTTGCCCTGGGCAACCAGCATGGCCGCCTTTGCCGAGGCAGCCCGCCCCTTGAGGGCAGGGGGCCCGGCGTCGAGTTGCTGGTAGGCGGCCACGGCCTGATCGGGCTTGCCTGCCCGTGCGTAGAGGTCGCCGAGCAGTTCCTGCATCTGGAAGACATGGTGGCTTTTCGGATGCTTGACGAGGTAGTCGGCCACCGCCTTGGCCGCCGCGGCCAGATCACCGCCGGCATCAAGGACGGCCCGTCCCGCGGCGGCAGCCCTGACGAAATCAACCTCTGCCAGGACCAGTGGCTCGAGCCCCTCGAGTTCGTCGGCCTCGATCTTGGCAGCCTCTTCGCGGGCGTCGGCACCGCGGCCCCGCAGCAGCATGCCGCGGGCATTCTTCAACGACTGCGGTTCCTCTCCAAACTGGAGATCACGGATCGTCTCGATTTTCACCTTTTGAGAGTCGCCATCACTGTTTTCCAGATCGATTTCAATGGGCGACACGGCCGAGACTTTTCCGCTGAGGCTCGCCCCGCCGACAAGATTGACTCGGTCGGCTGCCTGCCCCAGCGCCACGCTGGGAGAGAGGGCTGAGATGGAGAAGATCACCGCCAGCGCCGCAAACCCGGCCACATATGAGGCCAACACCCGGCCGCGCGGTGGCATCCGGCCGGCCGTGTTCGCCCGGCCAGCCCCAGCCCGGCCAGTCCCGGCACAGGAAGTTGTGCAACGCTCGACGCCCTCAGACCTGTTCGTGGTCGCGATCGTTTCGATCGCTGGAATAGTGTCTGCATTCATGGCAGTGTTCATGCCGGTGTTCATATCTGTGTTCATGGCTCTATCCATGGCTCTCTTCGGGGCTCTCTTCGTGCGGGTCGGTTGTCCGTGGCGTCTCTGGCGTGGCTTGTTTCTGGGGTGCTCGTGCTGAAGTGCTTCTTCGGTATCGTTCGGCGAGTGACGAGCGTCTGACTTTTCTTCCGCTCAGCCAGCGGCGGCAGCCTGCTTGAGACCATCGATTCCAAGCGGTGGCTTGCTCTGCCGCTTCTCAATTTCCTTGAGCAGTTTATCGAACTGCTTGCTGGTATCAGGCCCACCCAGATCGGGGTGCATCTTATAGGTAATGTCGACGTAGTCGAATGCCTTTTGCAACTCCCGGTCCCGCTCCGTCGGCAACGCTTCCGCCTTCGCCATCCGACACTTGACCACACTGAGGCGGGCCTGGAAAAATTTCCGCCGTGACTCAAGCGCCTTCTCATCCGACCCCGAAAATGCCTGTGGCTCAAGCCGATTGGATATGACGGCCCAGCCCCAGCCGAAGACCTCACCATTGGCAGTCCGCTGCTTGTAGCCACTGATGGCCCGGCCGTAGAAGGCGGCCTGCTGTGCCTTGTCAGCCGTCTTGGACGCAGCCTCCTCGAGCAATTCCGCTGCCTGAATCTGGAAGTCGAGGGTGTTTTGCCGCTTTTTGTCCGACAGGATCCAGTCGATCTGCTTCTGCGCCTCATCCCATTTTTCACGCTCTCGATAGACGTTCGCCATCTTCAGCCGGATCGAGGGCTCGAACTTGGCGATCTCGCCGCCACCCTTGGAAAGCAGTCCCTCGTAGATGGCCGCCGCCCTGTCGAGATAGCCGTTGGACTTGGACTTCGGCACGACGGAACCTGTCCCCGCCCCGGAGCCCAGATTGAGATAGGTGGTGGCTGCCCACATCTGGGATGAGAGTTTCGGATCCTTGGCCACGCCCTCGAGAAACTTTTCAAAGCCAGTCAGTATGGCGGCCGACCGCGCCTGCGCCTCCGGTGTGCCGGCCGTCGGGCCCGAGGCCAGATTCGTAAGTTGTGCCTGCAGATCTCGGCCCATCGCCTGATACATCGACGTCAATCGGGCCGAGGCCTCCGCGCCCGCTGCACCGGCGAGTTCCTCAAGCTTTTTCATCGCCTGCACAGCCTTGTCGTTCTGCTCGGTCTCGATGAAGTAGCGAAGACTGGCTGTCGCCGTGGCCGTCGCGAGCGGACCGTGCGTAAACGCCTGATCCTTGCCGTTCAAAACCGTCCACGGACCGTACTGAGGCTGCTCGAGCAGGGCTGCAACTTTTTTATTGTCCCCGTCGTCCATGGCCATCTGGGCTCGGGCAAGCGCCGCCGCCACGCTGACGGTCGTCGGGCCGGTGCCGCCGGCCATCGCCACCAGCCCCTCGTCGAGTGCCTTCGCGGCCGCCACCCGCCAGCCAGACAGCGTGGCGGCTGTCGGACGCGCCGCTTCGTCCAGCCGTGACTTCTCCTGCACCTCCCGCCAGAGCGCTCCCCCTGCGCGGAGCAGCACTTCCGAGCGGCGTGGCGAACCAGCCGGCACCTGTGCCGCGATCGCGAGAATTTGATCCGGGTCCCGCTCCTCGGTCGCCGCGGCGATGGCGATCACAGCCGCATCCGCGGCTTCCGGCCGATCGGGCCAGGTCCGCATGATCAATTGGGCTGTCTCCACGCACTTGGCCTTGGCCTCGTCCGCCCATGCCGCCACAGACTGCTTTTGCAGCTGCTGCCAGCTTGCCATGGCAATGCGGGCCGCCTGCTGGCTGCCCTTGGCACTGGGATATCGCTCGAGGAGGAAATCACCCATCGCAGCCGCTTCGTGCAACCGTTGATCCGCGTAGAGCATGTAAACGAGCAGCGAGCGGGCCTGATTCAGCCCATCGAGATCGTCGGGACCCGCCAGCGGCATTGCCTTTTTCAGGCTCTTGATCGTCTTTATCCGTTCCGCAACCTCCTCCTTCCGGGCGGTTTCCATGGCCGCGGTATTCTTCGCGGCCTCGGCCTGCTTGAGCTCAGCAGCCCGCGCCTGCATGGCCCCAAGGCTGGCTCGCGCGGCATCCAGAGCCGATTCAAATGTGGCAGCAACGTCGGAATCCTCAGGCACCTGCTTGCCGAGCTCGGCCAAAAGGGCCTTCGATTCGTTCGCAAAATCGCGATTGACCTTGGCGACCTCCATGGCGAGCCGCTGGGCGTCCCGCAACAACGGCGTTCGCTTTGACTTCTCCTTGTCGGGAATGGCCGCCGCCCGGCGTTCGAGCAGCAGGGCCGAACGATACTTCATGCCGAGCCAGTCGCTGTCCATGCGATCGGGGGCGAGCGGCGCGAGCGAGAGTTTCTGCAGCCGTTCGTCGAACGCCTCATACTGCTTGTCCGCGAGCCAGCACTCCAGCGACGAGTTGATCGCCTTGGCCCGCAGTCCGGGCACAATACCCTCCCCATCGAGCCCGCGGATGTCGGCCAGCGCCGCCAACGCTTCCTTCCGCTTCCCGAGAACGACGTAGTTGCGGCCTTCGTAATACCGGGCAAACAGCCCCGCGCCCCGGGTTCGGTATTTCTCGTACAGCTCCTTGTACTGCTTGGCAGACTCCGTGAGTGCCGCCTCCCATTCCTTTGAAGCGGGCTCGAGGGCTCGCGACTTTTCGTAGTAGGCGGCGGCGATCAGCAGTCGCGTTTTCAGCAGAAGCGCCCGGAGTTCGTCCTGCCGATCTTCCAGGTCTGCCATGATTTTGGCAGAACCGGGCTTCTTGACCGGCTTCTTCGCCTTTTTTTCGGGCTTCGCGGCCCCCTTCTCGGCGGCATCCTTGTCGGCGGCAGGCTTGTCAGCGATTCCCTCGCCCCGCACATCCTTCAGCGACTCATCTACTGACCGTAGCAGCTTGAGCACGGCATCCTCGGCGTTCGCGACGGCTTCGATCGGAACCCCCTCCTTACGAACGGGCCCCTCCAGAACCTTGATCGCTGCAGCGAAGAAGGGCAGGGCTTCTGCCCTGAGTTTCTTCGCGTCCTGGCCCGGACGCTTTGAGTCCTCGACCTTTGCCCGCCCCTGTTCGATCAGCAGGTTGCCCTTTTGCAGGTAGGCCTGGATTGCCCGCTCCCCTTCGGGAGTCTCTTTCAGGAAGGCGTCGATCTCCCGGGAAGCCTGCTCGTAAATCTCGGCACGCCTGGCAGCGCTCGACTCCGAACGGCTCGTCGCCACGAGCGCAGTCGCCCGCCGGAACGGCACCTCCTTCTTGAACTCCTCCGCCGCCAACGGATCCTCTTCCAATCGCTTGAGCACCCAGAGCACCACGTCGGGCATCTCCCGTTCCTCGAGCGCATCGAGCAATCGGGCGGTGGTGATGTCCTTGGCATCCCGCTGTGGCGGCTCGGCCGCGGCCGCATGTCGGCCTTCAATCGCACCGAAAGCCAACACTCCAACGAACATCCAGAGCCAGAACCTCGGACGGCGAAGCAACCCGGCCTCACTGCGCGCAAAGGGAGCGGGTGAGACAGACTCGGAAAGCGGTGTCATGACGACGGTCTCCAATGCGGTCACCCAACCACCCGCAGGACGGGGGACGTTGCCAGAACGAGAACCGCCTCAACGACCCTGCTGCATTCTGTGACGATCCCGTCATTCTGTGACGATGGCGGAACGCCGTCAAACCGGTTGACGCGACGCCGAGGGAATCAGTTGCCCGGCCCGGCGGCTGGGTCGGGCAGTGAAACCCCCTGATGCCCAAGGCACTCGATCAGCAGGCCTCCGATCGGAGTCACATCCCCGCGTGCCTGCCAGCGGGATACAAGCGAGGCAATCCCCGTAGCCGGCTCCCGCCACGGCTCGGAGTGGACAGACGCCCCGGCAAGTTCGCCGAGCGCCACCGCCAGCAGCAGTTCGCACCCCTGCGGTGCTGGCAGACCGGCACGTAAACTCCCCCGCGCCACCCCACGAGGCTCCATGCCTGTCACACTCGCTTCAGTCAGCGCCGCCCGAACACGCTGTTCGAGCACGTGGCCCCCCGCGTCGACAGCAGAGGGGGTCCAGGCCAGCGTGGCCGACACCAGACCGGGGCCCTGGCCGGGCCCCTGACCGGGACCTCCGCCAGGCCGGCAGATCACCTCGTAAACCACCCTCGCCGTTTCGCCGGCATACAGATCCAGCGGCCGAGTGGTGACCGTCGACAACGTGTCAGCCGCACTCTGTCGGTGACCGATGATGCGGTAGGAGCCGACCCTACCGGGATCGAACGCCACATCGAGCGTGCAGGCGACGGCGACAAGCGTCGGCCGGTCAAAGACCCGCGCGACCATGGCCCGACCGATGGCAATCGGGTCGGCGGTGATGCGGCCGGCCACCACGGCCGCCCTCGCAGTCGTGGCTGTTGCGGCCGTCGCAGCCCCCGCTGATTCCTGTGGGTCGATCACCACGAAGTCGGCCGGGCTTGCCCCCGACTCGGCCCAACTTGCCCCCGCCTCGGCCAGGCTCGTCCCAGCCTCAACAGGAGCCGCAGCCCGTTTCGCCTGCCACGCCGACAACGCGGCACGCCCTTCTTTCCGGCACCGCTCCAGGGAGGCGGCATGCGCTACCACGACGGTCCGAACCGGCAGGCCCTCACGCCGGCCCACGTCGGCCGCCAGCCGAACCGCGGCATCACAATCGGCCCACCTCACCACAGGCTCCCGCATCAGTTCAGGAAGCAACGCAGACAGGGTGGCGGCATCGGCCCGCAAGGCCACCAGCCGCGGTCGC
The DNA here is from genome assembly GCA_044237545.1 of Pirellulales bacterium. GTDB lineage: Bacteria > Planctomycetota > Planctomycetia > Pirellulales > UBA1268 > CAMCQY01. Next base: position 47,865 of record JBIIFB010000007.1, read on the forward strand.
TCACCGCACAGCACCAGCGAGAGTCGATCGGCAGAACGCATCTGACCCATCACGTGTGCGAGCCCACGGCACTGCCACTGCCAGGAGAGTGCCGCACACGGTGCAGCAGACTGGTCGAGGACGAGCATGACGTCGAGCGGATGGGCCGCCTGGACGGCATCCTCCGACACCTTCGGCGCCGTCACGCAGACTTCGACGAGCAGGCTCCCTGCCGCCGCACGCAGCGAACGAACGCCGTTGATGGAGAGCCCCGGCCCCGGCCCCGGCCCCGCGGCGGTGGTCGCCGCCGGCAATGCAGCAAGGATCTCCTCAACTCGCACCGACGGCTCACCGGCCCGCCGCGGCCGCCTGCCGATCGGCCGACCACGATCACGCCAGACGCTTTCGCACAGGCTGTCGAAGGAATCAGTACGGAGCGACAACGGCGGATGATCGACAGCGAGCACCGCGTCGAGGGTCGGATCGATGAATGGCGATTCGCCGTGGGCCATTTCGAAAGCGATGTCGAAGCCGGGGACGCGGGGCACCTGCCTGCCGGCTGCGGGCAGGAACACGGCCCGAATACCGGCGCGGCCTCCCCTCCGCTCAGCGGAGGCCATGCTGGGCGAGGAAGGGGCCGCCCGCACCTCGACATCGGCGGTGTGGGCCGCAGCCTGTCTGGCATCTCCGGAATCCCCTACAGCACTTGCATTTGCAGGAGCAGCATTTGATGGAGCCGCAGACGGTCGGGAACGCCTGCCGTTCCCGACGTCGCCAGGCGACCTGGCGGCAGCCACACCGCCCCCGGCCACAACCGCCCCGGCCTGAGAGGCTTCCCCACTGGCCACACGTTTCCCGCCAGCCTTGGGGGAGGCATCGTCGGCCAGCGGCCTCGGGGCCGTGCCGGCATCAACCGCCACCCGCTGCTCGAACGGTGCAGGGGCCGCCAGGCGGCGCGAGAGTTCTGTACCGGCCCAGAACATCAACGCCACGATCGACAGGGCGATCGCTACGGCCCCACCGTCGGCAACCAGATCCACGATCGCCAGCCAGATACGCCTCCTGCCGGATGACGCCGCCGACCGGCCCTCCGGCCCCTCTGCGCGGCCGCCGGCGCCATGGATCGTCGAATCCATTCGGGGCGGCACCACGATCTGTCCGGCCGTCACGGCCTTTCGCACTCGCTGTTCCAGCCCCGCCGGCACCTCCACACGTGCCAACAGCCGATCGATCGCTGCCTCATCAAACAGCGCCGCCAGCGTGACACGGCCCAGAATACCTGCGGGGACCGGCACGTCCCGCAGGCGAGCATCGAGCGGCTTGTCATCGTGTTGGTTCATGCTGTGGTCGTGCCTCCGTCACACGCAGACGCCCGTCGGTCATCGCCGGGCCGGCGTGGACACCGTCGACTCGAGGAGATATTCACGCAGCCGGCCGCGGGCCCTACTGACGCGGGAGAGCACCGTGCCCAGCGGGATGCCCTGGAGGTCGGCGGCCTCCTGGTGGGTGAGGCCGCCCACGACCACCAGCAGCAACGTCTCGCGGAGTTCCTCGGGCAGCCTGCCGAGCGCCCGCTGCATCGTCGACGAGAGTTCGTCAGCAAACGGGTCCCGGCCCGCCGCCGCGATCGGGTGCGGCAGTTCGCTGCTGCCACCGACCACCCGTCCGGTCGAACGC
>JBIIFB010000072.1:0-16920 GCA_044237545.1 Pirellulales bacterium
CTCGCCAGGCGCGTTCGACCGTGGCAGCATCGACCCGATCGAGCCCATCGCCGGCGGCGGCGGCCAGCGAGAGCTGTGCAAGTTGGCTGACTCGTCGGGGCACGCCACCGGCAAACCTGGCCAGCGTGGCGGCGGCTTCGGCGGGAAAGATGTCGGGGCTGCCACCCATGCGGGCGAGTGCCCGTGCGAGAAAACCGGCGACGTCGTCCTCGGTCCAGGCCGCAAGTTCGATCCGCAGGCTGGCCCGCTGCCGGATGGAGGCCGGCACCCGCGAGAGTCCTTCGGGAGTCGCGGTGGCCACCACGGTCGTGCGGGCGAAGCGGGGTTCGGCGGCACCCACGAGCCGGGCGATCCCGTCGAGCGCATCGCCTGGCGCCTCGTCGATGTCGTCAAAGACCAGGACCGTCGGGCGTTCCATGAGGGTGTTTTCACGGAGCCTGTTCTCGAGTTTCAGCCAGGGCCGCAGCGGTTCGTCGCGGCTCTGTGGATCGAGCGGCAACCGCTGGAGCAGAAGCTCGATCCAGTCTCCTTCGGAGAGGCCGCGGAGCGACAAGAGCGCCGTTTCGGCACCGAGGCCGCCCAGGCGGCGGACTGCCATCGCGGCCAGATGGCTCTTGCCACAGCCCTCGGCGGCCGTCACAAGGCCGAACCGCTGCCGCTCCTCGAGCAGCCATTCCATCCGCGCGAGGGCCTCTTCCTGGGGGCCGCCGGCGAAAAAAGTGGCCGGCTCGAGCGAGCCGTCGAAGGGTGACCCGGTGAATTTCCAGTGATCTCGTGACATGATAGGAGAGTGTATCGAGGATGGCCTCCCCGAGTCATGCCGATAATTTGCGGGAAAACCGCATCTGAAAGCCCATGAGCGAACGCTTTTTCATGCCTCAGCCCCCCGAGGGCGGCCATGCCGTCATCGTGGGCGACGAGGCCAGGCACCTCGCCAAGGTGCTCCGCGCGAAGGTCGGTGACGCCGTCTCGCTCTTCGATGGAAGCGGCCGCGAGTGGCCGGCCCGGGTCGCCACGATCGGTCGGGACCGGGTCGAACTCCACACCGACGAACCAGCGCTCGATCCGCCCCGACGCGGGCCGCGGCTCTCACTCGCGGTGGCGTTGCCGAAGGGGGAACGGCAGAAGTGGATGGTGGAGAAGCTCACCGAACTCGGCGTCGATCGGCTCGTGCCCCTGGAAACGGCCCGCGGCGTGGCCGAGGCGACGGCAGCGGCGCAGGCGCGGCTCGAGCGGGTCGTGATCGAGGCCTGCAAGCAGTGCGGCCGCAACACGCTGCTTGAGATCGCGCCGGCCCGGTCGCTCGGCCAACTGCTCGTCGACGCGGCCGCCGCGGGGCAGCGCGTGCTCGTCGCCCATCCGGACGGCGGGCATCCCGATCTCGGTGCATCTTCAGCGGCCGCAGGCGACGTGATCGCCCTGGTCGGACCCGAGGGGGGCTTCACCGACGACGAACTGGCCGCAGCCGATCGCGCGGGTGTTGTGAGAGTCTCGCTCGGCCCGCACATTCTCCGCGTCGAGACCGCGGCGATCGCGGTGGCTGCCCGGCTGACATCTGCGCTGACCTCCAAGACTCACACCGGGATGATGACCTGAACGCCGGCGGGTTGATTGCGCCAGGCATTGCGGGGAATCCCATCGCTCACGCTCCCCATACAAGCCCTCGGCGTAAGCCGGGGGATCGGACGCATCACAAACCGCCGCAGCAATCGAAACGCCGACACAATCGCTCACGCTCCGGTCTTGTATGGCGGCCCACAAACACCCCCTGCGGCCTGCCGAAGCAGCTTGCTGATTTCGATGACGCTCACCGGCACGAGTGCCAGACCCAGCACGACGAGCCAGTCCCATCCCAACTCGGTCCCCACCTCGAAGACTGGCCGTGCAAAGGGCAGCATCACAACGGCAAACTGCAGCAGCGCCGACAGGATGATCGCCAGCAACAGCGAGGGGTTGGAGAAAAACCCAATCTGGAAGGCGGTCAGTCGCTCGCTGCGGCAGCCGATCGCGAAGAAGAGCTGCGCGAATGCCGCCACGCAAAAAGTCAGCGTCCGCGCGTGGGGCAGGCGGGCGGCGTCGCCCTGCCATGACCACCAGAAGACGCCGGTCGCCACCACGGCCACCAGCCCCCCATGGGCGAGGATCACCAGCCCGCGGCCCCAGGGGATCACAGGCTCGTGCGGCGGCCGCGGCGGCCGTTGCATGATGTCGGGCTCGGCCTCCTCCAGCCCCAGCGCCAAGGCCGGCAGTCCGTCGGTGACGAGGTTCAACCAGAGGATCTGGATCGCCGCCAGCGGCGCAGGCCAGCCAGCAAGCGCTGCCACGAACATCAGCATCACCTCCCCGGCATTGCACGAGAGCAGGTAGTGCATGAACTTCTGGATATTGTCGTAGATGCCCCGCCCTTCTTCGACGGCGCTGACGATCGACGCGAAGTTGTCGTCGGTGAGCACCATGTCGGAGGCTTCCTTTGTCACGTCGGTGCCGGTGATGCCCATGGCAATACCGATGTCGGCCGCCTTGACGGCGGGCGCATCGTTGACCCCATCGCCCGTCATTGCCACCACGTCACCGTGCCGCTGCCAGGCCCTCACGACGCGGAGCTTGTGCTCCGCCGTCACCCGGGCATACACGGCGATCTCACGCACCTCCGCGGCCAGTTGTTCCTCCGGCATTCCGTCGAGTTCCGCGCCGGTGACGACGCGGCCGGAACCATCGACCATCCCCAGCTCCCGGCCGATGGCCAGCGCCGTGGCCGGGTGGTCGCCGGTGATCATCACCGGCCGCACACCTGCCATGCGGCAGGTCTGCACGGCCGCTTTGACCTCGTCCCGCGGAGGGTCGATCATGCCCACCAGCCCGACATGCACGAGTTCCCGTTCGGCGCTGGCGGGATCTTCATCGACCGATTCTTCCGGCGTCATGCCGCGATAGGCCAACGACAGCACCCGCAGGGCCAGCACGGCCAGCGCCGCGCCGTCGGCGAGAATTTCCTGACGGCGGGCCTCGGTGAGGGGCACCACCGCGGCCCCCCGCTGCTCGGCGACACAGTGTTGCAGCACGGCCTCTGGGGCCCCCTTCGTATACATCAGCCTGCTGCCGTCCTGCCGCCGCACCAGAACACTCATCCGTTTGCGGTCGGAGTCGAAGGGGATTTCATACACGGTCGGTTCGGCGTCATCCGTGGCGGCGATCCCAGCCTTCATGGCGACCACGACCAGCGCCCCTTCGGTGGGATCGCCCACCACTTCCCAGCCGCCGCCGTTTCCCATCGGCTGCACGGCGGCGTTGTTACACCGCACGGCGATCGTCAGCAACCGCTGCAGCTCGGGATCATTTTTCGCGACGACTTGCTCCTCGCCCGCACCGTTGTCGGCATCACCACTTCCGCCGCCTCGCCGCACGAAGGTCCCGTGCGGCGCGTAGCCACCCCCTGTCACACGGTAGCCGCCCGAGGCCGTGACAATCTCACGGACGGTCATCTCGTTGCGGGTCAGCGTGCCGGTTTTGTCGGAACAGACCACGGTCACCGAGCCGAGTGTTTCGACGCTCGGCAGCCTCCGGACCAGCGCGTTGCGGGCCGCCATCCGCTGCACACCGATCGCCAACACGACCGTGACCACCGCCGGCAGTCCCTCCGGGACGGCAGCCACCGCCAGGCTGACGGCCCGCAGGAGCACCTCGGCAAACCCGCCGCTCCGCCAGAGTGGTCCGGGCCCGCCGCCCCGCCAGAGCTCCAGCAGGAAAATCAGCCCCACGACGCCCAGGCAGACGGCGATCAGGATCCTGCCAAGCTCCGAAAGCCTGCGCTGCAGCGGCGTCGTCTCCGGCGCCGACCGCTCGAGCATGCTGGCGATGCGTCCCAATTGCGTGGACATTCCCGTGACCACGACGATCGCCACCGCCCGACCCGCAGCGACCACCGTGCCCGCATGCACCATCGACCGCCTGTCAGCCAGCGGAGTCTCCACCACGATCACTGCCGCCGGATTCTTCTCGACTGAGGTGCTTTCACCCGTCAGGGCCGACTCCTGAACCCGCAGCGCATACCCCTCGACGAGCCGGGCGTCGGCGGGCACCTGGTCGCCCGCCTCCAATTCGACAAGATCTCCGGGCACAAGCTGCCGCGCAGGGATCGCATGCATTGCGCCGTCGCGTATCACCTTGGCCGTCGGCGCCGACATCCGCTGCAGAGCCGCCAAGGCCTTGAGCGCCCGCTCCTCCTGCAGAAAACCGATGATCCCGTTGACCAGCACGATCGCCGTGATGGCGGCCGTGTCGGCCCAGTCACCCATGGCACCAGCGATGAATGCCGCTGCCAGCAGGATCCAGATCACCAGTTCCTGAAACTGCCGCAGCAGCTTCCGCCACAAGGGCACTGCCGGCGGCTCCTGGAGCACGTTGGCTCCGTAGGCTGCGAGCCTGCGGGCAGCCTCTTCGGCCGACAGCCCCCGTGTGACGTCGGTGCCGAGCCCAACGACGACCTCGTCGATCGAGAGCGCATGCCATGCGCCGGCATCGGCAGCCGCGGTGGCCGCAGGAGGGTCGCCGTGCATGCCCATGGTTGCCATCACCGTCTCCTTCAGGGCCGTCGCTCAGGCGAGATAAAAGACACGCAGCAGCGCACCGAAGATGACCAGCACGATCAGCACCGCATCCGGCTCGCACAGCGGAATGCGTCGCTCTTCGTGGTAGAGCTGTCCGAGCACGGCAATCGAGGTGGCAACGATCACGGCAAAGGCGGTCACAGCGTGCACCGGCAAAAGCGAAGTGAACAGCGGCCCGTCGTGCACCGCGTCAAGCGGAACGAACAGGATCATATTGAAGGCATTGCTGCCGAAGGTGTTGCCGATCGCAAGATCGACCGCTCCCATCCGCACAGCCGTGACCGACGCGACCAGTTCGGGAAGCGAGGTGGTGATCGCAACCAGCGTAGTACCGACGAAGGTTCCCCCCAGGCCGGATTGTTCCGCCAACTCGCCCGCCACGTGAGCCAGCCGTGGGCCCGCGACACAGACGGCGATGGCTGCCATGACAAACACCGCCGCCGGCTTCCAGAGCGGCACGATCGCGACGGCCCCGCCATGCCCTTCCGCGCTTTTTTCAACAGCGCTCCGAACCGAGATCCGCTGATCGATGAACAGCATCCTCGCTCCGAGCAGGTAGGCGACGAGGATCGACCACGACCAGCCGCCGATTCCGAGAAACGACACACTCGGCAGTTTTGCGGCGGTGAGCACGGCCATGCCGACGAGGCTGGTCAGCGCGATCGCCAGCGTCGCCGACAGTGCATGCGAGGCTGCCTCATGCGAGAGCATCCGTCGCCCGCCGCGTTGCGAGAGATCGATACCGGCAAGAATCAACAGGTTCATCAGGCTGCTGCCGAGCAGGTCGCCGGCGGCCAGATCGGACAGGCCGGACCGAACGGCGGCGATATCGACCGTCAGTTCCGGCAAAGACGTCGCCGCCGCCAGGAGGATGCTGCCGACGAGTGCGCGACCCCAGCGTGTGATCTCCGCAATGGCGTCCGCGGACCGCGCAAGAAATATGCCGGCAGCCGCGACCACGACGGCCAGACCAAGAAATTGCATGCTCAGGACAACCATAGGGCGTCTCGTGTGGCTGCTCGTCATTCCACCACCACGCTATGCGTCGGCCATGCCGCGGTTGAGGAGTATGATACGCCGGCGGCCACCCTTCAGGCGGTAAGTTTTCAACGTGTCCGTGTGCCTCTCTCTCCCCCGTGGCGGCAAGTTTTCAACTTGTCCGTGTGGCAGACCGGATTCCGCAAGTTAAAAACTCGCGGCCACGAGAAAACACATGACGAACAAAGCACCTTTCCACAACACCCTGCGACCACGCGAAAAAACGTCTGGCCACGGCCTGCCGTCACAGTCCGCGCAGAAATTCGATCGCGGCTGGAAGTTCAGTTCCGGCCGCTTGAGGGTCGGCCGGTTCCAGGCCGATCCAGCCCCGATAGCCTCGCTCATCGAGGGACCCGAACACTTCCGCAAGATCGACATGGCCTGTGCCGAGCACCATCGCCCGGCCACGGCCCGCGAAACCGCCGGCCACTGCGTCGGTCGCATGCACATAACCGATGTGCCCCGACAATTGCTCGATGGACGCGGCCGGATCATGACGATGCACCAAGAGCGCTCCGGTGACGAGGTCACAGTTCAGCGACCCGTCGGGCAGAGCGGCAAGCACCCGCAGGAGTTCCTCTGGGCCGGCACGGCCCGCCTCCACGCAGAGCGTCGCGCCCACACGCTGTCCCCAGTCGCCCAGATCGGTGAGCACCTCGACGAGCAGTCGCCACGTGGGGTCAGGTTCCGCATCTGCGTCCGACGCCGGGGGCGGTACATCGCCGATCTGATTGAGCACGACCTGCGCGCCGAGGGCGTGGGCGAGCTCGAGAGCCGACTTCGTCGCGGCAATCCGCCCCTCGAGCCGCTCGGCATCGGCATAGCCACCGCGGGTGCGAAACGCCACGGCCGATACCACGAGCCCCTCGTCGTCGAGCCACTTGCGGATCTGACGCAGCCCCGTCTGCGAGACCTGCTCAGGATTGAGGCCGCCCCGCGCGTCGATTTCCACACCGCGGAATCCGAGATTCCTCGCACGCTTCAGGGCGGTGCGCAGGTCGCTGGAGAGGGCCACGGTCGAAACGGAGAGAAGGGATGTGTCCATCGGTGAGGGTGGTCCTGTGCACGGTGCGGTCGGCGGGGGAAGCATCGGGATTGTAGTGTGGGGATACCCGGGAGTCCCTTGCTTGCGCTACGGGCTTGGATCGACAATGCCATATCACCCGCTCTCCACACTCCGCTTCAAGGAGATTGTCTCGGTATGCCTACGATCACCCATGTGACCACCGCCCTGGAACAGATGGCACCGCTGCGACTGGCAGCCGAATGGGACTCCGTCGGCCTGCTCGTCGGCCCCCGCCGGCCGCAGATCGACCGCGTCATGGCCTGCCTGTCGCTCACACCCGAGGTGGCCGTCGAGGCTGTCCGCGATCAGGCCGACATGGTGGTCACACACCATCCCCTGCCGTTCCGGCCCGTCCCGCGGATTACCGACGACAGCCCCACCGGTCGCGTCCTCCTCGAACTGATCCATGCCGGGATCGCCGTCTGGAGTTCGCACACCGCCTGGGATTCGGCCGCCGGCGGCATCAACGACCTTCTCGCCTCCCTGCTCGGCCTTGAGCACGCGACGCCGATCCAGCCCGACCCGCTCCATCATCTGGCCGGCTTCGGCCGGGTGGGAACGGCCCCAGCCGGCTGGTCAGTCGCCCAACTGTCCAGGCATATCGCCGTTCGGCTGGGTGTGACGGGAGTGCAGGTGGTAGGCGAAGCGAGTCGCGCAGCCGGACGCGTGGGCATCGTCTGCGGAAGCGGTGGCGACTCACTCGGTGTGGTGCAACTGGCCGGCTGCACGACGTTTGTGACTGGCGAGATCAAGCTCCATCAGGCCCTCGAGGCCCGGGCCGGCGGGCTGGCGGTGATCGCGGTGGGGCACCATGCCAGCGAGCGGTTTTCGATGGATGTGCTCGCCCAGCGGCTGGCGGCAGCGTTGCCCGGCCTTTCCTGCTGGGCCAGCCGCGACGAAGTCGACCCGATCGCGTGGCTGGCGTGAGTCCATACCGGCGCATTGCCCGGTCTTTTCCCGGCACTACACTGAATGACTCAAGCGGTTTCACACTCGCCACCGGGGGATTGCCCCGGGGTCGCCCACCTGTCGGAAATGGCGGTTCGATGCCCCGATTCCTGACGGCCCTGCCCGTCTTCAACGAAGTGGCCCACGTGTCGGCCGTGCTGGACGAGGTGCTCCGGTTCACGCCCGATGTTCTCGTGGTGGACGACGGTTCCAACGACGGAACGTCGCCGCTGCTGGCGGCCCGCGTCGAACAGCGGGGCGATATCCGCGTCGTACGTCATTCCCACAACAGTGGCTACGGGGCGGCGCTGGCCACCGCGTTCCGTGAGGCACTTGCCGGCCCCTGGGATGGCCTCGTGACGATCGACTGCGACGGCCAGCACCAGCCGCAGCTGATTCCGGAATTCATCGCCGCTGCCGCTCATGGTGGCCCGCCCGCCGTCGACATTGTCAGCGGCAGCCGTTATCTGCGGCACTTTCCTGGCGACAGTGAGCCGCCAGCCACGCGGCGAAGGATCAACGCCGAGATCACCGCCGACATCAACGCGCGGCTGGGTCTCCAGCTCACCGACGCCTTTTGTGGCTTCAAGGCCTACTCGCGGCGGGCCCTGCAACACCTGCATGTCACCGAGACTGGGTATGCGATGCCGCTGGAGCTGTGGGTGCAGGCAGCGGCCGCCGGTCTGAGGATCGTCGAACTCCCCGTGCCGCTGCTCTACCTCGATCTGGCGCGGAGTTTTGGTGGCGCACTGGACGATGCGGCGACCCGTCTGGCCTATTACCGCAGCGTGCTGGACCGTGCGGAAGCAGTCGTCGCGGCAGCCGCACCCGGCACCGCCACGTAGTCCATGCATCCATCTTCTCACGGTCAGCCGCCGTTCCACCGCCGGGTTCACGCACCGCCGTCGGAATCGGGCACGCGCATCGTCGATCCGCCGCTCGTGGCCACGCCCGATGCACCGGCCACGTCGATCGAGACGCTCGTCGACAACAACCGGTTGCTCCGGGCGGCCTTCGACACCCGGATCGGTGATCTGAAGCTCTGGGAGTTGGTGGCCGCGACGCGACGCGAGGTGCTCGTGGTCGCCACCGAATACACCGCCAGCTACCGCGACGTTCAACGGCCCACCGATGTGGCCGACTGGATCGCGAGACCGATCGTGATGGGCGGACATCAGCCCGAACTCTTCCATCCCGGCGTCTGGCTGAAAAACTTCGCGCTCGACGCCTATGCCCGGCGGTTGGGCGGCACGGCAATCAACCTCGTCGTCGATACCGATCGCTGCGCCTCGACGAGTGTCGGTGTGCCGGTGGGCACGCCGCGTGAGGCGCACCTCGAACAGGTCGCGTTCGATCTGCCTGCGTCCGAGATGGCGTGGGAGGAGCGGGGCATCGTGGATGCCGACTGCTTCGCGTCGTTTGGCGACCGTGTCGATCGCCTTCTCAAGCCGCTGGAGCCCGACGCGATCCTGCGCCGCTGGTGGCCGCTCGTGGTCGAGCGGGCTGGGGAATCCCACCGGCTCGGTCTGGCCATCGCGCAGGCGAGGCACATGCTCGAGACGCGGTTCGGACTGGAGACACTCGAACTGCCCGTCAGCGAACTTGTCCGCCTGCCGACGGTGATGGTCTTCATGGGCTGGCTGCTCGCCCATGCCGCCCGGCTGCACGAGGCCTACAACGACGCGCTCGCGGCCCATCGCCGCCGCTATCGCGTCCGCGGTCGGGCCCGACCCATGCCCGATCTTGCCGTGCGGTTCGACGACACGTCGCCCGACCCGTGGCTGGAGGTACCGTGGTGGATCTGGTCGCGGGACGACACGCGGCGAAGGCGGGTGTTTGCCAACATCGGCACGCCGGGCATGCTGATCCTCTCCGACATGGAGACGCTGCGGGTAGAACTGCCGATCTCGCCCGACACGAGCCCCTCGCGCTGGGTCGAAGCCCTCTCCCGCATGGAGGAGCATTCCCTGCGGCTGAGGCCGAGGGCAATCCTCACCACGCTGGTGGCCCGCATGATCGTCGCCGATGTCTTCGTGCACGGCATCGGCGGCGCCGCTTACGATCTGCTCACCGACGACATCGTCCGCAGGCTCACCGGCTGTGATCCACCACGCCACGCCGTGGTCACAGGCACACTGCGACTCCCCGTCGATCGGCTGTTTCCCGGATTCGCCACGGATGATCCGGCCGCCGAACTAGCCGCCATGCACCGCATGATCCGGGATCTGGAGTTTCATCCCGAACGCCATCTCGTGCCGAATGCTACGCAGCCCGACGCTGTTCGCGAACTCCTCCTTCATAAACAGCGTTGGATCGACACGCACCCGACACCGACACTCGCGAAGCGTCGCTGCCGGGAGATTCGTACCGCGAACGACCGCCTAGCTTTCCATACGCAGGCATTGCGCGGCAGGATGCTCGGCCGTATCGGACCGTTGGCCACCGCGATGCGGGCCCGCACGGTGTTGCGATCGCGGGAATATCCTTGGTGTTTTTTTCCAGAAAACGCGCTCAAATCGTTCTTGCTACTGGAATCTGAATGAATCGCCGCATATCTTAGTGGCAACGGATTGGTTCTTTTGGCGCCCCAGGGAGAGGAGGCACGATGTCTGTTCGCAGAACGTCCTGTCGGTTTGGAACGTCCCGTCGGTTTGGTTTGCTTCGCGCGGCTGGCTTTCTGTCCCGCGCGGTTCCTTCGCGGGCCACGCCCCGGCAGTCCTCCCGCGTTGCCGTGCGATCGACATCGGTCGCCTCACGCCGTCCGAAGACGAAGCCCAGGCTGAGGATACGTGCCGGCACAACGGCAGCCGGCCAGCACCACGCCCGCGAGCAGGTGCGAGACACCGCAAAAGAAACTGCTCTCGATTCCATGACCGTGCATGCTGTCGAGATCCGACCAGCAGGCACGGTCGTGAGCCGTCGGCCCCTGACCAAGCGTCCTGCCGTCCACCACGTGCCCCACCAGCCGGTCTCACGCCGTAAGCCACCCGCCTGGATGCTGGAGGAGTGCCATGTGGCCCCCGCCCGCGCGGGAGATCAGGCCGAAATCCTGCAACTCCTCTCCGGCCTCCCCTCCCCTCCCTCCAAGGCGGAGTTTCATGCGGCCGTCGACCACCCCGATCATGATTCGGCCAATCGGCTTGTCGCCCGGCTGGCCGGCCGCATCGTCGGCCACGTCGAGATCGTGCCGCGAAGCGTGCAGGTCGGCGGGGGTACGGTGCAGGCGGCGGTGCTCGACCGCGTCGCAGTGTTGCCGGAGTGCCGCGGCGCCGGTCACGGTCAGCGACTGGTTCGCGCCGCCGAGGAACGGATGCGGCAGTTTGGTGCGGCGGTCGCGCTTGCCCGCACGCGGATTGCCCCCTCCTTCCACGAACTCGGCTGGAGCGTGCTCGGCCGCGACTGCGCCACGCCGGGCCGTCCGACCGCCATTCTTTCCCGACTGCTGGAGGCACCCAAGCGGGAAGGTGAGCCGATCACCATGCGGCAATGGCGTCATGTCGAACTCCCCGCAGTGCTGCGAATCTTCACGCAGAATGCCGCCCGTTTTGTGGGGCCACTCGATCGTAGCGAGGCCTATTCCCGCTGGCTGGTAAGCAGGGCCGCGTTTGATTCGATCATTGTTGCACTCGTTGGCCAGGACCGTTACGACCTCCACGAAACCACGGCACGGATCGTCGGCTACTGCGTTCAGTCGGGCAATCGCGTGCTCGAACTCTTCGCCGACCCGGAGTTTCCGGGAGTCGAACGCGAGCTGTTGTCTCGCGTCTGCGCTGAGGCGATTGAAAACGACCGGCAAGAGATCACCTACGAGTCGAGCGCCTCCGATCCCCTCCACCAGGCCGTCGCCGGCGGCGAAAGTCTCGTATCGGCCAATGACCGGATGATCGTCGCGAAGGTCTTCAAGCCTCTCGATGTGCTCACGGCGGCGGCGCCGGCCGTGGCGGCCCGTGTCGTGGCAGCCGGTATTCGCGAGACAGTCGAACTCGGTCTCGATGCCCCCGGCTTCCGGGGTTCGATCATCGTGGCCGATGGCAACGCAACCGTGCACGTCGGAAGATCGGGCCGCAGCTACCTCAAGCTTTCAGACGAGGAGTTGGCCAGGCTGCTGCTGGGCCAGTCTGATCCGATCGAGGCCGCGGCAGCAGGTCGGCTACAGGCATCGACCCAGGTGGCCGAGAAACTTGCCATGCAGCTCTTTCCACGGCTGCCGCTGTGGTGCCCGATGTGGGACGATCTCCCAGCCTAGTTTTGCTTGCGGGAGCGGTCATACAAGCCCGGAGCGTAAGCGATGGGGTCGGCGTGACGATCGACGCAACGTCATATATGGCATCCGATCCCCCGGCTCACGCCGGGGGCTTCTATGGGAGCGTGCGTACAAGCCCGGAGCGTGAGCGATGGGGTCGGCCTCTCCCGAATGATCGTGTTCGCAGCGGAATGCGATCCCTTTCGCCGCGGACTATACTCCCGACATGCGTCACGTCGTCGTCTGCGGCCTCGGCCGGCTAGGGCTCAATGTCGTGCAATCCCTGCGGGCCGCCGGTGCCGCAGTGACCGTGATTTCTAACGCCCATACAAACGCCGACCGGCTCGAGCGGGCCGTGGCAAGCGGGGCCCGCATCGTCACCGGTGACTTCCGCTTTGCTGCGGTGCGGGCCGAGGCTGACGTCGCCGGTGCGCAGTCTGTGATCCTTGCGACGGCTGACGATGTCGCCAATCTCGAGGCGGCGCTTGAGATTCGCGGCGATACCCCCGCAGTGCCGGTGGTGATGCGTCATTCCGATCCCGACCTGGCCCCCCGATTCGAGGCTGATTTCGGTATCGCCGCGGGGATCGCTCCGGCCGTGCTCGCGGCTGACGCATTCGTTGAGGCCGCCTTATCGGCTCCGGCGACGCGAGGACGGAGCGTGCGGTGTGTCGGTCGGCTCTCCTTACCCCGGCGGCCGATCCGCCTCGCGTTCGTCGTCCTACCCCTGCTCCTGCTTGGGCTGTACCTCGGGGCGATCGTGGTCTTCCGGCACACACTGAATCTCGAGTGGATCGACGCCGCCTACTTCGCTACGTCGGTGGTCACAACCGTGGGATTCGGTGATTTCAACCTGCAATTCGCCCCGGCATGGGTGAAGGTGTTTGGGATCGTGCTGATGTTCAGTGGCATCGTCCTCATCGCCATCATCGCGTCCCTGCTTACCCTGTTCATCGTCTCAGGAATGGCCGACCAGCTTCGCAATGAGTTTCATGCCCGTCTTACGACCGGCCATGTCGTTGTCTGCGGGCTCGGGCACGTGGGTGTGGCCGTGGCCCGCGGACTGCGTGTCCGCGGTATTCCAGTGGTGGTCGTGGATCCGGCCGCCTCCGACGACGCCCACCGCGAACTTCACCTGCGCTGCCCGATCATCGTGGGCGACGCGACGCGGCCCGTGGTGCTCGGCCGCGCCGGCATCGCCCGGGCGCGGGCCCTGATCGCCTGCACCGCCAACGACGCGCTCAACCTGGAGATCGGCCTGACTGCCCAGGCGGTCAACGAACAGTGCCGAGGCAGCCAGACGCTGCGTGTCGTGCTCCGCTGCTTCGACGCCGATCTGGCGCGGCGGATTCACGCTGTGTCGAGCAACTACACGCTCTTGTCGGAGGCCGCGATCGCCTCACCGGTGTTCGTGAGAAAAGCCTTGGCGTCGGACGCATGCTGAGCGGCGAAAGGGCATGCCCTGCCCCCGATCCCCCGGCTCACGCCGGGGGCTTGTATGGGTGCGGTCATACAAGCCCGGCGCGTAAGCGATGGGATTCTTCGTCCGCCCGATCCCCCGGCTTGTATGAAAACCGTCATACAAGCCCGGAGCGTCAGCGATGGGGTCGGCGTGACGATCGACGCGACGTCACAGGTGGCATCCGATCCCCCGGCTTACGCCAGGGGCTTTTATGGGAGCGTTCACACAAAAGCGCGGGCGGCGGCGTCGAATGCTCTCAGGCAGATCATTCCCGGGTGCCGGGGCGGGCCCGCACGAGCAGGAATCTCACGAGCGGCCGGACGGCCTCCGGGAGGCTCCGTTCATCGCAGCAGATGCGCTGCACGACTGTGTCCCGCTCAATCGAGATGTCGTACCGACGCAGGTCACGGCCCGTCTCCGAGTAGCGCTCAAACGATTCCGTCAGTCCGCTCGCAGCGACCAACGACTCCACTTCCTGGCGTTCGTCGGGAGCGAGGTCGGCGGCGTCGAACGAGCAGCCCTTGATGATGCCGGCAAACCCTCCGGACTGCATGAATGTGATTCTCATCTGGTGCTTCACCCATCATTGGCGCGGAGGGCAGTGCCCCGCCACATGCGGACGTCATCCGCATGCTGGAGCGAGCCGCCATCCGGCTCAATAGTTGAACTGAAACTGGAATCGCAGGAGGTCGCCCTGAAACTGTGCAAACTGACCGTCGGGCCGGATCGGGGCCTTGCCGGAGGTGTTTGTCCGGTTGACCCAGTCATATTCGCAGGTCAGTTCCATCTGCGGCGTGATCTGCCATTCGAGTCCCAAGTCAAACTCTCCGAGATAGGTGTTCGGCGTGTTTCTCTCCCAGATGAAGCCGCCGCGACCGGTCTGCCAGCGGAAATAGGGGAAGAGCCGGCCATAGTCTTCGGTGTCGGCCTTGTAGTTGACGAGCACGTAGCCGCCGGAAAGCGGCTGGCTCGAAATCGTCGGCGGATTGGCTTTCGAGACATTGTTCAGACTGGAGAGTTGCGGCCCCAGGCCGACGTTCCATTCGGCGGTCACGCCCAGCCGCTGCGGATAGTAGACGAAGGTGGCCGCAATCCGCTGGTCGAGCACGCCGTTGGACGGTGAGACGACCACCGGCTTGTAGGTGTTGCCACCGATTTTAATGTCGGCCAGCGTTGGCACATAGTTGCCCGTGTAGGCCTGCACGCCCGCCTCCACGACCTGCTCGTTGTCGAACTGGTAGGGGGCGTTGAGACGCATGACGAAGTGCATGTTGTTGTTTTGATCGAGCGTGGAGTTGCCTTGGCCGTTGTAGCAGCCAACACCGAACACGCCGTAGTTGCCCGAGCCCTTCAGCCCCTCGTCGAGCACATACTTGTAGAGTTCCTGGTGATACTCCGGTGTCCAGTAGTAGAAGATGCCGAGGCCACGTTCACTCTTGGTGGCATTGATGAAGTCGGCACGATCCATCGGAAGTCGATTGGAGCTTGACTGCATGTTGTCCCAGCCATACGGCACCTTCGACTGCCCGACTCGGACACGGTGCACCTTGTCGGTCGTGATGTAGCAATCGGCATAGCAGTCGCGGAGCTGGGCGTAGTTGATCGCCCCCGGATCGCTGACACCAGAGAGGCTGGAGGCGAAGTCGGGCTGGATATAGATGTAGAGCCGGTCGCTGATATCACCGGAGAAGATAAGGCGGACGCGACGCAGGAAGAAGTTGTTGTTTGGCCCGACCGACTTGTCGTTGGGATGGTAGGGGCCGGCCTGATCCTCGTCGTACCAGAGCGTGCTATTGATCCGCATCTGCGTGTAGCCGCGAATGTTGATCTTGTCGCACCAATGCCTTTCGCCCGAGTGGTCATTCTCACCGCCGGTCTGCTCGTCGACCGTCTCAATGGCGGGATCCTGGACGTTGGCGAACCGCTGTCCCAATTGCCGCGCAAACGAGTTGTCGTCTGGGCTGACGGTGCGTCCGCTGCCGGCCGCCGCACCGAAGGTTTGCTCGTCGACGGTCTCTACGGCCGGATCGCCGATCTGTGCCAGGGCGGCGGTCGGGTCGAAATCGACTCGTGGCGTCGGCTCGAATTCCTGCTCTTCCGCCTCCTCGAGCAGGGAGGCAAAGGTCGCCGCGGCCGCCGGCGAGCAGATTCCGACCAGCGTGAAAGAGACGGCCAGTCCTATGCCCCACGCCGCACGCCAGCCGATCTGGTCGCGGAGACCCCGAGTTGGCTGGCGAGGATCACATCCTCTCACCAGGTTCCAGTCCATGCACATCGTCAAGCTACTCAAGTGGGCAGGCCCGCCGTCAGCACATGCTGCCCAACCGGGATAACCCCCTCGATCGGAATAAACTGCCACCGAAGAATGTTAGGAAACAGGCATCGGGTCGGATTTAACAGTAGCGCCCCCCCAAGAGAGTAATCAGGAAGTCGCTCCTGATTACCGGCACTGCGTGCCCTGTCCAACTACCGGGTGAATGTTCCGAATCGGCTCGCCCCGGGGATCAGCGGGGAACAGGGAACCCCATCGCTTACGCTCCGGGCTTGTATGAAGAACCCTCCCTATAAAAGCCCTCGGCGTGAGCCGGGGGATCGGAAGCACGGAACAGGGAACCCCATCGCTCACGCTCCGGGCTTGTATGAGATCTCCCATACACGCCTCCCCTGCGGCTAACGCATGAGCCAGCCCGACAGCCAGCCGGGCAGACGACGAAGCATCGGGAGCACCGGAAATTCTCCGAGCGAACCGACCCGCAGCCGTACCGGCACCTGACCGTGATCAAGCATCGCGAGCACGCCTGCAAGAGCCGGAAACTGACGCCTGAGCCGCCACGCCGTTCCAACCGAATCGACCGAGAGGACGATGCCTGCGGTGTCGGCCGTAATCGTGATCGGCCGTCCGTCGAAACTCCCGGTCAGCTGGCCTTCGAAGAGAAGCTGGTGGGTCGGTTTTGAGGTGCTGCCTGACGTGTCCAAGCGTTTTCCATTCCAGAATCTGCGGCGTCGGGATGCCCCGCCGCAACGCTGTCATGCTCCCATGTCGCGGGTGCGGATTTTCATCGTGCCGTGGAGCACCCATTCAGCATAGGACACCGAGGGGCCCGTGCCGCTGGGGATCTTGATGTGCATGTTGTCGAACTCATACGTGATCTCAGCCTTGCGGCCGGTGAGGCGGTCGTAGAGCCCAATCGCAAGATCGGACCAATCGAGCTGGTTGGCATTGTTGTCATGGGCCATGGCGTACGGTTCCTTTTCCTGTGTTGTTGCGGCTGTTGAGGTTGGGGTTCAGGCAGGTCTGAAGCGACCATGAACGCTTAGGAAACGCTCCGGAGACGCTCATACAAGGATTCTTAGAAATGATCCCGCACGGTCGGTCGGGAAGACTCGTGCCGTGGGCCATTTCCTCCTTCGGAACGCCCTCAAGCCTAAAACTATATGGGTTCCTTCACTGCCGTCCGGTTATAAGTCGAACAATTTCAACTGGTTATGATCGGCGACCTGCTCGGATGCATCGGTTTCGGCCTGAATGGCCTGTAAAAGCGGCGTTTTCTCAAAA
>JBIIFB010000217.1:0-5258 GCA_044237545.1 Pirellulales bacterium
TTTCAAGGCCGCGAATTCCCGCTAGAAAATGCCGCGGGTGGGGTCGAATCCCTTCTTCCCCGCGAGTTCGAAATCCTGTTTGGCCTGTTCCTCGAGGCCAATGGCACGGCAGGCCAATGCCCGGTGGTGCAGCATGACGGCCATGCCGTGATCGAGCCCCCGCAGGCGGCAGGCCAGATGGACTGCGTCGACCCGGCCTGCCAGCAGACCGAGTTTGCGTCGATTCTGCTGCATGCCGGTGATGGCAAGATTGAGCTGGTCTACCGCCTCACGATGGCGGCCCACGAGGTGCAGCAGAAATCCCCGCGTGTCGAGCATCTCGGGCGACGACTCTTCCGAGTCTCCGATCGCACGATCGATGTCCACGAGCGCGGCGGGGAGATCGCGGCCCATCAGTCCGCGGAGGTAAGCCCGGTGGTTGAGGGCGTCAGGATCACCGGCCGCCGACAGGTTGACGACCATCTCCGCAGCGGAGATGGCCGCCTCGGCATCATCGAGCACGGCATGCACCAGGGCCTGCACCCGCCATGGCTGGACGGCCGTAGGAGCGATTGCCGCCGCCCGCCCGGCGTCGGCCAAGGCCCCCTGGGCATCGCGTGCCTCGAGCCTGAGCATGGCCCGCATGCAGAGAAGTTCGGCCTCGTCGCCATGCCAGCGGAGGGCACGGCTCACGTCGGACACGGCGCCGGCAATGTCGCTCTGGGCCTCGCATTCAGCCGCCCGTTGCAGCGACCAGAGTACGACCGCCTCACGGACAAGCGGCAGGACCTGCGGCACCACGACCGCCGGCACCACGCCCCCGAAAATCACGGCGATCAGCAGCCACCGTTTCCACACGCCGGGCCGCCGCCGGACTGAGTCCATGCCGGAGCGGCCAACATCGATACCATCAAAGCCCGAAAGCCCGCCCGCGAGTCCAGGGCCCCCGTCGCGGTCCACCGTTGCCGGCCGCGGCCCCATGCGGCCGAAATCAGCGGCATCACGGGCCGCCGTCGGGGGCCGATCGAATTCCACGGGAATGGGAAAGCCGTGTCGGTCGTACCGCATTGAAGCACACCTCGTCGGGCTGATTGAGGGCCGGTGGCAGGGCCTCAGACCCGACCGCCAACCGCGGCAGGAACGGCAAGACCACCCGCTCCTCTCAATAGTAGCCAGAATCGGTCCGGGCGAACACAAGGCGTTTTCCCGGCGAACAGAAGCCGCCTTCGGGGCAAACGATTGACTGTCCAGACCGGCGTGACGTAATGTCTCTCGTGACGTAATGTCTCTTCAGACAGTGCTCGTGTCTTTCTGCCGGCCCCCGCGTGTCCCCGCGTTTCTCGGGAGTCCACTCATGCCGCTCTTCGAAATCGAAACCAACGCCCACATCATTATTTCGTGGGCAGCCGACGATCAGGCGGCGGCGGCTGTCGTCGCGGATGCCTACCCGGGCGAAAGAATCATCCGCCTCACCCGTCGTCCCCGCGACACATGGGTCATCTCGAAGTCGGCGCTGGGCTTGAATTCGGGGCCCAATCCGGGTGGATCTCATCCGGGTGGTTATGGGGCCCCGGGGCGTGGTTCTGGTTCAGATCTCACCGTCGCCCGCGTCGATCCCTGCAACACGGCACGGGAGTGCCTGGCCAAGGCACAGGGTGACAAACTACACGCCATCCGGCTCTACATGCAGGAAACGGGCGACGACCTTGACCGGTCCCGCCGGGTCATCGAATCCAACATGGTCATGGGCTGGTGAGCCTGCCGACCAGCAGGGCGATCGCGACCAACGCGGCCACGGCGCCCAGCACGGCCGGTTTGACAGCTGGCGGGGCCGCGACGAGCGATAAGCCGACCACTTGATTCGGCGTACCGATGCCGCCGTTGTCGGCGATGGCGATCAGCCCGCGGTTGCCGTCTGCGAGCAGAGGCCCGAGGCAGAGTCCCTCGAGGTTGATTCCGAGGGAGTCCTTCCAGAGAAGCCGCTTTTCGACGATCGCTTCCTTGCGGGAGGCCAGATCGCGTTCAACTGCCGAGACATCGACGGCGGATCCGGCGTCGAGCAAGTACATCCGACTGGCAAACGGGGGCAGCCCGGGCGCGCCGCTGCGTTCGAGCGCGAGCAGCTGGCCGCGGCCCAATGCCACGAGCGCTGATAATCCCGAAAGCGGCTGCCCGGCAAACACCCGCACAAAAGAGTGCGGTGGGTCGACCCGGTAGGCCGCCTGAAAAGCGGCGGCAGCCGGGGGCTCGCGACGGGACCGCAGTCGGTCGAAGGGGAGCGGCGGATCATCCGCGGGGAGCGGCAGTCTCGTGAGCCGCACCACCGTGCCGTTCCCCTCGGCGGCGGACGGTCCGTCACCGGGCAGAGCCTCTTCGTTCGCCGTCCAGACAAAGCGCCCATCGGGCTCGAGGGCCAACGACTCTAGCCCCCGATTCGGCCATCGCGTGAGCATGTTTTCCGGCAGGGCCACGGCATCCAGCATCCTCCCATCAGCCAGGGAAAAGGCGCGAACGGCAGGCGTGTCCTCCTCGCAGACGAGCACGAATTGTTCGTCCTCTTTGCCCTTCACGTCGCGGGCTCCCCTCCGCTCCCGCTGCATCGCGCGGGCGACCGGGGCGGGGCAGGGGGCCACGTCTTCGTAGTCATGCCGCTGCGAAAGCTTCACGACCCGGAGTGAATCGACGGCAAGCGGCTTGCCGGTCTGCGAGAGCGCGAGCCGAAAAAGGACCAGATACTGGCTGTTGTCCATCGCGGCCACGTAACGGTCGTCCCCCAGCCAGGCGACGCCGCTCAGTCCCGTGATCTCGACGGAGTTGCCATCGGCGTCATCGGCATGATCCGGCAACGCGAGCATGCCCTGAAACACCGCCTGCAGGTCCTCGCCGGCTGCCCATGCGGCAGGCGACCACGCCAGGCCAACCCATCCCAAAAGCGTCCAGGTCACGATGCTTTGGAAGACGAGCGGCTGAAACAAGACCGGCTGAAAAAAGAGCGGCTGAGAAAAAAGAGTCCGGGCACAAGCAGTCCGGGTCAGCAACTCCCAAGCTAAAAAAATGTGTTTGCAGCCCATGCCTGGACTTGTACCACAAGATTCCGCTTACTGCTGCATGGCGGCCGCGGGCTCTTCATAGGATGCCGCTCGCACAGCCACCGACGCCGGGGCGGAGTCCTCTGCGAGGATTGCCCGACTGGGCCGGTAACTGGAGGTTCCGCCGGGCCGATACACAGGATCCGGTCGCCGTACCGGCTGGGCACCCGGTTCGAGCAGCCCTGGCGCAGACGGTCCTGGCGGCGACATCGGCGGTGCTGCCGCCGGCGGTGCGATGGCTGGGAAGGCCGACGGTGAGGTGGACAATGGGGCCTCAACGGGGCTGCCATAGGAGGCCGGTGGTGGCGAACCCGTCGCCGGAAACGAGGCCGGCTCAGCACCTGAAAAACGGCTCTCTCGGGCCGTGGAATAGCGGGAACCGCCATACGCAGCGGCCGCCTCGACGGGCAGGGCAGCTGCCGGAATGGCCGCAGCAGGATCGGAGCCACGAGCGTCGGCCATTCGGGCCGGGGGCAACTCGACGCCAGCCGGGTTCGCGGCCGATCCAGAAAAACTCGAGTAGGCGGAATTCGGCAGCGTGGCCTCCGATGGCATCGGCGACATGCCGCCTGCACCAGACATACCGCCTGCACCAGACATGCCAGCCATGCCAGTAGACGTCGATGGCGCGAGCGGCGGCAGCGGCTGTCCTGGGGGCGGAATCGAGTCGCCACCGAGGGCCGCATACGGGCCCACCTGAGGGGCGATCGAGGATGGCGTCGACTGCTGTGGCACGGCTATCGGTGACGTGGCGGCAGTCGCGGCCCCGGCGGCGACAGGCATCGATTGCGGGGGAGGCGTGCTCCCGTAGACGACCGGGGTCTGTGACTGCGGAGCCTCGAATTGCTGGGCAACTGTGGCCGACGGACCGGCACTGCCGGTGATCACGTAACCCCCGGGGGTTGTCGTCGTTGGGTAGGGCTTGGCTGACTCGGAGGGCTTCGCAATCGCGCCGCCGTAAGGGGGCGCCGACGCGAGCGTGTCGCCTTCGGGCTTGGGAGTTCCACCCAGGGTCCACCAGGAGGGCTTGGCAAAGGACGTGCCCGTCTTGCAGCCAACGGCCGGCAGAACGCCGGCGAGGATCGCCGCCGCAAGGAGGGCCGTCATCCGCATCCGCTCCCCCGGACCTTTGTGGCCTGAGTGAGAGCCAGGGCCGGATGCCTGGTGTCTGTTGCGGAATCTCTTCTGCGCGGTCATGCGAATACCTCCAGCCGTGGAACTGTGCCGAAAATATCGGTTCGCCGGCTGGGGGGGAAATAATGATTCGAGCGAAGAAAAGTCAACGCCAGGAAAACAGCCCTCGCCCAGGCTCACCATCTCTCCCCGTCGACAACGACGGGGAGAGATGGGAAAGACACGGGAGGAGGAGCACGCGTGGAGCAGGCAGAAGCTCTGGAAACCGCGGGTGACTCGCGGCCTACTTTTTCAACGCGGAAAACCGCTTGCCAACAGCGTCCCAGTCGATGACGTTGTAGAAGGCATTCACGTAATCGGCTCGCCGGTTTTGGTAGAGAAGGTAATACGCATGCTCCCAGACGTCGATGCCCAGGAGAGGCGTGTTGCCCTGCATGATCGGGCTGTCTTGATTGGCCGTGCTCTCGATCAGCAGCTTTCCCTGTGGATCAGCGGAGAGCCATGCCCAGCCGCTGCCAAACCGGCCCATGGCGGCCTTGGTGAAGGACTCTTTCCAGGTGTCGAATCCGCCGAACACGCTCCGGACCGCCTCGGCAAGATGGCCGGCGGGTTCGCCCCCCTTACCCTTGCCGATCGTCTCCCAGAACATCGAGTGGTTGGCATGGCCGCCACCGTTGTTTCGCACCACTGTCCGGACCGCCTCGGGCACTTTGTCGAGGCTGGCAATCAGCTTTTCAACCGGCATGTCTGAGAGCTCGGTATGCCCCTCGAGGGCCTTGTTGAGGTTGGCCACATAGGCGGCGTGATGCTTGTCGTGATGGATCTCCATCGTGCGGGCATCGATGGAGGGCTCGAGAGCATCGAAGGCATAGGGCAGGGGGGGAAGCGTGTAGGCCATGGCTGTTGTCTCCTGGTTTTCGTGCGTGAGCCGGGATCGTACCGCAGCACAGGCTGACCGGCAAATGGGCCGAGGGCCGACTCTGCCGAACCTGCCGGGCGTGCGTCATAACCTGCCTGCCGCCCCTCCAGTGAATCCACCGACAACGAACGGTCGAT
>JBIIFB010000008.1:0-49027 GCA_044237545.1 Pirellulales bacterium
CAGTCACGGACAGGAAAAACGACTTCGTCCACGGGCTGCTAACGCGGGATCGGCACCAGTGGTGGATTGGCGACGCTTGTTGCCGGCGTTCCTGCTTGAATCGGCTGCATTGCCGGAAACGGCGGGGTTGCCTGAAAAGGCTGTAGCGCCTGGTATGGCTGGTACTGCTGAATCGGTAGCGGTGGTGGCAGGAGCGGGCTCTGCGTTTGGATGGGCTGCTGCTGCACTGGAAGCCCGCCAGGCTGAGACGTGAACGCGGGCTGCAGTTGAGGAGATGCCATCGGGAACCCGGATGCCGTTGGTGCCGCAGCCGCCATCTGCCGGGAGCGGATGTTGAGGTCGTCGATCAGCTGCTGAACCTCTTGGCGGATGCCGATGCCGCGGTTTTGGAACACGTCGGTCGGGGTCACGCCGAAGCGGCCATACAGAACCGAGTCGGCATTGTTGTCGACCGAAAGATCGGCACCACCGAGGGACACCCCCATGAAGAGCCCGCGGCTGCGGGCATACGAATAGATTTCAGCGCCGAGCTTGGCATCGGTGCCCGCGTTGGCCTGCACGCCGACTGGGCCCGCCGCCACCGAGGCATCGGCGCCGAGCGTCACCTTCTGCCCCTGCAGCACACCGTTGAGGCTGCGTGGGGTGGCGAACACGAGCAGGATGTCTGCCGACTGTACGCCCACCTGGAATCCCACGCTGCCGCCTCCCATGGTCACCATCACCGGCGGGCTCCAGGTGCGATCCGGGTTGCGGACGTGCAGCACTCCCCGCCCGTAGTTCACGCCCAGGATGAAGCCACCCTTGATCATGTTGGGGAAGATGGCCACGCCTTCGGCCTTTTGCAGCATCGTCGCCGGCAACGATTCCCCGGGATTGGTAAAGAACTGGTCCAGAGCCTGGCGGGCGCTCACGACTGTTTGCACCTCCTGCTCACCGGCAACGAGCGGATACTGCGCGACGGCCGGCCGTACGACACAGCATGTCACGAGCAGGCACAACACGACCCCACAGGCCAGACCGGCAGACTTTATTCGCATAACGCATCCCTTCGCGGCGAGAAAAAACCAGGCTGGGAGCGTATCCGGAGGCCGAGGTCGCGGTCGACGCCAGTTTGAGGGCCAAAGACAGGCCGAAAATGTCTCCGGGGCCCGGCCAAGACCATTCTCCACGGCCTTTTTACAGTCGCCCGTGTTACAGTCGCCCGTGGGCCTCGAGCAGGAGTTCCTCCGTCTCCTCCCAGCCGATGCAGCCGTCGGTGACTGACACGCCATACTGGAGTTGGGAACGGTCCCTGTTCACCGGCTGGCTTCCGGGCTGGATGTTGCTCTCGAGCATCATGCCGACGATCGATCGGTCGCCGGCGACCCGTTGGGCGAGCACGTCCCGCCAGACGATCGACTGCCGGCGGTGGTCCTTGCCCGAGTTGGCGTGGCTGCAGTCGACGATCACGCAGGCGGGCAGACCCGCCGCCTCCAGTTTTGCGCGGGCCTCGTGGAGGATTTCCGGTGCGTAGTTCGAGCCGCTCCGGCCTCCGCGGAGCATCAGCACGCCCCAGGGATTGCCGGTGGTCGAGACGACACAGGTCCCCCCGTCGTTGTCGATGCCCAGGAAGCTGTGGCAGGCACGAGACGACTGCATCGCATCGACCGCAGCCTGGAGCGATCCATCGGTGGAGTTTTTGAAACCCACCGGCATGGACAGCCCGCTGGCCATCTGTCGGTGCGTGGGCGACTCGGTCGTCCGGGCGCCGATGGCACCGAGGACGATCGTGTCGGCAATGTATTGGGGGGTGATCGGCTCCAGAAACTCGGTCGCCGTCGGCAGCCCCATGCGGGCGATTTCGATGAGGAGCCCGCGGCCCAGTCGCAGACCTGTCGCGACATCGAACGAATCGTCGAGGTGCGGGTCGTTGATCAGCCCCTTCCAGCCAACGGTCGTGCGCGGCTTCTCGAAGTAGACCCGCATCACGACGAGCAGGCGGTCGTTGACCCGCTCAGCCAGTTTCAGGAGCCGGGTCGCGTAGTCGCGGGCGGCGTCGAGATCGTGAATCGAGCAGGGACCGACGACGGCAATGAGCCGGGAATCCTCCCCGGCGAGCACCCGTTCGACCGCCTGCCGGCCCTCAAGAATCGTGTGCGTGGAGGCAGCGTCGAGCGGCAGCAGTGCCGCCAGCCGGGCCGGGGGCACCAGGGGCTCCAGGCTCCGGATGCGGAGATTTGAGGTGGACGGCACGGTGGAGGCTGAGCGGACGGTGGAGGATGGGTTCATGCCTCTAGTTTACACCAACTTTGCCGCGACACCCGATCACGGAACTCGGGCCAGACATGGGAATCGATTTTCAGTCTGGAACCGGCGGCCCGCCGGTGCTGGTCGCCATGCAATGAGCGGGCCGATCGTTCGTTTCCGCTCGTCTACGATGGCCATTTGACCCGTTGCAACGCTGCTGGTTCAATCCGGTTCCGGAAGGGACCAAGGCATGGGCCCCGAGGAGTCTTGGCGACCGGCGACCGGCGGACGGGAAGGAACTCGCAGCAGTGACCAGGCATATTTTTGTGACCGGTGGCGTCGTCAGTTCGCTCGGCAAGGGGCTCACGAGCGCCTCGATCGGCATGCTGCTCGAGGCCCGCGGCCTGCGGGTCAAGATGCAGAAGCTCGACCCCTACATCAACGTCGATCCGGGGACCATGAGCCCCTACCAGCACGGCGAGGTGTATGTGCTCGACGACGGGAGCGAGACCGACCTCGATCTGGGCCACTATGAGCGGTTCACCTCCACTCCCCTCACCCGGCAGAGCAACTATACGACCGGACAGATCTACCTCTCGGTGATCAACAAGGAGCGACGTGGCGAGTTTCTGGGCAAGACGGTGCAGGTGATCCCCCACGTCACCAACGAGATCAAGGAGATGATCACGAACCTCGGCGACGCCGACACCGACGTGGTGATCACCGAGATCGGCGGCACGGTGGGCGACATCGAGAGCCTGCCTTTCCTGGAGGCCATCCGCCAGATGCCGCTGGATGTGGGCCGCGAGAACTGCATGTTCATCCACCTCACCCTCGTGCCGTATCTGAAGGCCGCGGGCGAGCTCAAGACCAAGCCGACGCAGCACTCCGTCGGCCTGCTCCGCCAGATCGGCATCCAGCCCGACGTGCTCGTCTGCCGCACCGAGCGGGCGCTCGATGTTTCCGACCGCGAGAAGATCGCCCTGTTTTGCAACGTGCCGCTCGAGGCTGTGATCGAGGAGCGTGACAAGGATTTTTCCATCTACGAGGTGCCGCTGTCGTTGCAGTCGAACCGGATCGACGACATCGTGCTCAGACGATTCGGTCTGCAGGCCGGTGCGGCTGACCTGGAGCAATGGCATGACCTGCTCCACAGGCTCCGCAACCCCGAACATGAGATCTCGATCGCGCTGGTTGGCAAGTACGCGGAGCACCGCGACGCCTACAAGAGCATCTACGAGGCCCTCGATCATGGTGGCATCGCCCACCGGACGCAGGTTCGCGTGCAACCGATCAAGAGCGAGGATATCGAGCGTGAGGGGGCCGAGCGGCTGCTGGCGGGATTCGACGGCCTGATCGTGCCGGGTGGCTTCGGTGAGCGGGGCATCGAGGGCAAGGTTGAGGCGATCAGCTTTGCACGCCAGCGACGGATGCCCTTTCTCGGCATCTGCCTGGGGATGCAGTGCGCGGTGATCGACGTCGCCAGGAACTGCGCGGGCCTTGGCGGGGCACACTCCACGGAATTCGCCCGCGACACGCCCTATCCCGTGATCTGCCTGATGGAGGAGCAGAGGGGCGTGCTCGAAAAGGGGGGCACTATGCGGCTGGGAGCCCAGCCGGCCGTGCTCGCCGAGGGCACGAAGTCGGCCGCGGCCTACGGCCAGGCGAGGATCTCCGAACGGCATCGCCATCGCTATGAGTTCAACCCGAAATACCGCGATCAACTCGAAAAGGCTGGTCTTGTGATCGCCGGCACGAGCCCCGACGGCTCGCTTGTGGAGATCGTGGAACTGGCCGATCACCCCTGGTTCGTGGCCGTACAATTCCATCCCGAATTCAAGAGCAAACCCACTGCCGCCCATCCGCTCTTCGCCGGGCTCATAGCCGCCGCTGTGGAGCGGCATGCCGGCAGCGCGTGGGTGGCCGAGGTCTGAGGAGCAACACATGCATGAAACCGGCCCCAGTGAACTGTCTGACGAGCAGGCCGATGACGGCCCGGTTGCGGCCGGCCTTGCGCCCCCTGCAACGTTCGAGTTTCTCGCCCACACCCTGTTCACGCAGGCGCTCATGGCCCTCGGGCGGATTCCGAACCCGATCACCAAGCAGGCCCACCGCAACCTGCCGACAGCGCGGCACTTCATCGACACCCTCACGATGCTGGAGCGGAAGACCGCCGGCAATCTCACCGTCGACGAACGGCGGATGCTCGAGGAGATTCAGCACCAGTTGCGGATGATGTATATGAGCGAGCAGGGCGGCTCCGATCGACCGTTGGCCGCGGACGGGCAGTCGTCATGACCGCTACCCTGCTCGACGGCCGGGCACTGGCGACGCAGATCGAAGGCTCCCTGCGGGCCGAGGTCGACACGTTCGCAGCGATGTTCGGCCGCCGGCCCCGGCTGGTGGTCGTTCTTGTCGGCGACCTCGCTGCCAGCGGATCGTATGTCAAAAGCAAGGCGGCGGCCGCCGACCGCGTGGGGATCGATTCCGAGGTGATCCGTCTGCCCGCCACGGTGACCACTGCGGAGTTGGTCGCGGTCGTGGCCGAGATCGTCCGTGAGGAGCATGGTCCGGCCGATGGCATTCTCGTGCAGTTGCCGCTGCCGGAGCATGTGGACACGGTCGCCGTGCTTGACGCGGTGCCGCCGGATCGCGATGTCGACGGCTTTCATCCGGAGAACGCCGGTCTGCTGTCGCAGGGCCGGCCGCGATTCATCCCCTGCACAGCTGCGGGTGTGCAGAGAATGCTGATCGACGCCGGCATCGAGACTGCCGGCCGGCATGCGGTGATCATCGGCCGCAGCGACATCGTCGGCAAGCCGCTCAGCCTGCTGTTGGCTTCCCGCGGGCCGGGTGGCGACGCGACGGTCACGCTCTGCCACAGCCGTTCCGCCGATCTCCCTGCCATCACCCGACAGGCCGACATCCTGGTGGCGGCAGTCGGCAGGCCGGGGCTCGTCACGGCCGACATGGTCAAGGCCGGGGCCGCGGTGATTGATGTCGGTATCAACCGGATCACCGGACCCGATGGCGGCGGCAGACTCGTCGGGGATATCGACTATGACGCCGTTCGCGAGGTGGCCGGCTGGATCTCGCCGGTGCCGGGGGGCGTCGGTCCGCTGACGGTGGTGATGCTGCTGGCCAACACGGTCTTGGCCGCTGAATTACGGGCCGGTCATCGCTAGAACTTCGCCTTGTCCGCCAGCGGAACGATCCCTATCTTCCCCTGCATCGGAAGCCGCAACGGGCCAGATCCCCCAGCTTGCCCGCTCCTGTACAGTCCCCCCGCGCCGTCATCAGGCGGGCCGTGGTGGGGTTGCGGGCGTGGTCATTCCGATGCTTGAGAGACAGTCCCGACAGGCATGCCGAAAGCTCCGGTCCATGAATCATTTCCTCCGTGCCCTCCGCGACGCCGTCAAGAGCTGGCCCTTTCTGCTGGCCGCGTTTCTCTGCTCTGCCGGCGTTGCCGGCCTGTGGGGCGCAAACATTGCCGCCCTCTTCCCGATCATCGAAGTGACGCTCAATGGTGAGTCGCTTCAATCGTGGAACGGTCGGCGGCTCACCGACGCGGAGCGCCGCATCGAGGTCGGGACCGGTGAGATCTCCGATCTGGAGGCGCTCGTCGCCGCCGCCTCCCTCGACCCCGACGCCGCCACGAAGGCCCGCAACCGCATCGACACGCTCGCGTTGAACCGCCGCGGCGATGAGGCGATCGTCTATTCGGCCCGGAAGCTCGCACCGTGGCTGGATCGGTTCCTGCCGGCTGATCCCTTCCAGACGGTGCTGCTCGTGGTGGGCCTGATCGTTTTCAGCACGTTTCTGAAGCACATCTTCCTGCTGGCCAGCACCATGATGGTCGGGTGGGTGGCGATGAACATCAGCCGCGACCTCCGTCTGCGGGTCTTCGACAAGGCCATCGAGCTCGACCGGGCCCAGTTCATGCGGCACGGCTCGGCCGGTTTCATGTCGCAGCTCACCCACACCACCGACATGCTCGCCGGAGGCATCACGGCGGTCTACGGTGGCGCCGTCACCGAGCCGCTCAAGATCATCGCCTGCCTCGCCGGCGCCTTTTGCATTTCCTGGCAGCTGACCCTCGCCTGCCTGATGCTGGCACCGATCGTCGGCTTTCTGATGGTCTGGCTGAACAAGCGGATTCGGACTGTGTCCAAACATATCCTCTCCCGTTCCAAGGGCTTTCATCACGTCCTGCTCGAGACGCTCAACAACGTGCTCACCGTGCAGGCCTACACGATGGAGGATTTTGAACGGCAGCGGTTCCGCAACTGCACGGGCGACATGCTCCGCACGGGGATGTGGCACACCTTCTACTTCGCACTGGCCAACCCGATCACCGAGATCCTGGGCATCGGTATGGTGGCAACCTCCATCGCCGTCGGAGCCTGGCTCGTGATCAATCAGCAGACCCAGATCTTCGGCATCACGATGACGGACCGCCCGATGACCGTGCCCGGCATCATGGTCTTCTTCGGCATGCTGATCGGCGCCAGCGACCCGGTTCGCAAACTGTCGGGTGTGCTCACCGGCCTCAACATGGGCGTCGTCGGCGCCCAGGCGCTCTACCCATTGCTCGACACGCCCTCGAAGCTGTCCGAAGCCGCGACGCCGCGGACGCTCCCATCGCCCCACCGCGAGATCAGCCTGCGGAACGTGTCGTTCAGCTACGACGGAATCGACACGGTCGTCAAAAACGTCAACCTCTCGATCGGGTTTGGCGAACGGGTCGCGATTGTCGGTCCCAACGGCGGCGGGAAGAGCACGCTCGTCAACCTCGTCTGCAGGTTCTACGATCCCACGGCGGGCGAGGTCCTGCTCGACGGCGTGCCGCTCACCCAACTCGCCCTGCAGGACGTCCGTCGCCGGATCGCGCTGGTGACGCAGCAGACCGAACTCTTCAACGAGTCGATCCTCTACAACATCCGGTATGGCCGCTGGGATGCTTCCGAGGAGGAGATCATCGCGGCCGCCAAGCAGGCCCATGCCCACGACTTTATCGCTGATTTCCCAGACGGTTACCGCACCATGGTTGGGCCCAACGGCTTTCGCCTCTCGGGTGGCCAGCGGCAGCGAATCGCGCTGGCCAGGGCGATCCTGCGGGACGCCGAGATCCTCGTGCTCGACGAGGCGACCAGCCAGATCGACGTGGAGAGCGAGCGTCTGATCCACGAATCGTTGGCCCGCTACGTTGAAAATCGCACCGTGATCATGATCACTCACAGGGCCAGCACGCTGGCGCTGGCCGACTCGATCGTCCATATCGAGCACGGGAATGCCACCAAGAAGCCCGCCGCCCTCTATCGGGCGGCCTGACAGACTCCCGCCTTGGCTGTTTCCATCAGCTGTGTCGATGGCTACCGAGGACGCAGCTACTTTGAGGCGGGCATGCGACCCGAGGCGGGCACGCTAGCTGAGGCGGGCATTCCAGCGGGCGGCGTCCCTGGGCTCGTAGTGCGTGAGTTCGAAACTGTCACGGACGACCGACCGCATCTGCCTGAGGTCAACGGCCCCATCGCGGGCAACCAGTTGGACGAGCAGGTTTCCGATGGCGGTGGCTTCGACGGGGCCGGCCTCCACGGGACGGTTCGTCGCATCGGCCACCATCTGGCAGAGCAGCGCATTCCTCACGCCCCCGCCGACGACATGGACCCGCGCCACACGCCGGCCAAGCAGTGCGTCGAGTTCCTCGAGCGTCCGACGGATGGCGGCCGCGACGCTCTCCAGTGCCGCGCGGATGACGGCGCCGGTCGACTCGGGCACCGGCTCTCCCGTGCTCCGGGCGAGTCGCCGTATGGCGTCCGGCATATCGGCCGGCGCCACGAGTGAGGGGTGATTGGGATCGACGAGCGTGACAAGGGGGGCAGCCTCGCCGGCCAGTGCGGTGAGCTGATCCCAGCTCCATTCCTGGCCGGCCCGTTGCCAGGTCGCCCGGCACTGTTGCACAAGCCACAGCCCGCAGACATTCTTGAGCAGGCGAGTCGTGCCGCCCACGCCCCCTTCATTGGTGAAGTTGCGTGCGAGGCACTCCGGCGTGACGAACGGCTGGTCGAGCTCCGCTCCCACCAACGCCCAGGTGCCGAGGCTGACGTAACACCAATCCGGTCGACTGCAGGGAGGCTCGAGCGCCGGAACGGCGGCCACGGCGCTTGCCGTATCGTGCGTGCCGGGCACCACGACACGCACTCCCGCCAGCCCGGTCGCGGCTGCCACCTCCGGCCGCAGGGGGCCCAGGTCGGCGCCGGGGTCGACGAGTGGGCCGAAGACATGCCGCGGCAGGCCGAACCTGTCGATCATCTCGAAGGCCCAGTCGCGGCGACGCGGATCGAAACACTGCGTGGTCGTGGCATTCGTCCGTTCGTTGGATCGCTCGCCCGACAGCAGCCAGTGGACAAGATCGGGAATCATGAGCAACCGATCGGCGGCTGCCAGCAGACTCGGGTGCCGCCGCTTCAGGGCGAGCAGCTGGTACAGGGAATTGATCTCCATGAACTGCAGGCCGGTGGCTGCGAATATTTCCTCGCGCGGCACGATCCCCTCGGCTGCCGCGAGCATGCCCTGCGTGCGGGAATCGCGGTAGCAGACTGGGTTGGCCAGCAACGCATCGTCGGCCGTCAGGAAGGTGAAGTCGACGCCCCAGGTATCGACCCCGACGCTCGACACGGCGCTGCCATGCCGGACTGCGGCGGCCCGCAACCCGGTCATCACCTCCTGCCAGAGCCGCACGAGATCCCACACCAGTTCGCCCCCCATCGAGACCGGGCCATTCTCAAACCGGTGGATTTCCTCCAACTCCAGCAGCCGGCCGTCGAACGCGCCAGACACAACGCGGCCCCCGGAGGCCCCCAGATCGACCGCCAACGCCACGGACCTCGCCATGTCTCACGCTCCTGCCAGATGCAAAAATAGCCCTGCAACAGCCCGCATTGTTCTATTTTTGAGCCAGGTTTTCGAGTCGGTCGCCGAAAAACGGCAGACGGGGAGAAAACGGCGGACTTTCCGGCTGCGCGGACCCTGCATGCGACGTCCCTGCAAAGAAGGTCGATACAACCCGGCCAAGAGCCCATTGTTAACCTGCTTGGGCAACTTATGTAGGATTCGAGAACCGGGCGTTTCTCCCTCCCCCACGGCATTCCGGTTAGCGGGCAGTCTTCATGGGCTTGGAAATCGTTGAACATGAGCCGACGGCTGCCTCGTCCGAGAGGCACGAGGAGTTCGCCGATGCGAGCCGGACCCTCGAAGGTGTTGAGCCTCACGAGGTCATCGCCTGGGCGGCGGCCCGCTATGGTGAGCGACTGACGATGGCCACCGCCTTCGGCCCCGAGGGCTGCCTGATCATTCACTGGCTGGCCACGGTCGCGCCGCGAACCTTTGTCTTCAACCTCGAAACCGGCTACCAGTTCAAAGAGACACTCGAACTCCGCGATCGCCTTGCCCGCCGGTACGGCATCGAGGTGTCGCTGGAACGGCCAGACACGACGGTCGAGGAGTACGAGCAACTCAACGGCGGGCCGCTGTATCAACATGATCCCAACCGGTGCTGTGGAGACCGCAAGATTGCCGTCATCCGTCGCGTGCTGACGCGATTCGACGCCTGGATGAGCGGCATCCGCCGGGACCAGAGCCCGGATCGCGCCGCTGCGCCGATCGTTGTATGGGATCAGAAATTCAATGTGGCGAAGATCTCGCCCCTGGCCACTTGGACGAAGGCACAGGTCTGGGATGCGATTGTGCGTGAGGACGTTCCCTACAACCCACTGCACGACCAGGGCTACATCTCGATCGGCTGCTGGCCATGCACTCGGGCCGTGACCTTTGGCGAGGACGAGCGTGCCGGTCGCTGGAGTGGCACGGCCAAGACGGAGTGCGGTCTCCACTCCCGCGATCACTGACTCAAACCTGTGTTTCCAGATCGTGTGCAGATCACCGCTCGATCGCCTCCAGAAGGACCGGGATGAGACTTTCCGCGAAGACAGAATACGCTGCGATCGCCGTCCTCGAACTGGCGCGGCAGTGGACTTCCGGCGAACCGGTGCGGATCCGCTCGATCTGTGATGCGCATGGAGTGCCCGCCCGGTTTCTGGTGCAGATTCTGCTGCAGTTGAAGGGAGCGGGAATCGTCGTCAGCACCCGTGGCGCCGCGGGAGGCTACCAACTGGCTCGTCCGCCCGCCTCGATCACGATCGAGGACGTGTTTCGGGTGATCGACGGGCCGGACGAACTGCTCACGGCTGTCACGGCCGACCTTGCGGGACGGTCGCGGACCGTGAACGTTCTGCTCGACGCCTGGCGAAAGGTCGCCCGGGCGGAGACCGAGACCATGCGAGGCATCACGTTCGCCGACCTCGTAGAACGCTCACGCATCTCGAACGAGCCGATGTATTACATCTAGCTCTTCGAAGCCCTCTCCCGTTCTCGTGGCGGCAAGTTTTTAACGTGTCCGTGAGCTGACGCCGCCCAACCACCGCTCTCTCCCTCTCTCGTGGCGGCAAGTTTTTAACTTGTCCGTGAGTTGGCGAAGCCCGCCTACCTCCCACCGCCCGGCAGTCGGCCCGGCTCGCTCTGGCCGAGGAGCGCATCGAGAACCTCGGTCAGTTCAGCGGTCTGCAGTGGCACCTGCACCATCCTGCGGCGGTCGTCGACCTGAACGCGGTCGGCCAACTCTCGCTGCGTAGGATCGACGAGTAGAACGGCAGGCACGTCTCTCATGAAAGGATCCTGGGCCAACGTGTTGAACACATCCACTCCGGGCTCACCGAATGACGCGGCGCTGATCACGAGGCAGTCGGCGGCCCGTGGCGTTGCCGAACAACGCACCAGCGCCCGCTGCAGGTTCTCCGTTAAGAGCACCTTGTAGCCAAGGTTTTTGAACACGCCGCGGAGTTCTGCCTGGTCCTGCGGCGAGGCTTCCGCAAGCATCAGCGTGCCCTTCACGGTCAGCGGTGCGGCAACCACTTTGGCGGCTGCTCGCTCCGCCCCGCCCGGGCTCCCGCCAGCCCGTGCACCAGCCATCGGCGTGCCGCCGTCCACCGGGTATCTGGCCACCAGCGGCTCCAGTGCCCGTCGAACGTCCGCGGCGGTCTGGAAGCGTTCCTCGGGATTGAGGTGCATCATCCGCGTGACGATGTCCACGACGTCGCGAGGAAGTTCTGG
The DNA here is from genome assembly GCA_044237545.1 of Pirellulales bacterium. Lineage (GTDB taxonomy): Bacteria > Planctomycetota > Planctomycetia > Pirellulales > UBA1268 > CAMCQY01. Next base: position 11,395 of record JBIIFB010000008.1, read on the forward strand.
TGCCCTCCACGCGAGTGGCTCGGCACCGGTGAACCGTCGCGGATCGGTGCGGACGGCGCGATCCCGCGATTCCTTCAGGGCCGACACGCCGCAGAGTGCCAGGTAGGCGACCGTGCCGAGAAAATAGATGTCACTGCGGACACTGTCGTCTTTCACCTTCCCGATACTCTCAAGAGTGGCGTAGTCGACCGTTCGCGGCTGTCCAGTGCGGCGGAGGGCCTTGCTGGCGGTCGTGTCGCCTCCGGCGAGACCGAAGTCGACGAGTTTTGCCTGCCCCGCAAACGAGATGAGCACGTTGGAGGCCTTGATGTCGCGGTGGGTCACCCCCAGTCGATGGGCGTATTCGAGCCCCTCCACCAGTTGCAGAATGATCCCGAGCGCCCGCGAGTGGTCGATGGCTCCACGAACCCGCACCAGTTCCCGCAGGGTCTGCCCCTCGACGAACTCCATCGTGATGTAACTGGAATTGTGCTCCCGGCCGACATCCTCGATGGCGACGATATTCGGGTGCCTCAGCAGCCGGCCCATCTCCCCCTCACGCTGGAACGACATGCACTTTTCGGCATCGGAGCTGAAGCGGCTCCGCAGCACCTTCACGGCCAGAATGCGGCCGTTGTCGGCGTGTATGGCCCGGTAGACCCGCGAGAAGGAGCCGGCCCCGATCTGGTAGAGAATCTTGGCTCTCCCGAAAAAGTAACCCTCGACGTCTCCTCGCAGCAGTCTTTCGAGCTGGTAGCCGGTCAACAGTTCCCGGCGGACCAGCGCAGCACCAAAGTCTGTCACCGGAATGTTGTGGCCGCCGAGTTCGCTCCAGACGGAATCCAGGTGCGATTGAGGCACGAGGTCCAACTGTTCGAGCCGCTCGGCGAGTTCGTCAGCCGTCGACGGCTTCATGATGTGGGGAAACCTGGCAGGATGCGGAAGACAGAAGCCCTGGGGGCAGGCAGGCGAGCGAAGGTGGGCGGAGGCAGGCGAGCGGAGGCGGGGCAGGCGAGGGCAGGCGAGCGGGGCAGGCCACATGCGGCCGATGACCACTCCGGAACGGTCAGCCCGCAGTCGAACGGCCGAAACCGAGCCGCTCCGAAGTGACTACGCTCATACTAACTAAATGTTCATGCCCCTGCCGGAGATCAAGTCAAGGCGGGCCGGTGTCTCAAACCGGGCTTTTCTCCAGACGGCGGGCGATCCTCCGTCACAGCCGGAAAAACCGGTCTACCGCGCCGGAGGCCGGGGAACGCTCTGGAGCCTGCAACGTCCCGGCTGGTACAACCCGCGGCCCCGAATCCTCGGCCCTGCGTGCGACCGCCCCTCTCCGTGACGGCCGCCATGGAGTTTCCATGCCCTGCCCGCGTCTGCCGCTGCCGCCAGCCCGTCACGCCCTGCTGGCGGCGTGGTGCTGCCTGCTTGCGCTGCAGGCGGTGGGAGGCCATGCCGCCGACGTCGAGGAGGGATTTGAGACCGGACGGCCCCGATGGTCTCTGGCCAACGCCGACTGCAGCCCGCGTGTGGCCAGGCATGCGATCACACGTGACGCCGCTCACCGCGGTGATGCCGGTGAACAGATCGTTCTGGCCGCTGCGGCGGGCTCAACACTGCAGCTGCAGTTCCCGATCGGCAACACCTGCGTGATCGACGAACTCAAGGCGTCGGTCTGGGTGAAGGCCAATCGCCCCGGCATCCGACTCGGCGTACGGATTGTGCTGCCACACTTTCCTGCTCCGCAGACCGGCCGCCCGATCGATGTCGTGGTGCAGGGCAGCTCCTCCCGGAGCCCAGATCGCTGGGAATTGCTGGAGGCAAACGACATCGCAGCTGGATTGGAACAACAGCTCCCTGCGCTCCATGCCGAGCACGGTCCAGCCGGTGATCTCGCGGCCGCCGTGGCCACCCATCTTGTTCTCGAAATCTTCTCCGTGCCGGGGCACTACGATCTGTCGGTCGACGATCTCCGCATGCAGGGAGTCATCCCTGCGACGGCGGCCGGCGTGCCGGCGGTCATGTCAGGCGGCGTCCCGGCGGTCATGTCAGGCGGTGTTGCGCCCGAGTCTGCAGTGCGGCAGGCGGCTTTCACCGCACCGGCGGCATCGATACCGCCGGCGGCTCCGACCGCAGGACTCACGCGGGGTGTGCTCGAAGTCGGGGGCCTTCCCTTCTTTCCTCGCAGCCTGGACCACAACGGCGAGCCACTCGAGGTGATCTCACGGCTCGGCTTCAACTGCGTGCGGCTGACCGCGCCGGCCACCAGCGACCTGCTCGCCGAGGCACAGCAGGCCGGCATCTGGCTGATCTCTCCCCCCCCCGACCTGCCCGACGTTGATATTCGCGATGCGGAATCGCTTCCCAGCTTTTCCGCACGCTGGGACAGGGTTCTGTTCTGGGACATGGGCAGTGGGCTGGCGGAGAACGACGTTGAGACCCTTGCAGAACGGGTACGACGGGTGCGGACGTGCGATTCCCGGGGCGGTCGGCCGCTGATCGCCGCCGCCGACTCCGGCCTCCGCTCCATCTCGCGGCACGTCGACATGCTGGTCGCCCGCCGCACGGTGCTGGGCACCAGCCTCGAATTGCTCGATTACCTGGCCTGGCTTCGCGAACGACCGCGGCTCACCAGACCGGGGACACCGATTCTGGCCGCACTCTCAACCGAAATCGATCCGCGGGCATCACGGCAGGCCGCTGCGCTGTCCGGCATCGGCGGACAGGGATTGTCGGTCGATCCGGAGAGCCTCTGCCTGGCCTCCCTGACAGCGGTGTCAGCGGGCACCCGCGGCCTTCTCTTTTCATCGACCCGCCGCATCGATGGCGACGATCACGAGTCGCGGGCCCGGGCGGCGGCCTCGCTGTCGATGAACCTGCAGTTGTCGCTACTCGAGCCCTGGGCCGCCGCGGGACGCTTCGCGGCCACGGCGCAGTCGAGCGACCCGGAAGTGCAGGCGGTGGTGCTGGAGGCGGCCCGCGCCCGGATGGTGGTTGCGTGGCGATGCGTGCAGGGATCGCAGATCGTAGCCCGGCATTATCACGGCGACATTCCCCGCAATGCCCAGCCACTCACGCTGCTGGTGCCCGGCGTGCCGGAGGCGCATCAGGCCTGGGAGATGTCTCCCGGGGGACTTCGGCCACTGCGGCACAAGCGGGTGACCGGTGGAATCTCAATCACGCTCGAATCGTTCAGGGCGCATTCGCTGGTGCTGCTCAGCGGTGATCCGGCGGTAACGGCGCACGTGCAGGAACGCGTTCGCGGCATCATTCCGTCCGAGATGGCGTCGGCCCGGACGCTGGCCACGACGGTGCTGACCGACAACGCCAGCCTTCTCGCGCGGCTGCCGCCGGCGGCGCTGGGCAACCTGCCGGTGGCCGCCATGATGGCCGAGGCGCAGCGCGACGTATTGCAGTCCGAAGCAGCGGTTGCCGATCCCGCGGTGGCGATCGAAGGGATGCGGCGGGCTGCCGCCATCGGGGGGCAGATCGAGCGGCTGGCGTGGGAGCGTGGCGTGCTGGCGACCGGCTCGATGGTGGCCAGTCCACTCTCCACGTCCGACGCAACCCTGGCGGAACACTGGCGATTCATCGAGGCGCTCACAGCCACCGTGCCAGCCGAGGAGCTCCTGGCCGGCGGCGGCATGGACCGCGTCGAGGATCTCGCCGAGGCCGGTTGGCGACACTTTGCAATCGAGCAGCAATCGCTTCGCACGACCGTGGAAATCGACCGCATCCAGCCCGCCGTCGGCACCGGCAGCCTGACGATGAAAGCGGAACCGATCGCTGGAAGCGAAGCGCCGGTGGTAGTAGAAACGCCGCCGGTCTGGGTCACAACGCCGGCCATTCGCGCTCCGGCCGGCAGGCTGCTGCAGATACAGGCCCGCGTCTGGGTGCCGCGTCCCATCAAGGGGAGCGTGGATGGCCTGCTCGTCTTCGACTCCCTCGGCGGTCCCGCACTCGCTGAACGAGTCGGCAAGACGCCGGCCTGGAGACGGCTCGTGCTCTACCGCATCGTGCCCGCTGATGCCGGCGACGAACCACTCACGGTGACGTTCGCCCTCACGGGCATGGGCGAGGCGCGGATCGACGATGTGTCGATCCGCGTGCTGGATCGGACCACCGGGGGCATACCCGCCACCATCGTGTCAAACGTGTCCGCCGACGGAGCCGCCAGCGCGGGATTCCCGCAGCCGAGCGACCTGCTCGCCGAGTCGGGCAGCGGGCTGCCGGCCGCCACATCGACGCCCCTGGCTGCCGCCGTCAGTCCGCCGGCCATTCCCCCCGTCAGTCCGCCAGTCAGCTCCCCAGTCAATCCGCTGGGACCAGTCAGCCCGTCGATCCCGCCGGGGGAGGTCAAGCCGCAGTGGCCCGGCATGAATCTTGAATGGCCGAAGCTGATTCCATTTGGGCAGTCGTCCAACGCGCCGCCGCCGGGCCCCGGGGGCGGCACGATCGATCCGTTCAAGCGGGCCCGGCCAGCGCTGCCCGCGGCAGAGTGACGGTGAGACGGTCTGGAAGGCGGGCCAATCCGGCCTCCTGACTGGTTCATTCCACCCGATGAACGATAGAGTGCGTCGGCAGCACTCCGCCGGGCGTGCCGCCGGTGCCTTGCTGGAACGCCCTCATTCACAGGCCCCCGCAACGCCGGTTCACGGATCTGACTTTTCTATTTGCCCGTTTTCTATTTGCCCGATTTTTCATCCTCCCAGGAACGTCCTGCCATGCTCACTGGTCTGCGGTGCCGATCCGAACTGCTCAGCGGTCTCGAAGCCGCGGCGCGGATGAAGCGGCCGATGTCGGCTGCCGTGCTGGAACTTGCCCGCACGGTGATTGACGCCACCGATCAGGCGTTGCGTGAGAGCGAGACGCACGGCGAGAACCGCGACGCTCTCGGGATGCCGTCACTGGGGGAAGCGGACGGGTTTGAGTGGAAGGAAAAGTTTAAGGAGAAATCGGTCGGGGATTACGTGACGGCGCTCGACCTCAGCCTCGACCACCATCTGGGCCGGGCCCTCGCGGCCGTCAAGGCTCTACCGATCGTCTCCGAGGAGGGGCCGGCCCCGGCGGATCTGCATGCCATCCCCCAGGCGTGGCTCGTCGATCCTCTCGATGGCACAACGGCCTCCCTGTGTGGCGAGATGGGACTCTGCGGCCCGATGGTGGCCTGTCTCGAACACGGGCAGCCGTGGATGTCCGTGATGCTCTCGCTCGACGGACAGACATTGGGTGTCGCCGAGCGGGGGGCCGGGGCGGCCGTATTCCGCGTCTCGGAGGGCGGGAGTGGCTGGCTGCCGAATGATGGCTTCGCCGCGATCGGCACGCTCAAGGAGGGCTGTCTGCTCTTCAATCCGCAGAGCGACAGCGGTCGGTCGCATCCGGCGTTTGTCAGACTGCACGATGCAATGAGAACCGGGGCCCATGCGATGGCGATCGAGAGCCGGATCCCCCACTCGATGGCCAGCCTGGCGCTGGGCACAAGACGACGGCTGGCCGTGGTCCACGACAACTCGGCGGAGTTTCCCAAACAGATGGCGTGGGACGTGCTGCCGGCCAAGCTCTGGGTCGAGGAACGGGGAGGCGTGTTCTGGGGGATCGACGGCACGCCCTACGACATCCGGCGGCCGATGCCGATCATCGCGGCCACGCGGGCCGACATCGCCGAACGCCTCGTCCGGTTGGCACATGCCTGAACATGCCTGATCATGCCCGGTCGTGGTGTGGCCGGCCGTGACGTGACCGTGGCCCTGCTCACTACTCACTGCTCACTGCTGCTGGGCCTCTGCATCATCGGCATACACCGGCGCTGTGCGGACGACGGACTGAACAGGCACGTCGAGTGGAGCGAGTTGGTCATACCAGGACAGTGATGGCAGGCGATCGAGCGTACGGGTGGCGACCCGGACATTGACCCGTTCGTCGCACGCCCCGCGGTAGATGCCCTTGTTGGGCGGCACGTCGGTGAAATCCCTGCCCACCGCCGTCTTCACGAAATGACCGTTCACGGGGCAGCCGTTGGTCGGATCAAACCCTGTCCAGCCGACATCGGGCAGCCAGACCTCACACCAGGCATGGCTCTGCGATTCCTTGTTTTCCCGGTGGATGTAGCCGCTGACATACCGGGCCGGCACGCCACATGAGCGGAGGACGGCGATCATCAGATGGGTGAAATCCTGGCAGACTCCCTTCCCACGCGACAGAAGGTGATCGATGGGCGAACTGGCATCGGTGACGTAGCGTGCGTACTCGAACCGCCCACGGATGTACTCCGCGACCTGGCAGACCCACATGCCGATCCTCATCCGCGGCATCGGCCGCAGGTCTGCCAGCACAGGTTCCAGCAGCGGCGAGTGTCGCACCGGCCCGAGCAGTGCGAGGTAGGCGAGCGTCTCGAGCGGCAACTGCCACATGTCGCCGGAGGCATCTGCCGGAAAGGTGGTCTGGCTGGCCATCGGCCCGATGCCGCTCTCCTCCGTCTCGACGACGCTGGCGGCGAGAATCAGCAGCGTCGTGGGCGGCTTGAGGATGTTGAAGTGGTGCACACGGTTGCCGAAGCCGTCGAGGTAATTGCAGAGGTGCACCGGCTGGCCGACGCTGATCTGGAACGAGTGGCAACGCTGGGTGGCGTCGCTGACCGGCTCCATCCGCAGTTCACAGAGCCATTCACTCACGGGCTGCGAATACTCGATCGTGGTTTCGTGCTGGATTTCGAGGATCATCGAAGCGTCTCCGGGCCAATCAGCCCACCGGCTGCTAATGCAGGGCGTATTGTTGTTGAAGGAGGTTGCCAATCCGCGCGCAGCGGGCGAGGGCATCGCCGAGGAACGAGTGCAGCCGCTCCCCGTCGAGTGACTCGCCGTCGAGATACACCAGGTCGTTGAGCAGTCGGCCGACCGTCCGGACAACCGCGTCGTCGCAACGGTCGGGAAATCGGCCGCTGATCTCGGTGAGGGACTGCTGGATCCGCGACAGGCAAAACCGCACCGAGTGCGGAAAGTCTGGATTGGCAAGCAGGAATTCCACCACCCGCTCGGGCTCGACGCGGCTGATGTAGAGCCGTTGGTAGGCTTCGTAGGCCGCACAGTTTTTGAGCACGGCGCCCCACTGAAGATTGCTGATCGGCAGGTCGGCTGACTCGGCCCGCTCGAGGAGTCCGAATTTCGAGTCGAGTATCCGCAACACCTTTTCGGCCCGCTCCAGGTAGCGGCCAAGCTGGATAAAGTGCCAGCCTTCGTCATGCATCAGCGTCGCCTCGCAGACGCCGTGAAACAGCAGCACGCCGATCTGCGCCTCCTCGCAGAAATCGTGCGGCGACTCCGCGACGCGTGCCGGGAGGGCGGCATCGGAAAGCCTCCAGTAGAGCTTGTTCAGCTCCCGCCACATCGCCGGGCTGATCGAGCCCCGAATGCTGCGGGCATTGCTGCGGGAACGGTTGACGCATGCCATCACGCTCCCGGCATTCGTGTTGTCGAGCAGGAGCCAGCGTTGCACGGCACCGACGGGATGCTCGCCGTCGCGGAGCTGCGGGGGCGGCTGTCGTAGCAGTGACAGCAGGGCGTTCCACTCGAACTCCACCGGATTGGCCAGCACGCCATGCAGGTCGAGGTCGAGTTGAAACGTGACATCCACAGCCCGCGCAAGGTGATCGGCCCGCTCGAGGTAGCGGCTCATCCAAAACAGTGCATCGGCGACCCGGCTGAGCATCTGGGGCCTCACTTCCTCTGGCCGTTGGCGGGCATCTTTTCGGCGAGGATCCAGGTGTCCTTGCTGCCGCCCCCCTGGGAGCTGTTGACGACCAGGCTGCCCTTCGGCAGGGCCACGCGAGTCAGGCCACCGGGCGTAACCGTCACCCGCTCGCCACAGAGCACAAACGGTCGCAGGTCGAGATGACGGCCCTCGAGACGTCCGTCGACGAAGGTGGGATGGGTCGAGAGTTGGATCGTGGGCTGCGCGATGAAGTCCCGTGGGTGTGCGATGATCAGACGGCGGAATTCCTCCCGCTGCTGCTTCGTGGAAGCCGGGCCGATGAGCATCCCGTAGCCGCCCGACTCATTCACCCGCTTCACGACGAGCGTTTCGAGCGTTTCGAGGATGTGGCTGAGATGGGACGGGATCTCGGGCCGGAAGGTCTCGACGTTGTTGAGCAATGGATCCTGCTTGAGGTAGTAACGGATCATGTCGGGCACGAACGGATAGACCCCCTTGTCGTCGGCGATCCCCGTGCCGATGCTGTTGGCGAGCGCCACGCTGCCGGCTCGATAGGCGTTCACAAGACCGGGCACGCCAAGCGCCGTATCGGGACGGAACGTGAGCGGATCGAGGAAGTCGTCGTCGATCCGCCTGTAGATGACATCGACCCGCTGACGGCCCCGCGTGGTCCGCATGAAGACGCGGTTGCCGTCGACCAGCAGATCCCGCCCCTCGACCAGTTCGACGCCCATCCGCTGGGCGAGGAAGCTGTGCTCGAAGTAGGCGGAGTTGTACATGCCCGGGCTGAGCAGAACCACCGTCGGCTGCGAGGCCGATTCCGGCGCGATGTACTGGAGCACGTCGAGCAGGGCCGCCGGGTAGTCGTCGTTGGGCAGCACGTCGTAGTCGTTGAAGAGCGACGGGAAGACCCGCTTGATGACCTGCCTGTTCTGCAGCATATAGCTGACCCCCGACGGCGTGCGGGCGTTGTCCTCGAGCACGAGATACTCGCCGTTGGCCGCGCGGATCAGGTCGGTGCCGCAGATGTGGATGTAGATCCGTCGCGGCACGTTGACACCGACGAACTCCCGGCGGAACGAGGCCCCCTGCAGCACCAACCGCGCGGGCACCACGCCGTCCCTCAGGATGTGCTGGTCGTGGTAGATGTCCCAGAGAAAGAGGTTCAGGGCATTGATCCGCTGGGTCAGACCCTCTTCGATCTGCCGCCATTCCGAGGCAGGAATGATCCGGGGCACCGGATCCATCGGCCAGACCCGTTCGATTCCCTCGTCGGCACGGTAGACGGTAAACCCCACGCCGTCCTGCCGCATCGAAAGATCAGTCATCGCCTTGCGGCGACGGAAATCCTCCGGACTGGTCTGGCGCAGCCGTTCGTGGAGCGGCTGGTAGTGGGCCCTCGGCGAGGGCTCGCCTGCGACCATTCCACCAAACATTTCGTCATAGGCCGCACCGAGTTCGTAGCCGGCGAACAGGCTGTCCTGCCCAGAAGGTGCGCACTCCGTGCCCGAACGCAGGGCAGTGCCCTCGACATAGTCTGTGGTCATCCGCCTGATTCCTTGACGAAAACAGCATGTCCGCTAGTCTGCGATCCTCGACCACCTTCACAGAGCAACTTGTGCGCCACATTTTCGGAAGCAGGGGATTCGATGACCTACTGTGTCGGAATTCGGACCCACCAGGGGCTCGTGTTGGCCTCGGACTCGCGGACCAATTCGGGGATTGATCAGGTCGAGGTATGCCGAAAAATGCATACCTTCGTGATCCCTGGCGAGCGGATGTTCACGATTCTTTCGAGCGGGAGCCTCTCCCTGACGCAGTCGGTGATGACGCGGCTCGAGCAGGATTTCCGTGCTGGCGATGGGCTGGCCAGCGTTGCCAACTTTTACGAAGCCGCCCGTTGCGTGGGCCGGGAGGTGCGGGCGGTCGGTGCGCTCGACCGCGAATTCATGGAACGGGACAACATCAACTTCTCGGTCAGCCTCCTGGTTGGGGGACAGATCCGGGGCGAGGCGCCGCAGCTCTACCTGATTTATGCCCAGGGCAATCCGCTCCGTTGCACGCGGCTGTCCCCCTTTCTGCAGATCGGGGAGAGCAAGTACGGGCGTCCGATTCTTGACCGGGGCATCCGGTTTGGCGAAACCACGCTGGATCAGGCGGTCACGTACGCCATCATCTCACTCGATTCGACGATGCGGTCGAACGTTGCCGTCGGGCCACCGATCGATCTGCTCGTCTATGCCAACGACGATCTTGCCGTCACTCGTTATCGCCGGCTCGACGCCACCGATCCCGAACTGAGTGAGATCCGCTCCTGTTGGGAGCAGGCGCTCCGCCATGCTATTACGACCGTGCCGCAGATCGATTTCTCCGCGCCGCCGTCGCTGGCACAGGTGGGCGTCGCGTTCAGTCGGGCCCAGCGGCCCGGCGGCGGTCGCTAGGGACCGCGGCCGTCGCGGAGCCGACGGGCGGTGGCATCGAGTTCGTGGAGGCGGGATGCGCAGAGCGCGGTAAGAGCCTGTTCGTCGAGGCGGGCAATCTCGGCGGCAGGAATCACGCGACCAAACTCAAGCCGGATCCGACCCGGGCCAGGAAACAGCCGTGGGCGGGGCCAGCACTCATAAGCGCCAACGATCGCCACGGGCATGATCGGAACGTTGGCCTTCTTTGCGATCAGGGAGAAGCCCCCCTTGATTTCTCCCAGCCGCCCCGTGGTGGTCCGCGTGCCCTCCGGGAAAATGACCACCGCGAAGCCATCGCGGAGCCTGTCGATCACGGCCCGCATCGCCTTGACCATCGAGGCATTGCGATCGATGGGCACGGCATCGAGCGCGGTGATCACGGCAGCGAACGGCCTGAAACGAAAGAGTGAACTGCGGGCAAGGCTCGACAGTCTGCGGTTGGCTGCCAGCCCGAGCAGGAGCGGATCCAGATGGCTCTGGTGGCTCGAGAGCACGATCAGGCCTCCCCGCCGAGGGAGCGGTTCGGCACAACGCATACGGAACCCGAACAGGCAGACTGCAAGCGTCCGGCTGAGCACCCAGAGGCAGTCATACAGGCAGCGTCCGAGGCCGTGATGTCCGCCGACCGCTGCGGAGGCTGCCGCCGGCTCCCGCGACGCGTCGTCGTCACGATCACGGGTCATGGCGGGCCTCGCGTGGGCGGCGCGACTCGACCATCTCGACCAATCGCTGCAGCACCTCCTCCGCCGCGAGGCCGTCTGTCTCGAGGAGAACGGCATCGTCGGCCTGCTTCATGGCGCCCACCGGCCGGGCGGAGTCGGCATCGTCCCGGCGAGACTGCGATTCCAGCACCGACTCCAGTGACGGCGCATGGCCGCGACCGATTTCCTCCCGCTGCCGCCGGCGGGCCCGTTCCGCGGGCGAGGCGGTGAGGAATATCTTGAGCTCCGCCCGCGGAAACACGACCGACCCCTGATCGCGTCCTTCGGTGACGACATCGAGCCCCTCCGCCATGCGTCGCTGGATCCGCTTCATCGCGTCACGCACCGGCGGCGCATCGGCCACCGGTCGGGTCGCCGCGGTGATCCGCTCGCTGCGTATTTCAACGGAGACGTCGCGGCCGTCGACCATGACGCAGCCCTCACAGAATTCGATTCGCACCGCCTCGGCGAGCACCGCGATGCGGGCCGAATCCTCGAGCGGGATGCCGCGATCCAGTGCCGTCAGGGCCACGGCGCGGTACATCGCGCCGGTGTCCATGTAGCACCAGCCCAGTCTGGCGGCCAGACCGCGGGCGGCAGAACTCTTCCCGGCGCCGGCAGGTCCATCGAGCGTGACGATCATTGGGAAAACTCCACGTCGAGATGCAGCCATTGATACCGCTTCAGAAACAGGGTGACCACCCGCCCGTTGATGTCGGGGGCGGGCGTCGTCGTGGTCGCATCGGCGGTCAGGGGCCGGCCGTCCATGCCGCAGACATGGCAGCGGGCAACGTCTCCGGCCCACTCCAGTCGCACCTCTCCCGAGCGGCCGGCCGACTCGAGCAGTCCGATCCGGGCGGCCACGACACTCGCCCCGGATCGCTGCACCGGCCCCACCGTGAGCCGCACATTCGCCGGCACCGTAGGCTGGCCGACCTCCGCTCGCAGTGTCTCGGCTCTCGCGCCTGCCAGGATGGACGCCGCCAGATCCCACGGCCGCTCGACCCCGATCCCCACGGCCAGCCGGCACAGCGAGTCGTCCGCGGGGGCCGTCTGCGACAGGCTGGGCAGGATCGAGTCGAGCATGTGGGGGCTCGATCGCAGGTGCCAGGGAAGGCCGCCGGTGAGGATCGTCACATGGCTGCCACGATCATCCGGGCTGCGGAGTTCCATGAACCACGGGGCGGAGAACCGTCCTCGTTCGGTGGCGACCGACTGCGTGTGCAGACTGCGGTGGAGATCGAAGTCTTCGTTTTCGCTCCATGCGAAGCGGCAGGCGGCGTGGTGCTCCAAGAGCGGGCCCCGTGGGGCGGTGGCCAGCCGCACCCCGATGTCGACGAGCGCCAGCGGCATTCCGTCGACGAGTTCGACTCGCTGTGTGAACGAGCCCACCTCGCGGTTCTCGCTCGAGACCAATCGTCCGCGGCTGATGATTGTCTCGCCCCGGCCGTCGGTGGCGGGAGTGCGTGCGATCGAGTCGGCCTCCATGCCGGAATAGACGGCTCGTTCGCTCGCGTCTTCCCACGGCTGGCCCGGCGCCGGCGCGGGACGGGTCGTCCGCAGGGCCAGCCGCTGCGAAAGACGATTGCCACGGTCATCGGGACGCCGCACCGAGAGCAGGCCGCCGGTCTGGCGGTTGACCTGGACCCGGAGCGAGCCGTGTTCGAGTACGAGTTCACGGTCGGAGCCCCGGCCGGTGGTGAATAGTCCGCCAAGGCTCCAGCCGGCGGGGAGGCCTAGGCCGGAGCGTGCACCCTGGCCGGAGTGACCACGCTGGCCAGGGATGACCGCGGAAGGCGGGGCGGCCGACACCACCGATCCGGTCAGCCATTCACGAAGCGGCTCGCGTGCGGTCATCAGGCGGTGGGCCTCAACGCGGGCGGCGGCCACGCGGGCGGCGACGGGGTCGTCGCCGGGCGGCGTGGGGATGCCAGCAGCCGCGGCGGGCAGCCCGACCGGAAAAGCGTCTGGCGCAAAGGAGACCACCGTGCCCGCACCGGCTGTCCGGCTGAAAAAGTCAGGAGGCGTGATGAACGTGCCCAGCACCGTGCTGGCGGCACCGATCCGCCGCAGGGCATCGAACCATTGGCTGGCGGTGCCTGGGTAATGGGCAAACTGGATGACGGCGGTGTGGTCGTGATCCATGGCGTCGCCGATCCGCTCGGGGAGCGAGAGAAACGTCTGGGCGGAACGAGCATCGAGTGGAGGGCGGGCGACGCAGTCGATGCAGCCGCCGCCGGTGCCCTCCCAGCGGATCCGGTTACCGCCTGGATCGGGCAGCGGTGAACCGTCGAACAGCGTCCAGACGGCGCCCGTGAAGCCCAGGCCGGTGAGCACCTGGGGCAGGATCGCCGATGATCCCCCCGTGGCTTGTGCATACGTGACGGGGGCCAGACCAACATGCTCGCGCCAGGCCCCAAGGCCGCGTTCGAACAAGCCGACGATCTCCTCCGGCGTGCATGCGTCAATCGGCTGCGAGTCGTAACGGCCGCCGGCCGGTGCCAGCGTGCCAGCCGCACATCGTTCGCGCAGCCGCGCGAGCCCACCGGGATTGTCTGCAGCGAGCTTTTCAATGACGCGGCCCGTGGCGACCACCGCCGCCGGCACGGTGGTGTCGAGTTCCCGATCGAGCGATTCGCCGAGTGTCGTCTCGGCCAGCAGTATCAGGTCAAGCAGCCAGACGTCGACGGGGTAGTATTGAGCCCGCGTCGCCTCGAGGGAGCCGTAACACTCCCGGAGCCCAGCCCGGGCCGACTCTTGGTCGCCGTCGATCGCGGCCCGAGCCGCCTTCACCGCCGCCTCGGCGAAGCCGGTGCCCTCGAGCCCGGTTGACGAACGCATCCGCTGTGCAAGGAGTTCCGCCAGCAGCGTGGCCAGGCCAAGAGCATAAAACTCCTCGACGAGGCCGCCGCCCGGGAGTGGCTCCGCCAGCGGCTGCCCGCCCGCCACGGCGGCTGCCGCCGCTGCCACAATGGCCGCGCGGCCCGTCACGCCGCGGACCCAATGGGATCCAGCGGTGCAGACGCCATCGGCCTGTGCGGCGAAGCGATCGTCCCACGGTGCGGGCACGATCCCCACAGTCGCACGGTCAGACGGCGGCAAGTCGACGCTCGCCCAGCGTGGCGCGGCGTTCACCGTGGCGATGAGCCATGGGTGCCAGGCCGACGTCCAGGCCGAGAGCAGGGCGTCGGCCTCGGTTTCGTCCAACCACGTGGGGAAATCGTGGAGGGAGTGGCAGGGTAGAAAGACGGTGATCTGGTCAGGTTTCATGGGAGGGAGTTTACAGAAAGCGGAGCGAGAAGCGCGGAAGGCGGCGCGGTTTGACCCGGGGGGCGAACCGCTGGGTTCTGCTCAGCAGTGGACGGTCGGAATGAGGCCCGTTTGACACCCCTCGCACATCACTTCTAAAGTGAAGTATGGGAAGCGTTTGATGCCTCCGTGAAACTCGGCAGAATCCCGGCAGCATCCCGGCTGAACGCTCCCGAAGGATCCACTGGAAACTGCCATGGCCCGCGGCTCTTACGTCTGGGGAATCGATATCGGCAAATCCGCCCTCAAGGCGTTGCGCTGCCGCATGTCCGACGACCCCAAGAAGCTCGAGGCCGTGGCCTTTGAGTACATCGAATACCCGATGATTCTCACGCAGGCGGAGGCCGACCCTGTGGAGCTGGTCCGGTCGGCGCTCGAGCAGTTCATCGGCCGCCACGACCTGAAGGGCGACATGGTGGCGGTGTCGGTGCCGGGCAATCTCGGACTCTCGAAGTTCATCAAACTGCCGCCGATCGAGACCAAGAAAATTCCCGACATCGTGAAATACGAGGCTCGGCAGCAGATCCCCTTTCCGCTCGAGCAGGTGGTCTGGCGGTGGCAGCGGCTGGCCGGCGGGATGGTGGAGGAGAGCGGTTTTGTGTTCGACGCTGAGGTGGCACTGTTCGCGATGAAACGCGAGCAGGTGTTCAAGGCTCTGGCGCCGCTCGAGCAGGCCGGCATCCATGTCGATGTTTTGCAACTGACGCCGATCGCCTTGGCGAATATGGCGATCTTCGACCAACTGCCCGATCCGTCGACCCTCGACCCCGACCAGCATGCCCCCTCTGTCGCGCTTGTGTCGGTGGGGGTGGATTCCACTGACCTTGTCGTCACCAACGGACGACGCATCTGGCAGCGGAGCATTCCGGCCGGTGGCAGCAATTTTACCAGGTCGCTCGTGCAGGGGATGAAGCTCACGTTTTCCAGGGCCGAGACTCTCAAGCGGAATGCCGTCAAGGCGGAGGATCCGAAGGCCGTCTTCAAGACGATGAAGCCGGTGTTCAACGAGTTTGCCTCCGAACTCCAGCGATCCCTCAACTATTTCACCGGCACCGACAAGACGGCGACGATCAGCAAGGTCTTGCTGATGGGCAACGCCACCAAGCTCCGCGGGCTGACCGACTTCGTCGCGCAGCAACTCCAGCTCGACGTGCAGCGACTGGACAAGTTCAATGGGCTCGAGGGGGCTGCGGTCTTGTCGAGCCCTGTTTTTCGGGAGCACCAGCTGGCATTCGGGACCGCCTACGGGCTGGCCCTCCAGGCGGCAGGCGCGGCGGCTATCAGCACCAATCTGCTGCCGGACGAGATCGTCCGGGATCGCATCATCGAATCGAAAAAGCCGTGGGCAGTGGGAGCGTTGGTCGGGCTGCTCGGCGCCGCACTGATCAACTTCTCCGGAATGTTTGCCGCCTGGACGGCGTATGCACCAGATCTCTATGCCACGGCATTCGGCAAGGCGGATGAGGTAAAATTGAAGTCCTCGGCCGCCACGGCCGCCATCGGACAGGTCCGCGACCGGCAGGCCGCCGCGATCTCGCAGCAACAGTGGCTGGCCAGGGTTCAAAACGAGCGGTTTGAGTCGCTCGACATGCTGCGGGCAGTGCAGTCGCTGCTGCCGCACGACGAAGGGGACGTGCCTGAGAATCCGGCCGACCGGAATGAATTGCACATTGGGCGGATGGACTGCCAGTTTTTCCCCGATCTCTCTGTATGGTTCGGAGGGCTCAAGCAGCAGTGGGCGGAGACCCACATCAGCGACGATTCTGCGGCCACCGACAACGAAGCCCAGCCACCGGGCAGCGGAGCGGCGGCGACAGGGGACGGGCAGGGGGCCGAATCCCCGGCTCCGCCGCCGGATGCGGCGGCCGTCGAAGGGGGTGAGGCGGCGAAGACAACAGAAGTCACAGGTCCTACCGGGGCCGGCTGGGTTGTTGAACTGCAAGGCCATCACTTCCACAACGAACAACGCCACAAGCCTTTGGAAGGGGCGCAGTTTCTGCGAGACACGCTGATCAAGAGCCTGCTCGGCAAGGGAAGTGAAGTGACTGTGTCGGCTGGCCCGCTGGCGGGTCAGAAGGTGAACATTTCGGAATTGGGCATCGGCTTTCCCGTGATCGTCGAATCGTCTCCCGTCCGAACGCTCCGGATACCGGTCGCGAATCTGAGCGAGGGCAGCAGCCGGCCTGCAGGTGCTTTCCAGCAGCCTGGACTGCAGCCTGGCGCGGAGTTGCCCGAGGCCACAGAGCCGCAGGAACTATCGCTCAAACGGTATGACTTCGTGGTGCAATTCTGCTGGCAGCCCCGGCCGGCTGGGCAGGCTCCGCCATCCTCTCCGTCCCAGCCCGCAGCTGCGGAATAATTCCGCGACGCCGCAAACCTCCGCTTCGCAGTAAAACCTGATCTCCGAGCCGCCTTTCAAGCCCGTTTCTCTGAAGCCCGTTCATCCCGACCAGCCCCGACTCCACCATGGCCAAGACTGCGATTTCAAATCAGGCCCGTCCCTGGGTGGCACTGCTTGCCAAACACCACTTCTGGCTGTTGGCGGTGGTGATGCCGCTCGTTCTGGTGCCGCTGCTTTTTTTGGCCAAAGGACACCTTGCCAAGGAAATCGAGGCTGTTCGGACGCAGATCAAAGGACATATTTCAGCGTTGCAGAACGTCCGGCAGATTCCCCAGCACCCCAACAAATTCTGGGAAAATGACATCGATACCAGCACCATGCGGGTCAAACGGGAAACCTATGCGGAATGGCGGAAGTTCTGGGAGAGCCAGCGGCCGTTGCGGGTCTGGCCGGAATCCCTCGGCCCCGACTTCGTCAAGGAGGTTCAAGCACTGAAGCCCGAAGGCAAGCTCTCGCGGAATCGGCTCGAGCGGTATCAAAACAATGTTCAGACGCTGGTGCGGGTGTTGCCGGCACGGATGGCGGTCGAAGACAGAATGCTCGATCCGAGCGAGGCAGGCCCATCGCAGCCGGTGTTCCGTCCGGAAACAATGCGGCCCGGCCTCGGGCCAGCGGGAGCTGCGACGGAGGTGTCGCCCTTTGTGAGCATCTGGAACGGCGAGAATCAGCAGCGGATTGCCGACTCGTTCACCTGGACCAAGGCCCCGTCGACCGCGAGGGTTCTCCTGGCCCAGGAAGAACTCTGGGTCTACGGGGTGCTGTGTGACACCGTGGCCCGCATCAACAAGACGGCCACCGGCCCCCACAATGCCGCGATTGCCAGCGTGGATGAGCTGTTCGTCGGGTATCCGGCCGCGGAAGACAATCCGGGTGGAGTCGCTGGAGGGCGGATTGTTCGTACGGCTCTCGGAGCGGGAGCCGGCACGGAGATGCCGATGGACATGCCGCCGCCGGGCGATGAGGCCGCCGCCGTTGGGAGGCCGCCAAATCCTCGCTTTGGAGGCGGACAGACGGCCGGGCCGATGATGCAGCCCGGTGCCGAAGAGGGGGCGGCGGTTGCAGACCCCGACAGCCTGCTGCGGAACTGGGTCTATGTGGACTTTTCCGGACAGCCCATGGACGCCACGCAACTGGCCGCGGCAGTCGACTGCCAGATGGTTCACCGCATGCCGTTCGTGCTGCGCGTGGTGATCGATCAGAGAAAAATCGACGCCCTTCTTGTCGATCTGTCGACCGCAATGCTCCCGATCGACGTGCGTCAGATACGCATCAATGCGGGAGCGTCGAGCCCGGCCGCCGGGCCGTCCATGCGGTCTGGACTTCCCGACTCCGGGGCGATGGTTCCTGGGGGTGCTGGCTCTGGCCGGTTTTATGACGTGACTCTCGAACTTCGAGGTACGGTCGGCCTGGCTACGCCGCCGGACGAGAAGATTGTCGGACTGGAGCCGGGCGAGGGTGACGAGGCCGCCCCTGCCGAAGCCGCTGAAAAGCCGGGTACCGCCCCGAAACCGGCTGCGGTTCCTGCAGCAGCCATTTTCGGCCGGCCTCTTTTGCCGCCTCGTCTGTGGACTGATGTGCGGCCTGTTCTGCGGAGGATCGCCTCGTGAAAGCTCCCCGGATCGCATTCAACAAGGATGCCTTGCTGATATTCCTGCTGCAGCATGGCGAGAAGATGATCGCCGCCGTGGTCGGCCTGGCGGCGTGTGCCCTGGCCCTCAGCGGTGTTTCCTCGCTGCGGAGCATGCGACCCACCGCGGAGCAGCAGCCAGAGGCGATCATTGCCGATGCGGCGGTGACGGCTGAGCACATCGAGGCGGTGAAGATCGCGCCCGATGACGAACTGACCAGCGAAAAGGGGCTGGCCGCGACGGTAGCGCAATGGCTCGCGCCGAAAGTGGAGCCGCCGCCGGCCATTGTTCTGCTCGACAAACCGCTGTTCGCCGAACTGGCGCGGCGGAGCAGTCCGGACATTCTCCCGATCGAGGAATTGCGGGCGGTTGCCGGAGTCGCTGTTTTGGCAATGAAGCCCAAAGCTGTCGGCGATCGTCAGGCTCCGGAAAAACCCCTGAATCTGGATGCGGCCCAGGCCGAAAAGCCAGCCAAGCCGCCCCGAGGTGTTCGGGGTCGGCCGATGCCACCCGGGCCACAAATTCCGCAGGACATGGGAATGATGCCCCCCGGCCCCGAGCAGGCGCTGCCGCAGGGAAAGATCATTCCCTACGTGCTCGTCACGGGACTGATCCCCATCGAGAAACAGCAGGAGGAGTATGCGCGACGTTTCGATACTGCCAGCTTTCGCGATGCAACGCTCGACACGCCGAGTTGGAACGGCTACCAGATTGAAAAGACGGAAGTGCTGCCGGGCACGGCGGAGAAATGGACTCCTGTCGACATGAAGGCGGTGGCTCGTCGGTATTCCGCAGACTGGTCGGGGCTTTTTCCGGAGCCATTTCTGCCCCGACTGCTGCTGCCGGTGGAACAGGAGCGACGGGATCCGGCCGTGTCGCCCATCCCCTTCTGCAGTCCGCTGCCGCAACTGGCGGACGGTTCCTGGGGTTTGAATGCATTGCATCCCTGGTTCGTCACCTTTCTCGAGAGGAGTGCCGCGGAGCAGAAGGCCAAACTGCTGGCCGATCAAGAGAGCGCCGCCGCAAACACGACGGTCTTTGGCGGGGCGGGGCCGTCGTTTGATGGCGGCTCCCCACCGGGATTTCCGCCAGGATTTCCGCCAGGATTTCCGCCGGGGCCGGGCATGGACTCAATGACGGCTCCAGGTGTGCAGGGCATGCCGCCGGGGATGGACGGTCAGGTCGCAGACGTGCCGGAATACCGTCTCTTCCGCTTTGTCGATCTCGCGGTCGTGCCGGGCCGCAGCTACCGCTACCGGGTCAAGTCGGTCTGCTGGAACCCAAATTTCAACGTGCCGAGCCGACACCTTGTCGAGACGTCAGTTGCCAAACAACTCACGGTTGAGTCTCCTGTCAGCACCGCCACCGCCCCGGTCGCTGTTCCGGACGGCACCCGGCTGCTGGTGCAGCCGACGAAGAAGCAGGATCTCAAGGGGAAAGCGGGGATGATCCCGGTCATGATTCTCGGCGAAAAGCCGAATGCCGGGGCCTGGGGATTGCGATCCCTGTGGATCGAGGCCGGTGGGATCGTCAATGTCGATCCGCTGCAAAACAAGCGGGGCAATCCCCGATCGAGAGGTGATGCGATCGTGACCGACCGCGTGCTGCTGGACGTTCGCGGCATTCTGGAGGATCGAGCTGAAACCAAGCCGGGCAAGCCAACGCCCCCGCCCGAGCCCTTGGAAATGATCTTCCTGCGGCCGGACGGCACGTGTGAAGTGGCCTCCTCGGCCGAGTCCCAGCCAGATCTCGACCGCTATCGTTCCACATTGCCCGCCGACGACGCCGCCGCCCCGGGGGAGCGGCCTGGTCAGCCGCCGGCCGCCGGTGGGCCGTTCGGCAACCCCTTTGCCCCCAAATAGCCAGCCAAAGAGCCAGTCAAAGAGCCAACTGGCTTTCCGGCTCACGTTCCCAGCCACCCCGGGCAGCCACCATGAATTGCGTCACATCTGCACCGAGTCTGTCACGCCGCCGTTCACACCAACTGGCTGGTCGCCTGCGGCATGCTGTCTTCGTGACCGCATGTGCGTCGCTGACGCTCGCCAGCGGAGCCTTCGGCCAGAACGACGATGCCCGCTTCTCGACGTGGTCGAAGGCGGAGGCGGCACCAGAAACCCGTGGCTACAAAGAGGCCATGAAGAGCGGCGCCGCATTCGATGCGAAGCAACGGGAGTTGCTGGAACAGATCCTCTTGCCCCAGTTGGGGCTCGAGGCAAATCGACCGACGATCGAGCGAGTCCGCAAGCGCATGAGGGAATTCCTGCTGGGCGAGATTGCGGACGAGAAGGCCGCCGAAGAGGCCGGTAAAACCTTTCTGGCCTTCATGGAATCGCTCGCGGGCAAGGACGACGCGGATCCGGTGGTCCGGGTCAACGCCATGCTGCTGATTGGTGAACTGCAGTCGGCCGATCGGAAGCCCTCACCGGCCGCCGCCACCGTGCTTGTAAAGTCCTTCTCCAAGGCCGATCTGCCCGCGGCCGTGCGAGTCGCCGCCTGCGTCGGTCTTGCCAGGCATGTCGAGGCCACCAAGGGACTACCCGAGGAACAGAAACGCATGGCCGATCTGGCAACGCCCGCCATTCTTTCGATCCTCAAGCAGGCAGCAGCCCCGGAGACAGCGGTCGAGAACACCTGGTTGGCTTCACGCTGCATGTCGATGCTGCCGCTGCTGGGGCCGATGGCCGCGACAACGGCTGCGGAAGTGGTGCGGATCATCGGTGACGACAGCCGTGCGATCAATCTGCGGGTGCGGGCGGCCGCAGCCCTGGCCGCCGCCGCCGGGCCGGACTCGAAGGTTGAAAAAGCGGCTGTGATTCAGGCCATCGGCGGGCTTGCCGTCGCGGCGCTCGAAGGCGACGTCGCGGCCGCAGATCGCCTCAAACTTGCCCGTGCCTTTGGCATCACTGACGGACAGCCGATCCCCGGAGGTGGCCCACCCGGTGGCTTTGGTTCGCCTGATGGCTATCCTCCGCCGGGCGGCTTTGGCCCGCCCGGTGGCTTCGGCATGCCGGGCGATCCATCCGGCATGCCCCTCACCGAGCAGTTCATTCCGCGGGAGGTCTGCCGACGGGCCGCCTGGCGGCTGGCAGTGCTTGCCGACGCGATTCTCACCGACGATTCCAAACGCGGTCTTGCGATGCTGGGGGGGGCTCCCGCTCCCGCCGATCCCAAGCTGGCCCAAAGCCTGCGGCGGGCCGCCATGGATCTGGATACCACTCCGGAGGAGGCAACCCTTCGTCAGGCTCTCACAGAACTTAAGCCAGAGCTCAAGCCGCCTGCCCCCGCCGCGGTGGACGAGAAGCCGGAGCCAGCGGCCGCTAGGCCGCCGGCTCCTCTGCGACCGGCTACTTCTTGATGAGGTCCCGGACCGTGCCGCCTGAGGGAATCATCGGCAGCACCTGCTCCTGATAGGGCACCTGCACATCGAGCAGAGCAGGCCCCGGCGCGTTGATCAGCCGCAGCAAGCTTGCCTCCAGATCGCAGCCTTCGACGACCGTTTCGGCCTGCCAACCGAATCCCTTCGCGATCTGCACGAAGTCGGGATAGCGGGCTGCCGGAGAGATGCCATTGCCCTGGCCCGAGGCCTCGGGATTGCCGACGGGACCGAGGTAGGTGTGGGCACGGTTGCCCTTGAAAAACCGATCCTCCCACTGCACGACCATGCCGAGGTGCTGGTTGTTCAGGAGCAGCACCTTCACGCCGATGTTCTCACAGTGGCAGGTGGCAAGCTCCTGGATATTCATCAGGATGCTGCCATCGCCGTCGATGTCGACCACGAGCGACTCGGGGTGTGCCACCTTGGCCCCCATGGCGGACGGCAACCCGAATCCCATGGTGCCCAGGCCGCTGGACGAGAGCCAGGTCCGCGGCCGCCGGAACTTGTAGAACTGCGCCGACCACATCTGGTGCTGGCCCACGCCCACTGTGATGATCGTGTCACGGTCGGCGGTGAGGCGGGAGAGTTCAGCGATCGCGTGCTGCGGCAGAATTCCCTTGAACGAGCGGTCGTATGAAAACGGATCCTCCCGCTTCCACTCATCGATCTGCGCACACCAGGCGTCGAGCGGAGTCGTTGGTGGCTCCACGATTGCGTTGAGCTGCGCCAGAGACTCCTTCACGTCGGCCACGATCGGCACGTGGACGAGTTTGTTCTTGTTGATCTCGGAGGGATCGACGTCGATGTGCACGATGAATCCATGCTGTGCGAATTCCGAGACCTTGCCAGTCACCCGGTCATCGAATCGCACCCCTACCGCGATCAGCAGATCGGCCTGATCGACGGCTAGATTGGCATAGACGCTGCCGTGCATGCCGAGCATGTCGAGGCACCGTGGATCATTGGCTGGAAACGCCCCGAGCCCCATGAGCGTCATCGTGACTGGGATGCCGGTCAGCCGAACGAGTTCACGCAGTTCGGCCGAGGCATCTGCCGTGATGACGCCGCCGCCGGCGTAGATCACGGGACGCTTTGCCCGCTTGATGGCCGCCGCCACCTGGGCGATCTGTTCCGGGTGCGGCTTCCGCGCCTCGGGGTGATAGCCCGGAAGATTCATCGGCGCGTCGTAGTCGGGGACGATCTGCGTGAGCTGAACGTTCTTCGGCAGATCGACGAGCACCGGGCCGGGCCGGCCGGTGGTGGCGATGTGAAAGGCCTCCCGCATCACGCGGGCGATATCGTTGGCATCGGTCACCAAGTAGTGGTGCTTCGTGATGCCGCGGCAGACCTCGACGATCGGCGTCTCCTGAAACGCGTCGGTGCCGATGACGCTGGTGCCCACCTGCCCGGTGAGCGCGATCATCGGCACACTGTCCATTTTTGCGTCGGCGATCGCAGTGACGAGGTTCAAGGCGCCCGGGCCGCTCGTCGCCATGCAGACGCCCGGCTTGCCGGTCGTCCGGGCATAGCCCTGGGCCGCGAAGCCGCCCCCCTGTTCGTGCCGGGGCAGAATTGTGCGGAGCTTGTCGGCGGCGCGGGTGAGCGCCTGGTGGAGCGGCATGCTGGCACCGCCCGGGTAGGCGAAAAGGACGTCCACGCCGTGGCGGATCAGCGACTCTACGACCACGTCGGCCCCGCTGACAAAGGCTTCGGACGTACGGGGTCGGGAGACTGTGGCCATGGGATGGGCTCCTTGGAACGTGGGGCGAAGAACGGATCGACAGACGACTGCGGGAGTCTCTCAAAAATACACGATAAACGGGCCGCCGCGTCAGGGGGCAAATTTCCCGAAAATTGTTCCTTTTCCGGCGGGCCGGACGGCAATCCGAGCCTCATACGACTTTTTGGCCCAACTTCTGGCCCAACAAAAGAGGACTCTCTGGACCAAGTGAACTATCTGGACAAAACGCACTATCTGGACAAAACGCACTATAGTGTCGGCGTGGCTGATTCCACGGTTTTAGGGCCGGCCGGGCGACTGCTTGGCCTTGCCAATACGCTCGATTCTCACAATGGGTTCGCCGAAGTGGTCGCCAGTCTCCGGGCGGGACATGGCGGCACGATCGGCGGAACCTGGGGATCGGCGTCTGCCCTGACTGCAGCAGCACTGGCGGAGTCGCTGGCGGCAGGGCCCGGGCCGACGGGCCAACTTGTCGTTCTGCTGCCCCATGCCGCCGACGCCGACTTCTTTCTCGACGACCTCGCGTTGTTTACGCCGCTTCCTGTCGCCGTGTTGCCGGCGATGGAAAGCTTCGGCGAAGCCTCTTCCGGAGGCGATCCCACCGAGGCGGAACGCCTGGCGCTGGTCAAGCGTCTGATCGGTCCCCCTGCCGGGCATCCGCGAATTATCGTCACCACCATTCAGGCGCTGCTCGCCCCGCTCGCCGACCCGCGGGAGATCGAGGCCAGCACCCGGCAACTGGCGGTGGGTGGCAGGCTGGATCCGGCTGAACTGGCCGACTGGCTGGCGGCTCGGGGATGGGAGGCGGCCGACGCCATCGATACCCCCGGCACGTTCGCCCGTCGGGGAGGCATCCTCGATCTGTTTGCGAGCGACTGGGACCGCCCCGTCCGCGTGGAACTATTCGGCGATGAGATCGAATCGCTCCGCACATTCGATACCGTCAGCCAGCGGAGCGTCGACACGCTCACGTCCATCGACCTCACGGCACTCACACGTGCCTCACCGGAGGCGGGGGCGCGGTCGGCACGGCGAACCCACCTGGCCGACATCGTGCCGGATGGCTCGTGGTGGGCGCTCGTCGAGCCCGGAGAACTGGCCGAGGAGGCGGCGCGTGCCCACCGGCGACTCGCCGATGTCAGCATTGCTGCGGGGATCGCGGGATCGATCTCGGACCCCGCCGATGTCTTCGCCCGGATCTACCGGTTTCCATCGGTGACGCTCTCGGCCGTGGCGCCATCGAGCCTGGAGGCGACCGCCCTGTTGGCGATCGAAAGCGTGGAGCGTTTCACCGGCGTCCTTGATCGTGTCCGCGATGAGTTGGAGACCGTCGGCAAGGATCAGGAGGTCTGGGTGATCGCCCCGACCGAGGCGGAGGAGAAGCGGCTGGAGGAACTGCTGGCCGGCTGCGGGCCGGCGCGATCGGGCCGGCTGCATTTTGCCAAGGGGCACCTCTCCGGGGGTTTTCGGCTCGTGCCCGAGAAGATCGTGTTGATCTCGAGCGCTGAACTCTTCCGCCGTGAGGATGTGGCCACGTCGCGGCCCACCAAGCAGCGGCTCTCGCGGGCCATCGACACCTTTCTCGACCTCCACGAGGGGGATTATGTCGTCCACGTCGCCCACGGCATCGGCCGCTACAAGGGCCTCAAGCTGCTCGAAAAGCACGGTCGCACGGAGGAGTTTCTCGAGGTTGAGTTTGCGGAGAGCACGCGGATCTACGTGCCGGCGTCCTGCATCGAATTGGTGCAGAAGTACGTGGGCGGCACCAAGCTCGCCCCCAGGCTGGCAAAGATCGGCGGCACGCTCTGGGACCGGCAGAAGGCTGCGGTCGAGCGGGCCGTCGCGGATATGGCAGCCGACATGATCCAGCTGCAGGCAAAGCGGGCGAGCCGCCCCGGAGTGGCCTTGCCGCCCGACACGCCCTGGCAGCGGAGCTTCGAAGAATCCTTTCCGTTCGATGAGACCCCCGACCAGCTCACGGCCATCGAGGCGATCCGCGGCGACCTCGAGCAGCCGCGGCCGATGGATCGCCTGCTCTGCGGAGATGTCGGGTTTGGCAAGACGGAAATGGCCATGCGGGCGGCGTTCAAGGTGGCGGAGGCGGGCGGTCAGGTGGCCGTGCTCGTGCCGACGACGGTGCTGGCCGAGCAGCATCGACGCACGTTCCTCGCACGGTTTGCTGAATTCCCCTTCACGATCCGGGCCCTCTCGCGGCTCACGGGCACGAAGGAGGAGCGCGACACGCTGGAAGGGCTCGCGCGGGGCACCGTCGACATCGTCATCGGCACGCACCGGCTCGCGCAGGCCGACATCCATTTCGCCAATCTGGGGCTCGTGGTCGTTGACGAGGAACAGCGATTCGGCGTCGATGTCAAGGAAAAGCTGAAGGCGATCCGGGCCAGCGTGGACGTGCTGACGATGACCGCCACGCCGATCCCGCGCACGCTGCACATGGCGATGCTCGGCATCCGCGACATCTCCAACCTCACCACCCCTCCGGCCAACCGTATTGCGGTCGAGACCCGCGTGGCCCGCTGGGATGAGCGGCTCATCCGCGGCGCGATCGACCGGGAACTCGCGCGGGGCGGGCAGGTGTTCTTTGTGCACAACCGCATTCAGGACATCCACAAAGTGGAACACCGGCTGTCGCAGATCGTGCCCGAGGCAACGATCGTCATCGCCCACGGCAGGCTGTCGGAATCGGAGCTGGAAGAGGTCATGCTCGCCTTCGTCGCCGGCCGCGCCGACATCATGCTGGCCACGACGATCATCGAGAGCGGTCTCGACATTCCCCGGGCCAACACCATCTTCATCGACGAGGCCGATACCTACGGACTCGCCGACCTGCACCAGCTGCGCGGCCGCGTCGGCCGGTCGCACCACCGCGCCTACTGCCACCTGCTCGTCGACGAGGCGGCCACGCTGACGAGCACGGCTGCCAAGCGGCTGCGGGCGATCCAGGAATTCTCGAGCATGGGTGCAGGCTTCTCGCTCGCGATGCGCGACCTGGAAATCCGTGGCGCCGGCAACCTGCTCGGCACCCAGCAGAGCGGCCATATCGCCACGGTCGGCTATGAGCTCTACTGCCGCCTGCTGGAGCAGGCTGTCCGCGGGATCAAGTCGCTGCCGCCGGCAGAGCTGCCGCCGGTGGTCATTGACCTGCCCGGAGCGGCCTGGCTGCCCCGCGATTTCATTCCCGACTTCCGCGCCAAGATTGACGTCTATCGGCGGCTATCGCGGGTGATGGGCGAAGGGCAGGTCGACGACCTCGCAGCGGAATTGGCGGATCGGTTCGGTCCGCTGCCGGCGGAGGTGAACCGCATGCTGGATTTTGCCAGGGTTCGCGTCGCCGCCGCAGCCCATGGCATCGATTCCATCACCCGCCAGACCGGCATGCTCGTCATCGGCCACCACGACCCTCAGGCGATGCAGCGGCTGCGGGTGGCCTGGCAGGCGGGGGGGAAAACGCTCCGCGTCGTCGGCGACCGCAGCGCTGTTGTCCCGCTGGAACAGCGGATTTGTGACGATCCGGACCGGCTTTTGGCGGCGGTCAGGACGCTCTTGCGACCTCCTCGCGGCCGTCCCTATAGTCCCCGGCCCGCATCGACCACCGCCCGCCTGTAGCGTGGGACGCAGGGTGGGCCGAGGACGTCACTGACAGAGACCGCGATGAGCCCTGCCGGCTGCCACTTCCAGGTCCGCACACGTCTCGCCGGGGAAATCTGCGCAGTCGCGTTGATCGCTGCCCTCGCCGCCGCAGCCGCAGCCGAGGATTCCTCCCAGCCATTCGACGAGCCAGCTCCGGCCGGTGCCGCCGCTTCAGACGCAGCGGCTCCCGCCGGCCGCAGCATGGTCGGCGCCGGACAAAGGCCCCACGTGCCCAAGCCGCTTTCCCGGCCGGAGGGCTGGCCGGGCGGCAAGAACCCGGTCTTGGACGGGAAATCTGCGCATGAAAAGTATGAAAAGCAGGAAAAACACGTTCTGTCGAGCATTCTGCCGAATCCCGGCGGCCCGCTAGAACCGATCGGCTTGTCCCCTGAAGCCGCATCCCCGGGCAAAGACGGTGAAGACGCCGAGGCCAAGAAGTCCGGTGTGATCCGGGCCGGTTTCGAGGAGACGGTTCCCGCTGCCGCGGGCCAGCAGCCAGGCCTGCAGTCGCTCGACAATGCGAGGGTCGTGGCCCGGGTCGGTCCGGAGGTCGTGCTGGAGGGCGACCTGCTCACTCCTTCGGCGCTGGTGTGGCTGGACAAGGTCTCCGGCGGCCTCACGCCTGAGCAGATCCGGGAGCTGAAAGGACAGATCTGCCGGCAGGTGATCAAGCAGCATGTCGAATCGTTGATCGTCTATGTCGATGCCTGCCGCACGATCCCGGAGGATCGCCTCCCCGAGATCGAGGCGAAGGTCAACGAGGCCTTCGACCAACAGCAGCTCCCGCGGCTGGTCAAGGATGCCGGAGTGGCCAACGCCCTCGAGTATGACCAACAACTCCGGTCGAGGGGCCAGTCGCTCGATCGGATCCGCAAGACGTTCTTTGAACGGGCCCTCGCCCAGCAGTGGATCCAACAAAAGGTGATGGAAGAGGGGGAGATACCGCATGCGGAAATGATCGCCTGGTATCAGAACCATCTCGATGAATACGAGTTTCCCGCCAAGGCCCGCTTCGAACAGCTCACGGTGAAAATCACCGCCGCCCATCCCCGCGGGCAGGCGTGGAGCATGCTGGCGGCGATGGGCAACGAGGTCATGCAGGGCAAGCCGTTCGCGGACGTTGCCCGGGGCGGTTCGGAGGGGCCGACCGCGGCGAACGGCGGGGCCTATGACTGGACCACCAAGGGCAGCCTGGTGTCGAAGATGGTCGACGACGCGGTCTTCACGCTGCCGGTCGGTCAGTTGAGCGCGATCCTCGAAGATGGCCCGGCCCTGCACATCGTGCGGGTCACCGAGAGAACCGATGCCGGCCGCACGTCGTTCATCGAGGCGCAGGTGGCCATCCGCGACAAACTGCAGGACGAACACCGCAAGCGTGAGATGGATGAATATCTGGTCGCGGTGCGTGCCCGTACGCCCGTCTGGACGATCTTCGACGACGAGCCCGAGGCCGGCTCGCCTCAGCCGATGACCCAGACCGCGAGCCAGCCTCGCCAGACGCGTTGATGATCGGCAGCTGAATCTGCAGCGATTGCCGACCCGTGCGGCGCGGGCTAGACTGCCACGCAGAGTGGCTGTGTGCTTCCGGCGAACGGCCCCGAGCCGGCTGCCCCAAACGCCCAGGAAATCGTCCCCATGAGTGTTCCAGCGACCTCCTCCGGCCCCGCTGCAACGGCGGCTGCGACATCCTCCCCCACGGCGTCGTCCGCGTCTGCCCCGCCCTGGCCCGGGGCCACATCGGCTGGGACAGCCCGCCTGGAGATGAATGGCCGCACGACGGAATTTCCCGTCGTCGTGGGCACCGAGGGGGAGCAGGGCATCGACATCGCCAAGCTGCGGAGTGCAACCGGCGCCATCACCCTCGACGAAGGCTTCGTCAACACCGGTTCCACGACCAGCGCCATCACGTTTCTCGACGGTGAGAAGGGAGTTCTTCGATACCGCGGCTATCCCATCGAGGTGCTGGCCGAGAAGTGCGACTTTGTGGAAGTGGCCTACCTGCTGATCTTCGGCGAGCTTCCCTCGACCACCGAACTCGATGCGTTTCGGATGTCGCTCTCGCACCACACGATGATCCACGAGGACATGCGGAGCTTCTACAACGGCTTTCCCCGCGACGCGCATCCCATGGCGATCCTCGGCAGCGTGGTGGGCGCGCTCTCCACCTTCTACCAGGATTCACTCGACGTCCGTGACCCGCGGCAGGTGGAGATCAGCGTGCATCGCCTGCTCGCCAAACTGCCAACCATCGCCGCCTACAGCCACAAAAAGTCGATCGGGCAACCGCTGATCTATCCGCGGAACGATCTCACGTACTGCGAAAATTTCCTGCAGATGATGTTCGCAGTGCCCTGCGAGGAATACCACTGCGACCCCGACTTCGCCGATGCGCTCGACATGCTGCTGATCGTGCATGCCGACCACGAGCAGAACTGTTCGACCTCCACGGTGCGGATGGTGGGGTCGAGCGACGCCAATCTGTTCGCCAGCATTTCCGCCGGTATCTCCGCCCTCTGGGGACCGCTCCATGGCGGTGCCAATCAGGCCTGCGTCGAGATGCTCGAGAAGATCGGGGCCGACGGATGCAATGTGAAGAAGTACGTGGACCTGGCCAAGAAGAAGGACTCAGGCTTCCGTCTGATGGGCTTCGGCCACCGCGTCTACAAGAACTACGATCCCCGTGCGAAGCTGATCAAGGCTACGTGCGACAAACTGCTCGCCAAGCTCTCGTTGCGGGATCCGATCTTCGACATCGCCCAGCAACTCGAGGAGGTCGCGTTGGCGGACGACTACTTCATCGAGCGGAAGCTCTATCCCAACGTCGACTTCTATTCGGGGGTCATCTACCGGGCGATGGGGATTCCTGTGCAGATGTTTACGGTGTTGTTCGCGATGGGACGGTTGCCGGGCTGGATCGCCCACTGGATCGAGATGCACCATTCGCCCACGAAAAAAATCTGTCGGCCCCGGCAGGTCTACACCGGGGCGACGCTCCGCGAATTCGTGCCGATCACCAAACGCGGCTAACCACGCTTCCCCCGGCTATCCACGCTTCCCCCGGCTATCCACGCTTCCCCCGGAAGAAGGCGCTGAGGATCTGGCCGCATTCGTCGGCCAAGACCCGGCCGGTGTGTGCGACACGGTGATTGAGGCGGGGATCATCGAAGAGGCGGTAGAGCGACTCGACCGCTCCGGCCTTCGGATCTGCAGCGCCCCAGACAACAGTGGGCACGCGGGCCTGCAGGATGGCGCCGGCGCACATCGGGCAGGGTTCGAGCGTCACGTAGAGCGTGCACCCCTCCAGCCGCCACGAGCCCAGCGACGCCGCCGCCTGGGTGAGGGCGATCATCTCGGCATGCGCAGTCGGATCGGCCAACTGCTCCCGCTGGTTGTGGGCGCTGGCAATCACCCGACCCGCCGCCACCACGATCGCACCGACCGGCACCTCGTCCTCGGCCGCGGCCAACTGCGCCTCCTCGAGCGCCAGCCGCATCCAGCGGCGATGAGACAGTTCCCCCGGTAGTCCCTGCTCGAAGACGTTCAAAAGGTCATCCATCGAATCATCCGCTGAGGCGTCCAACGGATCGTGGAAAGACCCGTCAGGGCCGAGGAATTCGTCTGGGTGCATGGCAGGGCTCATGGGAGGCGGTGAACGGGGCCGGCGGCGAACGGGCCGGCGGTGCGTGGGGAGGCATCCGCACTGTACGTCCCACCCAGACCGCTCGACAAACTGCCGACGAAAACGGCTCGTGCGCCGGCCTGCTTGGGGGAGCGCTGCCGATCGGGTATTCTCGAAGCAACACCCTCCCTTCACAGGAAATGCCCCCGATGGATCCGACTCTGCTTCTGCTCCGCTGGGCCCACGTGCTTGCCGCCGTCGTGGCGATGGGCGGCCTGTTCTTTGCCCGCTTTGCCCTGGTGCCGGCGCTCTCCGACATCGACGCCGCTACGAGGGACAGAATTCACGAATCGATTCGCCGTCGCTGGCTGCCCTGGGTGATCGGCGCGATCACAGTGCTGTTGGCGAGCGGACTGGCAAACTTTCTGCTTTTCAACAGCCGCGTGAAACTGGAGGGCTGGGCAGGCGGACAGTGGATGCGCGAGACCGGCTACCACGCCCTGTTTGGAGCCAAGTTCTTGTTGGCACTGGTGGCCTTCTATTTCGCCAGTGCACTCGTCGGCCGGGGGCAGGGCACGCAGTGGGTGCGAAACGATCGGGCCAAATGGCTCTCCGTGACGCTTGGGCTGACGCTGGCCGTGGTGCTGCTCTCGGGCTGGATGCGACAACTGCACACGGGGCCGAATCAGGCTGACACCGGTGGTGTCGGCATGCCGTCGGCGACGCGGGGCGGCGGTGAAACGAGCGGAGGCACCGAAGAGGGTGAAAATCGATATCAGGACGGCCGGGCCGGAGCCGTGTTTCGCGAGTCTTCTTCGGACGACCCCAAGCCTGCGGCGGAGCCGGCTCCTGCGGAACCGGTTCGCTGAGTCTTGGGGCTCCGGGCCTTGTTCGGTCGTTACCCGGCCTCAGGGGGTGGAGGTCGTCCTGCGGGTGGAAGTCATGCTGCACGTGGAGGTCATGCTGATGGACAAGAAGGAAAAAAAGCGACTCGAGGTGCTGCAGCAGAAGATCGCCAAACTGCAGCAACTTCTGGCAGGTGCAAAGAAGCAGCCCGACGATCCGGCCGAGGTGCCGCGCCTCGAAAAGGAACTCGCCGCCGCCCATGCAGAACTGGCCGCGCTCAAAAAGAGCTGACAAAGACGGCAACGTATCTGACGCGAACGTGTCTGGGGGGAACGTGTCTGACGGGAACGTGGTATCTTGAGTCGGGCGGCATGAACTGTCGGCAATGAACCGCGGCGGCCTCCTTTCACCATCGATGCCTGCCCATGCCCCTCTCCGGATTCTTCTCCCGGTTCTTCGGAGGGAAGCCCCGTGTCGACCTCTGGCGCCGTTTCGAACGGATGCGGGAGAGCGTGACAGGCACGATGTCGCAGTTTTACAAGGTGCGCGACATCAAGACGGGCGAGGTGCTCGGGCTGAAGATCATCGATCACGCGAAGAGCGATCCGGTGGAGGGCCGCTATCGGGGGCTGAACAAGCCGGGCGAGGGTGAAATCGGCAGCCTGGTCATCGGCCCGAACATCGCCAAGACCCTGGAATGGGGTGAATCGACCACGGGCGAAACCTACATCCTGCTGGAATTCATCCGGGGCACCGTGCTGCACACGGTGCTGTCGGCCCGCGAGCCATTTCCACCGGCCCAGCGACTCGACCTCGTGCGGCAGGCGGCCGAGGCGATCGCCGTGGTGCATAAAGCCGGATTCATCCACCGGGACATCTGCCCACGGAATCTGATGCTGTGTCCTGACGGCCGTCTGGTGCTGTTTGATTTTGGCCTCACTGTTCCCGATAAGCCGGTGTATCACCAGGCCGGCAACCGTATCGGCACCCCCACCTACATGGCTCCGGAGGTCGTTCGGCGGCGACCCATAGACAAACGGCTCGATATCTTTTCGTTCGGTGTCACCGCGTATGAGATCTGTGCGCTCGATCTGCCCTGGCCGCGGGCCGCTGGGGGCAAGGCGGCCCTGCGGCACGATTCGTCTCCCCGCGACATCCGCGAGTTTTGGCCGGAGATTCCGCCAGCACTGGCAGCGGCGATCATGGCATGCATCGCGGCGGAGCCGGAAAACCGGCCCCCCTCCATGGAGAAGTTTCTCGAGCGGATCGCCGGCGTTGCCGTTTGAACGGGATGCGGCCCGTCTGAAAACGGCCGATGCGTGGGCGATCTGGCGGCTCCGACCGCCCTCTTCCCGGGCCTGACGCCCGGGATTGGCAGGGAAGGACTTGAAGCCTGGCCACGCGGTTTCTACTCTCTGGGTTCCGGCGGCCCCGCCCCGGGGTGCGTTGTCGTCCCCGGACGGCCCATAGACACCGCCCCACAGATTCCGTTCCCGAGTTAAGGATCCACTCCCATGACCATGGATAAAAGCCTCCGCGTTCGCAAGGGCTCCTCGAGCGCCCGAGGCGTGCTCTCTCGCGGCGAGCGAATCATCAAACTCAAGGAACAGGAGCTTTGGGTGGAGGGCCGCAGCCCCCTGGGACTCCCCAAGGTACGGGTCATGAAGACGTCGATGAAGAAAAAGAAGAAGGCCAAGGAAGAGGGCGATGCTGCCACTGCCAAGGCCCCGGCTGGTGGGAAGAAGAAGTAGACGTCTGCTCCGAGACGGGCGGTGTCAATCGCCGGCCGTGGAATCCTGCGTGGAATCCTGTTGGCCCACCAAGACTGCGGCGGCCTGACCGGAGGAGATGACCTGCGGTATGCCGACACCCTCGTAGGCTGCCCCCGCCAGGGCCAGACCGCGGTGGCCCGCGACCAGGCTCCGGATTCTCGCCACGCGATCCCGATGCCCGACGGTGTATTGCGGCATGGCCCCCTGCCAGCGGTCGATCTGCACCAGTTGTGGCACGCCGCAGACCCCGAGCACCTCCTGCAACTCCTTGAGAACCAGCGGCACGAGCCGCTCATCTTCCAGTGCCGCCGTCTCGGGATCGAGCGCGCCGCCCACGAAGGTCCGCATCAGCACAGAGCCCGAAGGTGCTCGGCCCGGAAACTTCTGGCTTGAAAAGCTGACGGCGAGAATGCTTCGGCCTTCGCAACGCGGCACAACGACCCCCGCGGCGTCGAGGGGATGGGCCACGTTTTTCCGGGTGAACCCCAGCGATACGATCGCCGAGCCGGCATACTCAATCGTGGCCAATGCGTCGGCCAAGCCCGGATCGCAGCCTCGTAGGAGTGCCGCCGCTGCCGTGGCGGGGGCTGCCACGATGACGGCGTCAGCCTCGATCACCGAGGGCTGCCCGGTAGATCCGTCGGCTCGTGGGATGTGTGGCAGCGATTCCGTCGTGGCACGCAGCGATACTTCCCAGACACCGTCGGTGCGTTGCGACACGCCCGTGGCGGCGGCCGTGACGAACCGCACGCCCCGGTTTGCCAGTTGGGAGGCGAGGCGTTTGGGAAGGGTTTCCATGCCGGTGGCAAGCGTCAGAAACTGGCCGTAGCGGGCTCCCGCCGCCTGTGTTTCGGCGGTGGCACTCCGCAGGCGGCTTTGCTCGCCAGCCCACAGACTCCCGGCA
Organism: Pirellulales bacterium; assembly: GCA_044237545.1. Taxonomy (GTDB): domain Bacteria; phylum Planctomycetota; class Planctomycetia; order Pirellulales; family UBA1268; genus CAMCQY01. Next base: position 45,485 of record JBIIFB010000008.1, read on the forward strand.
GCGCGTTCCATGGCGAAGAACTCCGGGCAGGCTGCTGCCATGCTGAGGCGGGCCGGATCGGCCGTCCAGATTCCGGCTGCCAGGGGCTGCACGAGCCGTTCGAAAACCTCCCGACCCAGCCGACGCAACGCGAAATGTTCGAGCGATTCATCCGTCACGCCGACGCCGCGGGCCGGCACGAACCGTTCCCCGAAGAGCCGCAACCGACCCAGCGGCGAAAGGAGCGGCGTCGTCAGGATGCTTCGCGCCCGTCCGGGGGCGAGAAGCCTGAATCCGTTGGGCACCGGCTGCGTGCGGCCCCGGTGAAGCACAAGTGCCCGCCGCACCCGCGGGTCGACGCCGATCAGTTCGCCCGCCAACCCGAGCCGCTCGACGAGCCCGACCACCTCGGGGCGAGCCGCCAGAAAGCTGTCCGCGGATCGCTCGACCAGCCAGCCATCGCGGTGTTCCGTCGCCAACACCCCGCCGAAGCGTCCCGATGGCTCGATCAGCGTCACCCGGCATCCGGCATGCCCCCGCAGTGCCGTCTGAGCCGACGCCTGAGCCAACGCCTGAGCCGACGTCGTGGCGGCCACCAGGGTCTCGGCAGCGGCCAGCCCGGCCATTCCGCCACCGAGAATGACCACGTGCTGTGGACGAGGGGTTTCCATGCACTCCAGCATGCCTCCGATCCGCTGCAAACAAAAGGGGCACGAGGGCGTTTTTCGCTCAGATTTCGCCCGAGCGAGGCCAAAAAGGCCTTCTGGCTCAGGCACTTGAGCCTTGGGCCGATCTGCTCTGGACGCAGCGAATCACGGCACCTACCCTCCCGCCGCCTTCGGGCGTCTGTTGTTCGCAACCAAGGAGGGTTCTTTCGTGGCCATGCTGCGGTGCCTGCCTCTCTCAGTCTCTCGAGCTCTTCTCTCCGTCGCGGCCGCCGTCGCCTTTTCGGCAGACGTGCGTGCCGAGGAGTCCGCGCGGTCCGAACCGCCGCGGCCGATCATGCGTCTGCCACGATGGATCGAAGCGATCGGTGAACCGGCGGCCAAGCCGAAGGCGGAGCCACAGACGGTTCCCGCGCCCATGCCCAAGACAATGGCTCGCACCGAACGCCCAGCGGTCGGCGGCGTTCCGCAGCCCATGGCCCGCCCTCAGCCGCCAAAGGTTTCCAGCCAGCCCGTGGCCGAGCGGACTGCCATGCCGTCCGCCGAACGTGCCGAACCCGCCTTCCGTTCTGAAGTTAGGCCGGCTCCCGCCCTGCTCCGTTCAGGCCCCGGGTCGAATGAACCGCCGGCAGCAAGGCTGACCGCGGAGTGGACAGAGCTTGTGCCCACAGGGGCGCCAGCGGCCAGTCCGACCACCACCGCCGCGGCCGACGAGTCGGCTGCGAAGACCGGCTTGGGGCCGGAGACGAGCGTGCTCAAGCGCTGGATCACCGACACAGTGGGAGGCCTCCCGAAGCCTTCTCTGAAGCCCGCCGCCCCACGCGTTGCCGCGGGCACCGCCAAGGGGGATGCCCCGACCAACTCCGCTGCCGTCCCCGCAGCGAATGCTGCCACGACGGACAGCGGCGAGGCGGCTCCTGCCGGCGTCGTGACCGTACCGCAGCCCGACACGCGTGCTGCCGAACCACGGTCCGTCGATCGCTCCCCGAAGACCACCGTCACCGCCCCGGTGGCGGCGACGCCGGATGAGATGCCAACGCTCTCCATCGATCCGGCGAGTTTTCGCGGCGTCCACCCCGGCAAGACGACCGGCGAAGAATTGCAGGCCAGCTGGGGACCGGGTGAACCGTTCACCCGCGAAGACGGCACACGCGGATTTTTCTGGAAGATCGAACCGTTCGAGCGAGTGGAGGTCACTGTCGACGGTGACGTTGTCAGTGCGATTCGGATCAAGCTGGCTGAGCCTGTCGCCGTTGGCGACCTCGCCAAGCAGTTGGAGATCGCCGATCTGCGGACCGTGTCGATTCTCGATGAACAAGGTGTTTCGATCGGCGAGGTCTTCCCCGAGCGCGGCGTCATCTTCAGCGTCAAGCCCGGCACGCAGTCGGCAACCGCCGTCATGATCGAGCCGCTCGACCCGGAGTCGTTCGTGTTGCGGGCGGAGGGCGAAGTAGACGCCTGCAGTGCCTTCGCCGTGGCCGACCTGCAGTATGCGGTGGAAATCGATCCCAGGCACCTGCGTGCCCACCGTCTCCTGATGGTGCTCATGGCTGAGCAGGGAAAGTGGCAGCAGGCTCTGCACCTTGCGGAGACCGCCGAGAAGATCGATCCCGCCGACGTCTGGACAAAGATGAAGCATGGCGGGATTTTGCTGGCACTCGACCGCGCCGAAGAGGCCCGCGTCGTGGTGGAGAACGTGAAAGCCGCTCCCAACAGCCCCCCGCTCGTGGCAGCGCAGATCGAGCGTCTGCTCGGCCGCATCGAACTCGCCGCTGACACGCCCGACCACCAGCGGGCAGTGGAGCACTTTGCCGAGGCGATCCGCCGCTCCTCAGCCCTGCTGACCAAGCGTCAGCCGGCGGTGCAGCAGGCAGCCAGAGAAATCATGCTCGATGCCCACCTGGGAACAGCTCAGGCCATTGCCGAAGGCACCTGGCAGCAGAAGAGCCGTGTGATCCCCAAGTGGATCGCACGGAGCGAGGCCGTCGTCGCCGAGTGCAAGGCGGAACCATCAGTCCAGCAGACGCTCGAACTGCAACTCTGCCGCGGGGCCCTCGCCGTGGCCGCGGGCTCGGCGGATTCGCTCGAGCCCCTGCCCTGGGTGAAGCGGCTCCTGGAGCTCCGCGACCGGATGGGTGAATCGGTCGAGGATCCGTGGCGTCGCCGCCAGATCGATTGGGAGGTGGGGCTTGGGCTGCTCGATGCCCTGACCGCCGCACAGCTCCGTGGCGATGCCTCCGACATGCTCGACAACGCAACGCTCACCGCGGCCTACATCGAGCGGGGCGGTGAACGCCGCGAACTGACCGACGAGGAGCGAAAGAACGCCGGTGACCTGCTCTTCCGCATCGGCATCATGCACAGCCTGCAGCGGGGCGATCATGCCACCGCCGTCACCTGGTTCGACCGAGTGATCCCGATGTGGGACGGCAATCCGCGTCTGGAACGCGACCGTCAGGCCGGGCAGCTGGGTGAGTCCTACATCAGCATGGCGATCTCCTACTGGCAGGTCGATCGCCGTGACGACGCCATGGCGCTGAGCCGTCGCGGAGTCGATCTGATGGTGGCCGCCGTCGACGCGAAACAGCTCGAAGAGCGTTCCCTGGCCGTCGCCTATGGGAATCTCTCGACGATGTACGCGGAGCAGGGCGATGACACGCAGTCGCAGAACTACGCCGAGATGGCCAGCCGGGCCGAGGCCTCGGGCTCCACTCTGCGGTAGCTTCGACGGGGTATGGATGGCAACGGTCGTCCATGCCATGCCGACACCCGTATCTCGTGGCGGCAAGTTTGTAACTTGTCCGTGAGTTGACGAGGCCTCACTGTTCGCGTCGCCCATTCCTCGCCGCCGGGCCGGCAGAAGTCTCCTTCGCGGGGACTTTCGCCAGCGGGGATCGAA
>JBIIFB010000074.1:0-16664 GCA_044237545.1 Pirellulales bacterium
CAGGATGACAACCGCCGGCAGCGTGAGCCAGGCCAGAGCGGGCCTTCCTCCGCGCGACACCAGCCACCACTCCGCCGGATAGAGGCACGCGATGTAGAGCAGCGCCAGGCCGGCGATCAGTTCGAACGGGACGGGACGGACGCCATCGAAGCGATCGACTGCCAACCGCAGCTGCCCACCGAGATCGAGGGATCGCCGGTTCAACTCCCCCGACCGGCCCGTTTGTCGCAAGCGCCCGCCGAGGAGCTCGACAAGGAGCGAATCGGTTCCCTGCCAGTTGCGGAACACGCCCTGATCGAGATCCAGCCCCACCCAGGTGACGGTGCCGAAGCCATGGGCTCGGCGGACAACCAGCGGAAGTTCGGTGGCGGCGTTCCCCTCCCATGCCTCGATCATGCCGTCGATCGAGGCGGCATCCGCCAGCACCGGCACTTCGAGGCCGCCGAGCGCATTGCGATCGAGCGGCCGACCTGCCTTGGAATAGGTCTCGATCGCCGCCGAGCGCCGCAGCGGCACCATCCTCGTCACGCGTCCCTCCCTGCCTGCCGGCCCGGGCAACCAGCCCGCCCCCGGCCCCTCTGCCAGGCCCGGCGGTGCCGCCGACATTCCCGCGAGAAACACGAGCCTCCCGCCGCGACGCACCCAGGCGTCGACACCGGCCAGGGCTTCGGGGGGCGTCCGCGCCACCACCGAACCACAGGCGATGATGGCGTCGGCCCCATCGAGATCGAGGTCAGCAGGCCCCAGCCCCGAGGCATCGGGCAAGGCAACGACGCGGATCCGTGTTCCGTCCTCACGCTGCAGCAAGCGGGCGGCCCGCTCCGCACTCGGCAAGTCACCGATCACGAGCATCACCTCGTCGGTCGATTCAAGCGCCACAGGCACCCGGAGCGGTACTGTCGATCCGCTCCCGTCGTCCACGAGCACCCGCCCCGCCGGGCGTCCGAAGCGGACACGAAACCGGCGCAACGCTTCGCCCCCCCCCTGCCCCGACGATCCGCCATCGGACACGGGCGGATAGCCGACCAGCTCGCCATCGGGATCCTCGACCCACACACGCGTGGCCGTCGATGGCGCGATCAACAGCGGCGTCCAGGAGCCGGTTCGATAGACGCCGTCGAAGCCGATCGTCGCCTCCCAGGCGGTCTCCGGTGAGGCTTCGGCGGCGAAACCCGCGGCCCCGCGGACGCCCCACACCACCGCAATCCAGATGAAGACGCCCCATGCAAGCGCGCCCGGCAACGACGGCGCACGACGACCACCGACAGGTGGCAGACGGTGGGCGTTGGTCAGATCTTGAACCGCAGGCCGCATCACGGCTTCTCCGCATCGGGGCAGGTGCACGCCAAGCGTCCGCACCCCGGGCATCCCTGCCCGTACTTGCGTCTCACCGCCTCGTCGAGATCGACGTCGACGACGTTGGCGATCGTCACGAGCCAGGCGAGCACGTCGGCAAACTCAAGCGAGATCTCCTCCTTGGTGCCGCTGCGGAGCGCCGTGGCAAGCTCGCCGATCTCCTCCGTGAGCCACATGAACGTCCCTTCGACGCCCCGGGCGGCATCCTTGTCGTGGTACATCCGCCGGATGAGCGACTGAAATTCGTTGAGCGTCATGGGGTTCACCACGGCATCGGGCTCGAGGGGGATGGAGAAAACGGGGCTCGGTGTCACAGACGGGCGAGGGCGGCCACGGGCCCCGGAAGGGAGACTTTTTACCCGGCGTGGCGTCCGCCGGCGACATCCGGCGCGGAAGCCCGCACAAACCAGGGATAGATCGCGGGGATCACCAGCGCCGTCAGGAGCGTGCTGGTGACGATGCCCCCGATCACGACGGTGGCCAGGGGACGCTGGATTTCAGCGCCGGCACTCGTCGCCATCGCCATCGGGAGAAACCCGAGGCTCGCCACCAGTGCGGTCATGAGAACCGGTCGGATGCGGACCTCGGCCGTCGACAGGGCAGCCTCACGCGGGGACATGCCCGCCTGCCGGGCGTGCTCCGCGCCACTGACCCACACCAGGCCGTTGAGCACCGCCACACCGAACAGGGCGACAAACCCGACGCCGGCCGCGATCGAGAACGGCATGCCACGCAGCGCCAGGGCCACCACGCCGCCAGAGGCCGCCACCGGCACGGCACAGAAGATCAGCGCCGCCAGACTGAACGACTTGAAGCTCGCGTAGAGGAGCATGGCGATCAGGCCGAGCACGAGTGGGGTGATGAGCGCCAGGCGGCGACTGGCCGACACGAGGTTTTCGAAGTCGCCTCCCCAGGCGATTGTGTACCCCGTCGGCAGCCGCACCTCGCGATCGACCACGGCCTGCGCCTCGGCAACGAAGCCGGCGACGTCGCGACCGCGGACGTTGGCCGAGACGTACGTCCGCCGGCGCGAGTTCTCATGCTCGATCGACGGGGGAGTCTCCTCGTTGATGACGTCGGCGAGCTCGCCGAGCGGCACCGGGCGCCCGGCAGCGGTGCCCACAGGGATCTGCGGAATGAGCTCTGGGTTCTCGCGCCACTGGCGGGGAAACTTGAGGATGAGTGGGTATCGCGGCCGCCCCTCGAAGATCACTCCCGCCGGGATTCCCCCCATCGCCGACACCGTCCGCATCACCTCGGCGCCGTCGATGCCGTGACGGGCGAGCTGTTCGGGGCGGACATCGATCCGCGTGGTAGGGACGTTGGCCTGCCAGTCGGCCCGCACGTCGACCGCTCCGCGGATGCCACGGAGCAACCGCTCGATCTGCTTGCCGAGGTCCCCGAGCGTGTCGAGGTCGTCCCCGTAGAGGAGCACGGCGACGTCCGACTTCACTCCGGCGACGAGCTCGTCGACGCGCATCTCGATCGGCTGGCTGAATCCGAAGTTCGCCCCCGGGACCGCCGCGGCGAGCGCATCCGACATCCTCTCCACGAGCTCGTCACGCGACACCTCCGCCGGCCACAACCGGCGCGGCTTGAGCATCACCCAGACGTCGGTCTGCTGCACCCCCATGATGTCGTTGGCGATCTCCGGCCGCCCCGTCTTGCAGAACACGGTCTTCACCTCGGGATAGCCGCCGAGGGTCTTCTCGATCCGCGTCGTGATCGGCACCGAGTCCTCGAGCGTGGCGCTGGGGAGCCGGCTGACCTCCACGAGGAGATCTCCTTCGTCGAGCCGTGGCATGAACTCGGCGCCGAGATTCGCGGCCACGGGCACGCTGGCCGCCACCAGGCCGGCGGCGATCAGCGAGACCAGCACAGGATGGTAGACGGCCAGCCTGGCCAACGGTTGATAGGCCCGATGGAAGACCCGCATGAACAGCGGTTCGTGCTCCTCCTCCCGGGAAAGGACCGTGGCCGCCAGCACCGGCATCAGCGTGAGCGAAATGATCAACGAGCCCGCCAGCGCAAAGAGCACCGTGAGGGCCATCGGCCGAAACAACTTCCCTTCCGTACCCTCGAGGAACAGGATCGGCAGGTAGACGATAGCGATGATCAGTTCCCCGAACATCGTCGGCCCCCGGACCTCGATTGCGGCGTCTCGGACGATGGCCAGCTTGGAGTCCGTCGGCCCCGCCAGTCCGAGCCGCCGAACGCAGTTCTCGACCATGATCACCGAACTGTCGACCACGAGTCCGAAGTCGATCGCCCCCAGGCTCATGAGGCTCGCCGAGATGCCGGTGGCCCACATGAGATTGGCGGCGAACAGCATCGACAGTGGGATCGCCAGCGACACGATCAGCCCGGCGCGGACATTTCCCAGCAGCAACAGCAGCACGCCGATCACGAGCAGCCCGCCTTCGGCCAGATTGTGGAGCACGGTGTCGAGCGTGCGGGCGATCAGATCGGAGCGGTCGTAGATGATCTCGAGTTCGACCCCGGGAGGAAGGGTCGCACGGATCGTGTTCAGCCGCTCCTTCGCCGCCGCCACCACCCGCCGGCTGTTTTCCCCACGGACCATCATCACCATGCCGGTGACAATTTCGCCCCGGCCGTCCCGCGTGGCTGCGCCCTGCCGCACCAGAGGCGCGATCGTCACGTCGCCGATGTTGCGGACGAGCACCGGCACGCCCCCGGGGGGGCTTCGCACGACCACATGTTCGATCGCCGGGATGTCGGCCAGCATGGCCTGACCACGGATGAACCGTTGTTCGCCATGCTTGACGATATAGCCGCCGCCGGTGCTGACGTTGTTCCGTTCGAGTGCTGAGAGCACCTCTCCCAGCGTGATTCCCTGCGCCGACATCCGATCGGGGTCGACCCGCACCTCGTAGCTCTTGGCATAGCCGCCGTGGCTGTTGATGTCCGTCACGCCCGCCACCTCCCGCATCGCCGGTGCGATCTCCCACTCAAGCAAACTGCGGATATCCATCAGGGTCTGCCCCGCCCCCTTCAGCTCAAACTGCAGGATCTCGCCAAGTGCCGTGCTCAGCGTGCCGAGTTTGGGTTCGGCATCGGCCAGCATGATGCGGCTCCTCGCCTCCGGCAGCCGCTCCGACACGAGTTGCCGCGCCAGAAAGATGTCTGTTCCCTCGCGGAAGACGATCGTCACAAGCGAGATGCCGAGCCGGGAGATGCTGCGTATTTCCTCGACGTTGGGCAGGCCGCTCACGGCCAGTTCAACCGGATAGGTGACCGACCGCTCCACCTCGAGGGGCGGCAGCGTACCCGCCTCGGTCACGACCTGCACCTGGATGTTGACGAGATCGGGAACCGCATCGACGGGCACGTGGGTGGCGGCATAGAGGCCACACAGGCTCATCAGCACGAAGATCGCGATCACCAGCGCCCGATTGGAGAGCGACCACTCGATGAGACCAGACAGCATCAGCCGACTCCCCGGACAAACCTGACCGCCAGACCACTCACTCAGATTCCTTCTCGAGCAGCAGTTCGCTCTTCAGGACAAACGCCCCCTGCGACACCACCTGCTGACCGACGGAGAGTCCGCTGGTCACCTCGATGTGGTCGTCACTGTCGATGCCGGTGGTGACGTCCACGCGGCGAAACCGGTCGCTGCCGTCGGGCACAAACACGAAGGACTTGCCCTCGTGCTTCATCACCGAGGACACCGGCACCGCCAGGACCTCGCGAGGATTCCCCTGGGGCAGGTCGACCCAGACAAACATGCCGGGCTTGTAGTGCGCATCATTGTTGGTGAGTTCCGCGACCAAGGGCACGCTCCGCGACTCGGTCTCGACCGTTGCCCCGACATGGTTCACGATCGCCGTCGTTTCATGCACGTCGGCGCCCGGCACCACGACCCGCACTTTCTGCCCGTCAGACACCTCCACCGCCGTCCACTGCCGCTCGTGGATCTGGGCCCGCACCCAGAGCACGGTCGTATCGGCCACGACAAACAGCCGGTCGCCGACGCGTGCCCGCTCTCCTCGCGAGATGAAGACATCCTCCACCAGTCCGTCGAAAGGCGTCCGCAGCACAAGCGAGCTCAGGGAGCCGGCCTCGGCGGGAGTTTCCAGGGTATCCTCGCCCGCCGCATCGGCCTCCAGCCTGCTACCGACGAGCGTGCGGAGATTCTCCCTCGAGATCTGCACCAGACGGTCGGCCTGTTCGAGCGACGCGCGGGCCCGATCGCGATCCTGCCTGGTGAGAAATCGCGACTCCTCGCAGGCGGCGATGAAGTTGGCCTGGGCGACCTCCAGGTTGCTGGCCCGCTCCTCGATGATCCGGCCCGACAGCACGCCCCCTTCCCCGAGTGACTTCGTCCCCGCGTTCACCTTGCCGACGTAGATCAGCCGCGAATAGCTGCCGAGGATCTTCTCTCGGTACGACCCGAGCACGCGACTCTGAAACTGCCGTTCGATGTCGGCCAGCGGTGGCCGACCGGCGAGCGCGTCGAGCAACGCCTCGACGTTGTCGCCGATCGTTGTTGCCCAGTCGGCCGCCTTCTTCTCGATCTCGCGGTTGTCTTCCCGGCGCCGGACCTCGTCGCGGGCCATGCCGACGTCTGGGCTCGAGAGCTCCGCGAGCGCATCCCCCTTCGACACCTTCTGCCGCACCTTCACGAACACCCGCGACACGATCCCATCCACGGGAGAGGCGTAGTCGAGCCGATGCCGGGCGTTGTAATCGATCCGGCCCGGAACGGTGAGGTGTTCGCGGAGCGGGCGCACCTCGGCCGCGGCCAGACCGATCCCGGCAGCCCGCTGGGACACCTCCGGCAGCGAGACGATCGCGGGTACAGCGGCCGCGGCCACCCTTGTGCCGCCGCCGGCCTGCCCCTCGACAGGTCGCACTCCCGCACCACCGGCGTGGTCGGCATCGCCCCCGAAATGATGCGTGGCGAGCCACCACCACGCCGCCACCCCGACGAGCAGAAATGCCGGACCTGAGAGCGTGCGAATCAGGCTACGGGCCGTCGCCCCGCCAGGGCTCATTCGTCCGGCCGATGCGGGCGTGGGTCCGTGCGGCGACGGGGAAGCCGATCTCTCTGCCGACTCTCCTGCCGGCGCGGCTGCGGAGGATGCCGTTCGGTCCGCGGGCACCAGCATTTCTGGCGGTCGGGATTCAGGCGAGACAGTAGACGGCATGGCGGCCCCGACAACGAGACAACGAATAGTTGACAGTCCGTAGCAGTTCGCATTCTACAGGCCATCCGGCCCGTCTGCCGAGCGCAACGCGGGGTGAGCGGTTAGGATAGAGACCTGCGGGCCGCGTGGACCGCGAGTGCCAAACCGGCCTCTGTCCCTCATTTCCCCCGATTCTCCTGCTGCTTTCATGACCTCAGCACGCACGATCCGCATCTTCGACACCACGCTTCGAGATGGCGAACAATCGCCCGGGGCGAGCATGAACCTGACCGAGAAGCTGGAGATCGCCCAGGCGCTTGTGCAGTTGGGGGTCGACATCATCGAGGCCGGCTTCCCAATCGCCTCCCCGGGAGACTTTGCCAGCGTCAGGGATATCGCCAAGGCGGTCTCGACCGCCACCGTCTGCGGGCTGGCGCGGTGCAACGATGCCGATATCGACCGGGCCTGGGAGGCGCTCCAGCATGCGGCCCAGCCCCGGATCCATGTCTTTCTCGCGACCAGTTCGATCCACCGTGAATTCAAGCTGCGGATGAACGAGGACGAGGTGCTCGCCCGGGCCGTGGCCGGCGTGCGGCGGGCGCGAAACTGCTGTGGCGACGTTGAGTTTTCCCCCGAGGATGCCGCACGAACGGAGATCGATTTTCTCTGCCGGGTCGTGGAGGCTGTGATCGAGGCTGGTGCGACCACCGTGAACATCCCCGACACCGTCGGCTATGCCACCCCTTCCCAAATGCACCATGTCATCAAGAGTCTGCGGGAACGCGTGCCGAACATCGACCGCGCGGTGATCAGCGTGCACTGCCATGACGACCTCGGGCTGGCCGTGGCCAACAGCCTGGCGGCGGTGGAGGCGGGGGCTGGTCAGGTGGAGTGCACGATCAACGGCATCGGCGAACGGGCCGGCAACTGCTCCCTCGAGGAGGTCGTGATGGCGCTGCGGACGCGGCGCGATCACTACGCCGTCGACACCGGCGTCGTCACGCAGCGGCTCGTGCCCACCAGCCGGCTGGTGGCGAACATCACCGGCATTCAGGTGCCGCGGAACAAGGCAATCGTCGGACGCAATGCGTTTGCCCATGAGGCGGGCATCCACCAGGACGGCATGCTCAAGGAGCGGCGGACCTACGAGATCATGCGGCCAGAGGACGTGGGCCTGGAGCGGACAGACCTCGTGCTCGGCAAGCACAGCGGCCGTGCCGCCCTGGCCGACCGTGCCCTGGCCCTTGGCTACCAGCTCACCCCCGAACAGCTGCAGACGGTGTTCGAGCGGTTCAAGGTCCTCGCTGACCGCAAGAAAGAGATCTACGACGGCGATATCGCGGCCCTCTGCGAGCAACAGTTTTCAGAACTTCCCGAACAGTTCACGTTCGAGGGCTACACGCTCACGTCGGCGAGCGGGTCACCGCCCACGGTGGAGTTGCGGGTGCTCCAGAACGGCGAGCCGCGGAGCGTGTCGGTGACGGCGGGAGATGGCCCGATCGACGGCATTTTCCTGGCGATCGAGAAGCTCACCGGCATCCAGACGGCCTGCCGCGATTTCCGCGTGCAGGCGGTGACGGTTGGCAAGGACGCACAGGCCGAGGTGACGGTTGAACTGGAATCGACAGCCCCCGACAGCAACCATCAGGTGCACCGCGGCCGCGGCGTCTCGACCGACTCACTGGAGGCCTCGGCGAAGGCCTTCCTCGCGGCGATCAACCGGGTCGCTCTCGGTGCGCAGCCCCGCATCCATCCGCAACGGGCGTGACTCCTGCACGCAAAACACGACGTCGTGTTTCGCGTGAATCCAGATGCTGAGGAGCCGGTCGGAGGCACGCGCAGGAGTCCGGTGAATTCTGCGACTCACGAGCGGCTGGCGTGAAGTCAGATCGCTTCTCCGCCGCGTTCGCCCGTGCGGATTCTCACGCACTCATCCATCGGCAGCACGAAGATCTTGCCGTCGCCGATCTCGCCCCGTTCGCCCGACCGGCCGCCTTTCACAATCGCGGCGATCGTGGGCTCAACGAACGCGTCGTTGACGGCGATCTGCAACTGCACCTTGCGGAGCAAATTGACGGCGATTTCGTGGCCCCTGTAGGTTTCCGCATGCCCCCTTTGCCGGCCGAAGCCCTGCACATCGAGGACTGTGAGCCGAAAGACCTCGACCTGGGAGAGGGCCTCTTTCACGCTCTCCAGTTTGTTGGGTTGAATGATCGCGATGATGAGTTTCATGGAATCGGCTCCGCTTGAGGCCCCCCATGGTATCCAAACGGCGGCCGCTGCACATGCTGCCGGCCGCCGGACCGACGGCCGAAGCCCGCCGGGGCCATGAATGGCCCGGCGGGCTGAATGCCAGAATGCCCCGGCCTGGGTGAGCTAGGCGGAGTGCCCACCCAAGCCGTTGGGGCATCCTTCTGGATCGTAACTATTCGTTCCGCACCATCACGAAGCCGTGGTAGGCCTCGTTGCCGTGCTCGTGGATATCGAGTCCCTCAATCTCCTCCTGCGGGGAGACGCGAAGCCCGACAGTCGCCTTGATCAGCAGCCAGAACAAGGCCGAGACGGGTACCACGTATGCCCCAACCATGAGCACGCCAACCAACTGGGCGATCAACTGCTTCGTGCCACCGCCAAAGAAGAGCCCCGCATTCGGACCACCTGCTTCAGCCGTGCCGAACGGCGTGTTGAGCACGGTGCCGGAGAGGTCCGTGGTGGTGAAGAGGCCGACACAGAGCGTGCCGAAGATGCCGCAGACGAGGTGCACGCTCGTGGCACCCACGGGATCATCAACGTGGATCTTATCGAAGAACAGCACGGAGAAGAGCACCATCACGCCGGCGATTGCCCCGATCAGGAGTGAGCAGGCCGCATTCGTGTAGGCCGCACTGGCCGTGATTGCCACAAGGCCGGCCAGGCATCCATTGAGAGTCATGCCGATGTCCGGCTTACCAAGCAACAGCCAGGCCGTAAGCGTAGCGGTGAGGGTCGCGGCTGCGGCGGCGAAGTTGGTGTTCACAGCAACCTGCGCGGCCAGAGCACCTCCGTCACCAGCGACGCCCATCGTGCTGCCCGGGTTGAATCCGAACCAGCCGAACCAGAGGACGAGAGTGCCGATGAAGGCCGCTGTCATGTTGTGGCCCGGGATGGCGTTGATCCTTCCATCGGCACCGTATTTGCCGATCCGCGGACCGAGAATGATCGCACCGGTCAGAGCCGACCAGCCGCCCACCGAATGCACCACCGAACAGCCGGCAAAGTCCCAGAAATTCCACTCCTTGGCGAGGTAGCCGAAGCCCCAGATCCAGTGGCCCACGACCGGATAGATCGCGATCGCCATGATGAATGAGAAGAGAATGAATGAGTGATACTTGATCCGCTCCGCAACGGCTCCCGACACGATCGTCGCGGCCGTTCCCGCGAAGACGAGTTGGAAGAAAAACTTTGCGTAGAGCGGCACATGCGTCCAACTGATCGAACCGTAGACCCCCTGGTACTTGTCGCCCATCAGCGGGCTATTGTCGTACTTGGGATCGAATCCGCCCACCATCCATGTGCCGGACTGGCCAATCCAGCCGCCGTCACCCGAGCCAAACATCAGGTCCCAGCCCAGGAGCCAAAAGGCAACCGATGTTGCCGCAAAGACGATGAAGTTCTTCGAGAGAATGTTGACGCAGTTTTTCGACCGGGCGAACCCAGTCTCCACACAGCCGAAACCCAGGTTCATGAAAAACACGAGCATGCTGCAGATCAGCACCCAGACGGTATCAGCCCCTGTCCAGAGCTTTTCCACCATCTGTTCCAACGACATGAGATTCGGTTTGTAGCCGGCGGCTGTCACCCCGGCATCGGCAACAGCGGCAGCCGCCGCGGGCTCCGCGACCGCCTCCTCCGCCGAGAATGCGATCGGCGACGCGAGCGCGACAAGTGACAGCACAATGGCAAGCCCCGCCATCACCGTCACAAGGTTTTTGCCCATCTGCCGGGCTGTGTATGTTCCCGGTGGCACAAAGCAAGCAGCAGGGCCACGCCGTCCAGACAGCCGTCCAGACAGCCGTCCAGACAGCCAGGCGCAACCGCCTACAAACTCCCTTTGAAGGGAGGAAAGTACAGACCGCATCATGCGACTCCAGAAGGAAGAAAATCCGGCGAGGGACGGCTCCGCACCGCGAACCTCACCGGGCGCCAGGCCACACCCTGGACGCCGTACGAATCCATTTGCTAGCACAGCAAGTGGTGTGCCAAAGCTTGAAAACGCCTTCCCTCTGGAACGGATGTCAGCCTTTACGAAACGCTCAAAGACCGTTTTTCAAGCGTCTTTTCGAAGATTCGCAATGGCGCACCGGCGGACGTATTTTTTCAAACCGCCGACGAGCGAGCTGGATTTCCTCCGCGCCCGCACGGTTTTCGCGCACGCCTCTGCACACGAAAAGCGCAGCGGCTGGTTGGCTGCAGGGATCCAGTTTCATGGTGTGCCCAGTACGCTTGGAAGGGATTTGATTTTTGTCTCACCGTTTGGAACGGACCCCATGATCGATCTCAGCTCAATCCTTGGCCTGCCGCCGGCCGAGCGGACCGCGGCACTTGCCCGCAACATTCCGGCATGCGGCAGCACGGCAGACACCGGAGTCAACGCCTCCGACATCGCCTGGAAAGGAGGCCGTGCCGCCGCCCTCGACCGGCTGGCGGCGATTGATCCCGCCGCCTACGCACGCACAAGAAACCATATGGAGGGCAGCGTCACGCGGTTGTCCCCGTGGCTTCGCCATGGCGTGCTCTCGTTGGCCGAGGTTCGCGACGCCGCCCTGGCCCGTGCACAACGGCCCGAGGATGCCGCCAAGCTGATCTCCGAGCTCGGCTGGCGGGACTACTGGCAGCAGGTCTATGCGTCGTTGGGCGATCGGATTCGCAAGCCGATCGAACCGCCGGCGCACACGTCCCGCCTGCCGCAAGTCGACCAGATGCCTGCCGACGTGCTCGCTGCCCAGACCGGCATGCACTGCATCGACGCGTTTGTCCGACAACTCCACCAGACCGGCTGGTTGCATAACCATCAGCGGATGTGGTTGGCCTCATGGCTCGTGCACGTCCGCGGCGTGCGGTGGCAGGCGGGTGCCGACTGGTTTCTCACGCACCTCCTCGACGGTGATCCGGCGAGTAATCACCTTTCCTGGCAGTGGGTGGCCGGCACATTCTCCGCCAAGCCCTATATTTTCAACCGTGAAAACCTGGAGTCGTTCACCGGCGGATCGCACTGCCAGCCATGCGGGCTCCGCGGTTCATGCGATGTCGAGGGCTCCTACGAGTCGCTCGCGGACCGCTGGTTTGCCTCGGGCGGGCCGGTGTCGCGCGAGCCGTTACGGATTCGACCGCGGGAGGACAGATTCACAGAGAGCCCCCAGACGCCGGCCCAGCAGTCGGCCGAGCCGCCGGCCCAGCAGTCGGCCGAGCCGCCGGCCCAGCCGTTGGTCTGGCTCACACTCGACTCGATGGCAGCCACGAGTCCGGCAGCCACGGCCCACCCGCAGGCACCGCGGCTCTTTGTGATCGATCCGGAGTGGATCTCGCAGGAACGCCCTTCGCTCAACCGACTGATCTTTCTCTTTGAATGCCTGGCCGACATCCCGGGCGTTGAAGTGATCCTTGGCGACCCGCACGAGGCGGTGCCCGCGCGGGCGAGGGCCCACGGCTGTGAGCGGATCGTGATGACGGAGACGCCCTGCCCGCGGATCCGTCGTGCCGTCGCGGCGATCGAATCGGCATCGGTCGACCTTTCCGAGGGACGGAAACCGCTCCCGGTGGCGGTGGTGCCCTGGCCACGATTCTGCGATCGGTCCCGGGTCAGGGATCTCGGGCGTTTTTCCCGGTATTGGCGGGAGGTCGAACACTCGGCCATGAGGCCGACCGCGACAGATCAGAGGTGATCCGTGGGCAGGAGTCCCATCGCTCACGCTCCGGGCTTCTATCAACGCCCCGGCGTAAGCCGGGGGATCGGTCTCACCCGACCTCAACGTCGGCCGGACCAAACCAATCGGGGGATGTGGCCCGGACCTCGATCGGCCGGCCATCACGGGGATGCGGAAACTCAAGCCACTTGGCATGGAGTGCCAGCCGGGGGTTGGAGCACCCGATCCCGTGCCGCTCCCAACGTCCATGCAGACGTCCATACAGACGGTCACCCACGATCGGCATGCCGAGCCAGGCGAGGTGCACGCGGAGCTGATGGGATCGGCCGGTGACCGGCTCCAATTCCAACAGCGACCATGGCTGCTCTCCCGCTTGTGATGCCGCCAGCAACTGCCACCGCGTTGTCGCTGGCCGCCCGTGAATTGGATCGACCCTGGATCGCGGCGGCCGCTGCGGATCCGACGCCAGCGGCAGGTGCACGATGCCTGCAGGACGGTCTGGCTGGCCGTGCACGATCGCCTCATACCGCTTCTGCACCGCCCGGACCTCGAAAGACCGGCCAAGCGCCGCCCGTGCCGGGGTCGACCGCGCCAGCACGAGGAGTCCTGAAGTATCGCGATCGAGCCGATGCACCGCTTCCAACGGGCCGAATTCGGGCCGCAGCACTGTCGCCACGCACGGCGGATCGAGTGGCGTCCGCGCCGGCACGCTCGGCACACCGGCCGGCTTGTCGACCACGATCAGGTCGGCATCGACGAATACGACACGGATCGAGCCGCCACCGGACGGAATCACAACAATCCCAGTGCTTCGACCCACGCTGCAAGTGCTGCCGCTGGTGTGCCCGCGGCCTGATCCAGCGGGAGTGTCCCGGTCGCAAAGCCTGCCTCTTCCAGCCGCCGGCGGTCGGAGGTGATTCGGGGGGCAAGCTGTGCTGCGGCCTTGTCGTTCACGGCGTTACCGAACAGCACCCACCGCGATCGGCCGGGTTCGGCGGGCTCGACGGCGGCCTGCCTCGGGAGCGTCGCTTCGATGAGTGCCACACCGCGGGCGGCGGGCCCGAGCGACTCGGCCACCAGCCATGCAAACGCCCCCCCTGCCCCGCGGCCGGCAACCGCAATCCGCGCCGGATCAATGGCTCGCTTGGCGGCAAGCGTGGCGACAGCCCGCTTGATGCCGGGGATGTCCTCGCGGCCCCACCGCTGCGGATCGGTCGATCCGGGCAGGATCACGGCCACTCCATGCCGCGCCGCCGCAGCCTTCCACTCGGCTGCCTGAGCCTCTGCAATGGGGCCCCGCGGCAGGTCGAGGTAAATGAGCACACCGAGCGGCTCCCGCGGCGGCGCTGCGGGCAGCACGACGAGCGGTGGCCGGGCCACTTCCACAGCCTCCAGCCGTTCGACCGTCGCCGCATCCCCGGCCGGCACGACGCCGCCGACCGGCGGCGCCACGAAGACCGGGATCTGCTCCGATAGATCGGCCGGCAGATCAGCCGCCATCGCCACCGATTCGACAGGGATCGTCTGACGTTTTGCCTCGCGGGTGACAACGATCCCGAGCGTCCGTCCTGCCTCCTGGCCCGCCACGATGCCGGCGAGTGCGGCAGCCGACTCGACGACCTCCTCACCACCCGAGCCCGACGTATCTCCGTCCGCCGCCGGAAGCGTGACCGCTTCGATCAGATCACCGGCCACGATACCTGCCTTGGCGGCGGGACTGCCGGGCCAGATCCAGGCTACTCTGACCGGCCCCGGCCGCTCATCGCGGGCCGACGAACGGGCCGGCACGATCCCGAGCATGGGCCGTCGCCACGGAGGCAACGCCTCAACCAATTCCACGCGGACGTCTACTCGGCTCTTTGCCTGACCGTTTGCCTGACCGTTTGCCTGATCCTTTGCCTGATCCTTGCCCTGACCGCTGCCCTCGCTGTCCGCCTTCACTACCGCAGCGCCACTGCCGCGTTCCACGGTCAGGCTCACGGAGTCGCCGGCATAACGCGGCGCAAGTGCGTGGCGGAGTTCGGCGATCCGGGTCACAGGCCGGCCATCGGCCGCGACAATCAGGTCGCCCGCCCTCAGGCCCGCCTTCGCCGCCGGTGAGCCCTGCCGGCAGGTGGCGATCCTGGCCTCCCCCGTAAACGGATCCCGCGAACTGTATCCAATGCCGATCACACCGGGGGCGAGGGTCTCGCCGTTCTTCAGCCGGGGCAGCACCCGCAGAATGTCGTCGAAGGGCACCGCGAAACCGATACCGGAGTCGTAGAGTTCCGTTCCCAGATTCATCCCAGCGGTGTCAGCCGGCAGCGGCGCGAGGATACCGATGACGCGGCCCTCGATATCAATCAGCGGCCCGCCGTAGTTGGCCGGCGAAATCGAGGCATCGGTCTGCACGGAACGGCCCCATGAGCGGTTGGTTGCCGAGAGGATGCCGACGGCCACGCTGGGAACCGCCGCGTCCCACACGCGGCCCACGGCGATCGTCCACTGGCCGACGGCCAGTTCGGCCCGCGGCACCCAGGCGGCCACCGGCGGCAGGGCAGCCCCGTCAGCACGCAGCAGCACGAGCCCCCTGGCCAGATCACGGCCTACGACCCGGGCCACCTGGCGCCGGCCTGTGAGTTGTTTGCCGGGCAGTGTCTTCTCGCTTGGATCGGCCTCCGGTGCGATCGCCGGCAGCACGACGATCGCCTCGCTGACATCCTTTGGCACCGCAAACGCACTGGCGATAATCCAGCCGCCCTCTTCCACGACGAGCCCGGTGGATGGTCCGCTGGCAGGGCTGGCCTCGGCGGGCGACGCAAGCGATGCTTCTGAAACACCCGCCGTTTCGATCCGTACCACCGAAGGAGCGACCCGCTCCACCGCAGCCCGAATCGCCGCCTCCTCCTCGAACGGCAGGTCCTCCGGCGATGCCGCAGCTCCCGCCGCCACGCACAGCCACAATGACACCAGCGCCAGTCGATGCGTCATCGTTTTCTCCCCGCCGCGGGCCGTGGCCCGAGATCGCAGTCGAGGATTGCTCCACCGCGGACAACTGACAGCGTGACTGCATCCCCTTCCGCAACAGCCGAGAGCGCCTGCTGCACCGCCGCCCGCGAAGCCACGGAACGACCGCCCACGGCAATCACGAGATCGTCTGGCCGCAGGCCGGCGCGTGCTGCCGGCGAGTCGGCCGCGACTGTCTCGATGAAGGGGGGGGTGCGGTCGAGCAGATCGGGCACCAGCACGACCCCCAACACCGTCGGATCGAAGCCTGGCCCTGAGGGCCCGTCCGCCGGCATGTCGCCGCCGGCGGCGGCAGTGCCCGACACGATCTCGGCGTAGCCACTGGCGAGCGACTCGGCTGGGAGGGCGTAGTTGAGCCAGATGCCGCTCCCGGAAGCCCGCAACTCCTTGCCGAGCATGCCGATCAGGCGGCCCCGCCAATCGACCACCGCCCCGCCGGGCGACCCAGGATTATTGGTCGTGCAGTCGAGGATGTAGACACCGCCGCGATACGGCACCTCGTAACTGCCCCTGCGGGCCTCGAGCGGCACGAGGGCCGACACCACGCCATGCTGCGCACTGACACGCTCGTCGCCCACCGCGACGCCGAAGAGGTTTGAGAGCGCGAAGATGCGTGTGCCGGGCGGCACGGGATCACTGGTCGAGAGCGCGAATGCCGGCAGATCCTCTCCTTCGATGGAAAGCACGGCGAGTTCACGGCGGGGGTCCACGCCCACCATTGTGGCCCGATACCGCCGACCGTCATCGAGCACGCAATCGAGTTCGTCGGCATCCAGCACGGTGCTCATCACGGTGACGATATGCCCGGTCGGCGAGACGAGTATGCCGGTCTGGTAGGCCTCGAGACCCCGCACCCCGCCGGCACCGTGAATCTTGACCACCTTCCTCGCAGCACCGGCGATTGTTTCCTGCGGTGATGCGGCCTCCACTCTGCCAGCGGAGAAGCCGCCGGGCAGCACGCCCGACCAGACCAACAAGCCGATCACCGCCGCGGTTCCAAGCAGTCGCGGCTTGTACAGTCTCAAAGCGTCCCGTCGCTTCATGTGCCCCCTCCTGGCAAGAGACCAGGCCCCGCCTTCTGATCCTTGCGCTGATCCTCGCGCTGATCCTCGCGCTGATCCTCGCGCTGATCCTTGCGCTGATCCTTGCGGCCCGCTTCGTCAGCCGGCACCTCAAAGACCGCCTGCTCCACCTGGAACTCGCCGAAGAGATCGTTGCCATGCCGCACCTCGATCGTGGCTGGCATGCC
>JBIIFB010000218.1:0-5213 GCA_044237545.1 Pirellulales bacterium
ATTCCTCGCCGCCGGGCCGGCAGAAGTCTCCTTCGCGGGGACTTTCGCCGTGGAGCGTCGTGGCGGTGCTGACCCTGACAGGGCGAAATTCCAACGCTCGTCGAGCTTCAGCCGATCCCGGCTCGCCGTCGCTCCCTCTCGTGCCCGTGGCGTCACGTTTGGAGCGTGTCCGTAAGGTGGTGAGCCTTCTCGTGGCGGCAAGTTTGTAACTTGTCCGTGAGTTGACGAGGCCTCACTGTTCGCGTCGCCCGATGCGATGCCAGCGACAACGACTTTTGTGCTGCCTACAAAAGGCTCTCGAGGAGCAGCCGCATCTTGCGGAGTTCGGCAACCTGGCTGACGGTCTTATCACCCGGCTTGTCGCCGGTCTTGTCGCCGGTCTTGTCACCCAGTTGCTCACCGGCCTGGTCTACCGTCTGATCCCCCGTCTTGTCGACGTTGTCGATCGGGGGCATGTGGGCGCACAACGCCCGCTTGTAGCCCACCCGCTCCAGTTGCGCGACGATCTTTCCATACTCGACACAGCCCTGGCCGATCCGCACCTGGAAAGCATCGGGCTTGGTGTCGCGGAGGTGGACGTGGCAGACATATTTGAGGATCGGTTCCCACGAGGCCTGCTTCTTGTGGTCGTAGATGAAGTGGCTCGGATCGAGCGTCACGCCCAACCCTGGCACGTTGCGGCACAGCGAGGCGGTCGTCTCGGCATCCTGCGTCATCCGCCCAGACGTGGTCTTCACACCCACCACCACACCCAGGCCCGACGCGATCGATACCATTCGTCTCAGCCGCTCGATTTCGCCGTTGAATGGCGTACCCAGTTCCGACGCGTCGACCACCATGGTGACAACCGCCAGTGACTTTGCCAGACGGCAGCAGGCCGTGAAACGGTCGTAGAGTTCGGGTGTCTCGGGCGATGAAAAGGAGATCGCCACGGGCCGAAGCCGCTGCAGATCGCTGCAGGCCGCGATCGCGGCCTCGGGATCGGCCGCCACGCCACCGGGTTGGAGATGGGGCCCGCCCTCATGGACGTCGATCTCCACGGCGGTGAACTCCAGTTCGGCCAGCCGCTCCATCGCCTTGGCCAGCGGCATATCCGGAAAACACTCAGTACTGACACACACAAACACGTCGCCACACTCCTCTCAGCCTGTCACTCTCGATGCCTCGGCCGCTGCACGCATCCGGGCCTGATGCCCGATCCAGTCGTCACACCGGCCGGTCTTTCCGCCGATCGGTCTTGACGCCCGTCGACGGTACAAGGGTAACGACACTCTCGGAAAAATGGCAAACCGGTATGCCGGGATCTTTGCGGCAGCTCCCGGTTCGATGCCGTACACTGCACGAGGATTCGTTTTCCTGACCGCCGATTTGATTCACCGCAAATTTGATTCACCGCAAAGTGTGGCATGGCTCCGTTCGGAAATCCGAGCAGGTTGGCCCATCGCCGCAAGTCGCTTGAACCGTTGGAGTGCCCGTATGCAGATCGAACAGACACCGCCGCCCATGCCGCCGACACGGGTGATTCTCGAGCAGGGGGGGCTGTGGGGCCGCTGGGGGAACTGGATCGCCTGGTCGATCGCTGGCGTTTCGCTGCTCGTGGCCCTGGCCAGCGTCGGGGCGGCCTCGCAGTATTTCCAGCGTGATGCAGGCGTCATCGAAAAATACCACTCACTCTCCCGGATGGCCGGATCCAAGGTGGCGATCGTTGACATCGCCGGCGCGATCATGGGCGGCAGCGGCTTCGCCCGAGCACAACTCGATCGCATCGCCGACGACACGAGTGTCAAGGCGATTGTGCTTCGGGTCGATTCCCCGGGCGGCACGGTCAGCGGCAGCGACGAACTGCACTACCGGCTCGCCACGCTGGCAGAAGAACGCACGCTCCCGGTGGTGGTGAGCATGGGCGGCATCGCGGCCAGTGGTGGCTACTATGTCGCCATGGCCAATGGCGGCCGCGACGATGTGATCTTCGCCGAGCCGGCCACGCTGACCGGATCGATCGGCGTGATCATCCCGCATTTCGATCTCTCGAAGCTGCTCAAGAAATTCGACATCGAGGACGACTCGATCTCCAGTGGACCGCTGAAAGAGATGCTCAGTCCGACCAAGGACCGCACGCCCGAACTGGCGGAACGCGAGCGGAAGGTGCTGCAGAGCCTGGTCGACGAGATGTTTGCGAGGTTCAAGCAGATCGTGAAGCAGGGCCGGCCGAAGCTCGACGACGAGAAGCTCGCGAGCGTGGCCACGGGACAGATCTTCACGGCGCAGCAGGCGCTCGACGCGGGCCTCGTCGACCGGATCGGATTCCTGGAGGATGCCGTGAAGCGGGCGGTGGAACTCGCGGGCCTGACAGACGAGACGGCCCGTGTCGTGCGGTATTCCAAGCCGCGCGGGCTGCTGAAGGACGTGCTCAACGGCGACTTCTCCGCGGGCACCCAGTCTGCCTCAGGAGGCCAGGAATGGTTGGGCGGCGGGCCGCTCGCGGCCTTCGCGGAGTGGACGACGCCCCGTGCCTGGTATCTCTGCAGTTGGTGGCCTGCACTGGTGACAAGCCGGTAACAGAGTGGGTTTGCCCAGTGGGTTTCAGAGTGGGTTTCAGAGTGGGTTTCAGAGTAGGTTTCAGAGTAGGTTTCAGAGTAGGTTTCAGAGTAGGTTTCAGAGTAGGTTTCAGAGTAGGTTTCAGAGGAGCCGCCGGATGCACATGCTGTTCTGCACGCCGTTGCGGTATGTGCAGGGCGACGGTGTCACGGCACGGCTGGCTGACGAAATGGCTGTGCTCGGCCTCGCCGGTCCTGTGCTCGTGGTCGGCGGGGGCTCTGCCGTAGGCATGCTCGCGCCGGTCTGGGCCGCCGCCATGGCCGCCGCGGGCTGGCATCATCGCGTGCGGGTGTTTGGCGGCGAGTGCACGGCCGCGGAGATCGATGCTCTTGTCGCCGAGGCCGGAAGTCTTGGTGCCCGGGTGATCGTCGGTGCCGGCGGAGGCAAATGCCTCGACGCTGCCCGGGCCGCGGCCGCCGCTGTCTGTCTGCCGTTTGTGTCGTGTCCGACCGTGGCCTCCACCGACGCCCCCACCAGCGGCTTGAGCGTTATTTACTCGGCCGCGGGCGTGGTCGAGTCATACCGCATCCTCGGCCGCAATCCCGATCTCGTACTCGTCGACAGTGGCGTGATCGCACGGGCGCCGGTCCGCTATCTCGTCGCGGGCATGGGTGACAGCCTGTCGACCTACTACGAGGCCCGGGCTGCGGCCGCGGCTGGCCGGCCGAACATGCGAGGTGGGGCGGCGACCGGCGCGGCCCTCGCTCTGGCCCGGCTCTGCCGCGATACGGTGCTCGCCGACGGGGAAGCGGCTTTGTCTGACGTACGTGATCAGCAGGTGACGCCCGCGGTGGAGCGAATCATCGAAGCCAACACGCTCCTCTCCGGGCTGGGCTTCGAGAGCGGCGGGCTCGCTGCCGCCCACGCCGTGCACAACGGCCTCACCGTTCTGCCGGGCACCGCGACCTTGCTGCACGGAGAGAAGGTCGCGTTTGGCACGCTTGTGCAACTCGTCCTCGAGGGTGGGCCGCCGGAGGAGTTTGCGGAGGCAGCAAGATTCTGCCGGGCAGTCGGGCTCCCGGCAACGCTGGCCCAGCTCGGCCTTCCGCACGCGACCGATGCCGACATCGATGCGATCGCCCTGCGGGCCACGCAGCCGGGAGAAACGATCCACAACATGCCGATGCCAATCACCGCTATCGGGGTCGCCGCCGCTATTCGCGAGGCTGACCACCGGTCGAGCTAAGCGATCGAGCTAAGCGATCGAGCTAAGCGATCGACGGAAGCGGGAGCTGTGTCATCCCGCCGGGTGGGTCACGAGCATGCCCCCGAGTGACGCCAGAGCGGCGTGGTCGGCAGCCGTGAGACGCCGCCCGCGGCTGCGGGCGAGTGCCAGCCGGCACCAGCAGTCTGCAGCCGGCAGCGCGATATCGTCGCCGGCGGCATCGGCATGGTGGGCCACGGCCAGCACGCTCACAAGGTCACGCACCTCCGCTGACCAACTGCCCACCAGCAGCTGCCGGTCCGCCAGCTTTTTGCCGTGGCGACGGATGCCGCGGTCGATGCGGATCGCCGCCGCGTCGAGCAGCTGCCGCGCGGCGGTGGCGTGGTCCCGTAGTCGACAATCGAGGATCTCGAGATCGTCACGGGCTGGCCTTCTGGCAAAGAGCCCCGCCCGCCATGCAAGCCAGGCCGCTGCCCGGCCCACGGCCGAGCCGTCGCTCATCATTCCGGCGAGCGGGTGGTGCTTGACGAGCCCCTTGAAGAGGGCGAGTCCGAGCAGGTCGCTCTCCCCTTCATAGACGGTCACGGCGAAGTGATCGTGGAACGAGTCGCCGAGCGGATGGCCGACCAGAAAGCTGCGGCCGCCGTGCACGCCTAAGCTGTTGATGGCCCCCTCCCGCACGCACTCTCCCGCCACGATCTTCGCGATGATCGCCTCGAGTTCGCCCGACTGACCGGCGTCGATCGCCGCTGCCGCCCACGACGCGAGGCTGTCGCAGGCCGCGATGCCGGCGGCGATCCGCGCGAACCGGCCCCGAATGAGCTCACGGGAGGCGATCGGCTCGCCCCACGTGCGGCGGACGAGGGCATGATCGCGGGCCTGTCGCAACAGCAGTCGCAGCGTGCCGGCCGCCTGTGCGGCGAGCGTGACGCGGCCGCGGTTGAGACCGTGCCAGACGATCCGCATGCCATCGGCACCCCCTGTCGGGACATTCAGGACGTCGGCCTCGCTGACTTCGTGCCGCGTGAAATCAAGCGCCGCGTTGTGGGCATGCTTGAGCGGATGGAGGGCGTAGTGCTGCAGCCGAAACGATGGCGTGTCGGTGTCGGGGAGTGGCACGAGCACCACCGCCGGCCGGCCATCGAGCAGGGCCAGCAGTTTCACGAGCCGGCCGTGGGTCGCGTTGGTGATGAACATCTTCGTGCCGGACAGCAGCAATCGGCCCTCGTGGCGTTCCAGCCGGGAGCGGATGGCGTGGAGATCGCAGCCGGCGTCCGGCTCGGTCGCGGCGAAAATCGAAAGCGGGCGTCCTTGCGCCAGGCCGGGCAGATGCCGCTCCTGTTGGCTGGCAGAACCGTATTCGTTCAGTGCCGCCACCGCACCGATCGAGGAGTGTACGGAGAGCATGCCGGCGGCCGTCGGCGCATCGGCGGCGACGTGTGTGATCACG
>JBIIFB010000219.1:0-5210 GCA_044237545.1 Pirellulales bacterium
TGGGTGCCGGAACTGGCGGGTCTGCCGCCGGCCTACGTCCACATGCCGTGGACGATGCCGGCGGACGTTCAGCAGGCGGCAGGCTGTATCGTCGGCCGCGATTACCCGGCGCCGCTCGTCGATCATGCGGCCGCCGTGCGGGAGGCAAAGCGACGTCTCGCGATTGTGCGGAACGCCCCCGAGTCGCGGACCGAGGCCCGCGACGTGGCCCACCGTCACGGCAGCCGCAAGGATCGCCGCGGCGCGATGCAGCAGGATCCGGTGCGTCGCACCCTTTTTGGGGACGGCGCCGGCAGCGCCGGTCGATCGAAGCGTAGGCCCAGTCCGCCGGTCCGCAATCCGCAGCAACTGTTGCCGTTTCTTAACGAGGACCCGGCGGCTGACGTGGCTCAGGACACGCAGTCCGAAAACAGGTAAAGCCGGCCGCTTCGCGGGCAGCGGGCGTTCGACGGAGAGTCAAGCTCGCCATGGGTGCCATGCCGAGCTACTATAGAGGCGGCGGTTACGGTGTTACCGTCCACCGCCTTCCCGCCGATCGACCATCATCGGTCCGCGATTCGGACGATCGTTCCGAATCGGCGACGCGGGTGACCCTCACAGGAAATACGTTTCCATGGGTTACTCGACTCTTGCTCCGTGCATCCGTGGAATGGCTGCGGTCATCCTCGTGGCGATGGCCTCTGCGCCAGTCGGTGTGTTTGCGGCTCCAAGTGAACCGGCTCCCCGGGCTGAACCGGCTCCCCGGGCAGAGCCCCGCGGCCGTATCTCGTTCAACCGCGACATCCGGCCCATTCTGTCCGACAACTGCTTTGCCTGCCACGGACCCGACAGCGGCAACCGGCAGGCCGGCCTGCGGCTCGACGTCGCCGAGCAGGCCACCAGCGAACTCGACAGCGGCGTGCGGGCGATCGTGCCGGAGGATGTCGCCGCGAGCGAACTCGTCGCACGAATCATCTCGACCGATTCCGATTCGGTGATGCCGCCGCCGGAGGCCAAGATCGGCCGGCTCACCGGCGAACAGGTGGAACTGCTCACGCGGTGGATCGCCGAGGGGGCGGCCTACGAGCCGCACTGGGCGTTCGTGCCGGTGGCAAGTCCAGATCTTCCCGAGTTGGCCGGGCCAGCCAGCGAGCCAAAGCCATCGCATCCGATCGACAGGATCGTGCGATCGAAGCTGGAGAAGCGGGGCATCAGGCCACAGCCCGAGGCCGATAAGACCACGCTTATCCGTAGGGCCACGTTCGACATCACCGGCCTGCCCCCGACGCCCGCCGAGGTCTCGGCCTTCGTCGCCGACACGTCTCCCGACGCCTACGAAAAACTCCTCGATCGCTTGCTGGCCAGCCCCCGGTATGGCGAGCGAATGGCGGCTGACTGGATGGACCTGGCCCGCTATTCCGACAGCTACGGCTTTCAGGTCGATCGCGAGCGACCGATGTGGCCGTGGCGCGACTGGGTGATTTCAGCCTTCAACAAGAACCTGCCGTGGGATCAGTTCGCGACCTGGCAGTTGGCGGGTGATCTCCTGCCGCATGCCACTGACGAGCAGATCCTGGCCACCGCCTTCAATCGACTGCACCAGCAGGAGTGTGAGGGCGGCTCCGTCGAGGAGGAATACCGCGTCAACTCGATCAACGACCGCGTGACCACGTTTGGCACTGCGTTTCTCGGGCTCACGCTTGAATGCTGCCGCTGCCACGACCACAAGTTTGATCCACTCTCGCAAAAAGAGTTTTATCAGTTCTTCGCCTTCTTCGACGACGTCGACGAGGCGGGGCTCTATTCGTATTTCACGCAGGCCGTGCCCACGCCCAAACTGCGGATGGTTGATGAGGCGACCGCGACAGCCCTCGCGAAGGCCGACGAGGCGGCGGCAGAGGCGGCCGCCGATCTCGAGCGGAGCGAGGCGGAGGCCCGAACAAAAGTGGCCGATTGGATCGCAGGCAAGGCAGCGATGCCGGCAACGCTCGCGTCCGGCACGATTCCGGGGGAGATCGTTCGCTATTCCTTTGACGAACGCGGCGCCGATGGCAAGTTCGCCAGCCTGCTCGCGGCCGACAAGGCTGCCACGTCGCCACAGGAAAACACGCTCGTCGAGGGGCACGCCGGCAACTCGCTGAAACTGACGGGCGACCACCCCGTGCAGACGCCGGTGGGCAACTTCCGGCGGAGCGAGCCCTTCACCGTGTCGCTCTGGCTCAACCCGGCGACTCGATACGAGCGGGCGGTGGTCTTCCATCGCTCGCAGGCCTGGACCGATGCTGCCAGCCGCGGCTACGAACTGCTGGTTCTCGACGGCCACCTGCAGTGGTCGCTGATCCACTTCTGGCCCGGAGATGCGATCTCAGTGCGGGCCGTTGAACCGCTGCCTGTCGGTGAATGGGCGCACGTGACCGTGTCGAATGACGGAACCAGCAAGGCCTCTGGTCTGAGGATCTTCGTGAACGGGCATCCGGTGGCGACGGAGGTCGTCCGCGACAGCCTCACGCGGGAGATCACGGGCGGCGGTGGCGACCATATTCGCATTGGTGAGCGGATGCGGGACCATGGCTTCAAGGACGGATTGGTGGACGACTTCCGCGTGTTTGACCGCCGCCTCTCGAACCTGGAGATTCGTGAACTCTTTCAGCCAGGCGTTATCAAGGACGTCGTCGCCGCGAAGCAGGATGGTGAATTGATCGGTGGGTATTTTGCCACCGCCTTCGCCGAGGCCCCCTCCGCGATGCGAGCCCTTCTTGAGGATACACGGAGGGCTCGCGACGACCTCGCCGAGAAACCGCAAGAGGTGATGGTGATGCGGGAACTCCCGCAGCCGAAGCCGGCCTACGTGCTCAACCGTGGCGACTACGACAAGCGGGGCGAGCCGGTGGAGCCGGGCACGCCGGATGCTCTTCCCCCCTTCCCCGCCGAGCAGCCGAGAAACAGGCTGGGGCTGGCCCGGTGGCTGACCGATCCGGATCACCCGCTCCTGGCGCGGGTGACGGTCAATCGGATCTGGCAGTCGCTCTTCGGCCTCGGCCTCGTGAAGAGCCCGGACGACCTGGGCAGCCAGTCGACGAGGCCCGAATACCCCGAACTGCTCGACTGGCTGGCCTGGGAGTTTTCGCATGGCTTTGACGTCGGCCCGGCCGGCGCTGCCTGGGACATGAAGCGACTCCTCAAGACGATCATGCTGTCGCAGACCTATCGGCAGCGAAGCCTTGCAGACGCTCAGATCATGGCCGATGACCCGCTCAATCTCTGGCTGGCCCGCGGGCCACGGCACAGGCTCCCTGCGGAGATGATTCGCGACGGCATCCTGGCATCGTGCGGACTCCTCGTAGAGAAGACGGGCGGGCCGCCGGTGAATACCTACGACCTGCCGGAATCGTTTAAGCCGGCCGCGGCTGGCAAGGGGGAGGCGCTCTATCGCCGCAGCCTCTATACCTTTTGGCGGCGAACCGGCCCCGCCCCGGTGCTTGAGAGCTTCGATGTGCCCAAGCGGGTGGTCTGCGTGGCGAAACGCGATGCCACAAACTCCCCGCTGCACGCCTTTGTGCTGATGAACGGCCCGCAGTTCGTTGAGGCGGCGCGGGTGCTTGCCGAAAAGCTGCTGGTAGAATACGCCGGTCAGACAGACGACGTTCTGTCACGCGGCTTTGAACTGCTGGTGAGCCGTCGACCGGACAATGAAGAGCTGGCGATCATGCGGCGGATGCACGCGGAGCAACTGGCCTGGTATCGGGCCCATCCCGACGATGCCGGCAAGCTCGTCCTGATCGGCGATACCAAGCCCGATGCCACCCTGCCGGCCACCGACACCGCCGCACTGGCGGGAGTGATCAATGCCCTGCTGAACTACGACGGCTGCGTCGTGAAGAGGTGATCTGATGCACGAACCCCAAATCCATCATCTTTCGCGCCGAGACTGGCTGAATTCGTTCGGCATGGGGCTCGGCGGCATGGCGCTGGCCGACATGCTTGGGCGGGCGGCTGTGGCCAATCAAGCAGCCGAGGAAACTGCCGCGCAAGGAGCCCAAGAGAGCGTCGGCGGCGTGCTGGGCGGATTTCACTTTCCGCCGAAGGCCAAGCGGGTCATCTATCTGTTTCAGTCGGGCGGACCTTCGCAGCTCGACCTCTACGACCACAAGCCGTTGCTCGTCCAGAAGAGCGGCGAGCAACTTCCCGATAGCATCCGCGGCGGTCAGCGGCTCACCGGCATGTCGGGGAACCAGAGCTCGATCCCGCTGGTCGGCTCTCCGTTTAAGTTCGCCCAATACGGCGACTCCGGTGCCTGGCTCAGCGAACTGCTCCCGCACACCGCGAAGATCGCCGACAGGCTCTGCTTCATCCGCACGATGCACACCGAGAGCATCAATCACGGTCCGGGTGTGACATTCATGCAGAGCGGCTCGCAGATTCCCGGGCGGCCGAGCATCGGCGCCTGGCTCGACTACGGGCTCGGCAACGCCCACGACGACCTGCCGTCGTTCGTGGTGCTGATCACGAAGAACAAGGGTGGCCAGCCGCTGATGTCGCACCTCTGGGGAGCGGGCTTCCTGCCGACAAAGCATCAGGCTGTCAGGTTTCGCTCCGGTGGCGACCCCGTGCTCTACGTCAACAACCCGGCGGGCGTGTCGCCCGAAAACCGCCGCCAGCTCCTCGACGGTCTGCGGCAGCTGCACGAGCACCAGTTCGCGGGCACGCCCGACGCCGAGATCACGGCGCGAATCGCCAACTATGAGATGGCCTTCCGGATGCAGTCGAGCGTGCCGGAGGTGACCGACTTCTCCGACGAACCAGCGCACGTGCTGGAGCAATACGGCCCCGACGCGAAGGATCCCGGCACGTTCGCGGCCAACTGCGTGCTGGCCCGGCGACTGGCGGAACGTGGAGTCCGCTTCATCCAGCTCTACCATCAAGACTGGGACCACCACGGTGGGTTGAAGGGGGGCATCAAACGGGAGTGCCAGCAGACGGACCAGCCTGCGGCCGCACTCGTGGCAGATCTCGCCGCCCGCGGCATGCTCGAAGACACGCTCGTGATCTGGGGGGGCGAGTTTGGCCGCACGAACTATTGCCAGGGGCTCTACAAGCCGGGCAACGACTTCGGCCGCGACCACCATCCGCGGTGCTTCACGACGTGGATGGCTGGCGGCGGCACCAAGCCCGGAACGACCTACGGCGAGACCTGCGAATACGGTTACAACGTCGTCAAGGATGGCGTGCAT
>JBIIFB010000220.1:0-5203 GCA_044237545.1 Pirellulales bacterium
TTGCCGCCACGGGGGAGAAAGAGACTCTCTCGTGGCCGCGAGTTTTTAACTTGCGGAATCCGTCATGGGGACACGGACAAGTTAAAAACTTGCCGCCACGGGGGAGGAAGAGACTCTCTTCCCGAGTGAACACTCCCCGCTGCGGCCCCTTTTTGCCGGTAAACGGAGGATCGCGTATGTTGCACCTCCACCACGCCGGAGGGACTGCCATGCGTCGCGCGTTCGATCCTATCTCGTTCCTGCTGCTCTCACTCCTGATCGGGTCAGGCCGCTTCTCCCTGGCAGCCGAGCCTGGAACAGATCTCCTGCCCACCGTCGGCTCCATCGAAAGGCTCGACCCACGACTCGACGCCCTCGTACCGAAGGACGCGACGATCGAAGTGCTCGCCACGGGCTTCGACTGGGCCGAGGGGCCCGTCTGGGTGCCGGACGGTAAGGGAGATCTTCCTGCCGGCTCGCTGCTCTTCAGCGACATTCCCCGGAACCGCGTTCACCGCTGGAAGGCAGGCGAAGGCGTAAGTGTGTTCCTTGAACCCTCGGGCTTCACCGGTCCCACCGCCTACGGAAAAGAGCGCGGCTCCAACGGCCTCGCGGTCGACCGCGAGGGACGGCTCATCTCCTGCGAACATGGCGACCGCCGCGTGAGTCGGCTCGAACCGGAAGGGGGCAAACGCACGCTTGCCGACGCCTGGCAGGGCAAACGCTTCAACAGCCCCAACGACCTGGTCGTGCACTCCTCGGGCGCCATCTATTTCACCGATCCGCCGTACGGACTGCCCAAGGGGGACGATGATCCGCGCCGCGAGATCGACTTCTGCGGCGTCTACCGGATCGGCGTTGATGGTGGCGTCACCGTGCTCGCCAGGTCGATGACGCGGCCGAACGGACTCGGCTTCTCCCCTGACGAGAAGAAGCTCTACGTAGCCCAGTCCGACCCGAAGGCCCCGCTCTGGAAGGTGTTTGGCGTGCAGGCGGATGGCACGCTCGATGAGGGCAAAACCTTCTTCGACGCAGCCACGCTCCTGAAGACACGCCGAGGGCTTCCCGATGGAATGGCCGTCGACCCGGCAGGCAACCTGTTCGCGACCGGCCCGGGAGGCGTGCTGGTGTTTGCTCCCGACGGCACCCATCTGGGCACGCTCATCACGGGCCAGGCCACGGCCAACTGCGCCTTCGGTGAGGATGGCCGGACGCTCTTCATCACCGCCGATTCGTTGCTCTGCCGTGTGCGTCTCAAGCAGTGAGAGGGAAGCAGCGTCGGGAGAGACGCGATCCCATCGCTTACGCTCCGGGCTTGTATGAGCTTGCCGCCATCCACGCGTCGGCAGCGGGGGCGATCCCATCGCTCACGCTCCGGGCTTGTATGAGCTTTTTGTACACACGATCCCATCGCTTACGCTCCGGGCTTGGATGAGCTGCCCCCATACAAGCCCTCGGAGTCAGCTGGGGGATTCTTCCTCGCTCGCGACCTGAGTCAATGCCCGACCGGCCATGAAAAAAGCCGGATCCGATTGCCGTCGGGATCAGCCGTGATCAATTCCCGAAAACCCTCGGGATGCATCTTCGGCAAGGCGACACTGGCGTCGGTCGCAGCCAGGCGGGCGTGCACAGCCTCGAGATCGATCACCTCGAAGCCGAGGCTCCAGCGGTGGCTCAATTCGCCCGGCGTTTCCCGACTCAGAATGGCCAGCCGAGTGTCGCCGGCTTCAAACAGGGCATAGCCGTCGTCTACCCCGCGGATGAGCACCCTTAAGCCCAGCACGTTGCGATACCACTCGACCAGTTCAACCCAACGGGCGGTCCGCAGTTCGACGCTGTACAGGCTGGGGCGTTGATGGAGGCTCATAGGTCTTGAGCGTTATACCCGGCCGCTTTTCCACCCGCGACACCCCGGAGAAATCCCACCTTCTCGAAATGGCCGTAAAAGCCGACAATCTCGGTTTTCCGATTCCTTCAGCTTTCCCCTCCCCTTTCCCCTTGGCCTCGAGACGCACGTGTCACAGCCCACGGAACATTCACCCCACGCCCAGCCAGACAGCACGCCGCCCGCGTCCGTAGCCCCTGCCGCGAACACCCGGTCGGTCCTGGAAAAATCCCGGCGCGACAAGCTCGAAAAAATCCGTGGCCTGGGGCTCGATCCCTGGGGGAAGCGGTATGACGGCGCCACGCCGATCGCAGAGGTCCGCACTCTGGGAGCCACACTGGATCCGGCACCCGAGTTCGCCGGCGGCCCCACCGTTCGCGTGGCCGGCCGGATCATGCTCCTGCGAAGCGCCGGAAGCCTCGTGTTCATCGATCTGGTCGACCGCACAGGCCGGATCCAGATCATGCTCGGCAAGAAACAGGTCGGCCCCGACGCCTGGAAGATCATCGACTGCCTCGACCTCGGCGACCTGGTCGGCTTCGACGGCCGGCTTGGCCATTCCAAGACCGGCGAGATGACCGTCTTCGCATCGGGCATCGAGTTTCTGACGAAGTCGCTGGAGACTCCCCCCGACAAGTATCACGGCCTGGTCGACGCCGACCTGAGACAGCGGATGCGGTATCTGGATCTCATCCATGGCGAAGGTGTCCGCGACCGCTTCGTGGCGCGGTGCCGGATCGTGGAGGCGGTCCGCCGCGTGCTGACGAACCGGAACTATCTGGAGGTGGAGGGCCCCACGCTGCAGGAGAGCGCCGGCGGCGCAGCGGCGCGGCCTTTCAAGACCCATCACAATGCCCTCGACATGCCGCTGGTGCTTCGCATTGCGCTCGAGCTGCATCTCAAGCGGCTCCTGGTCGGCGGTATGGAGCGGGTGTTTGAGCTGGGCCGCGTGTATCGCAACGAGGGCGTGAGCCCGCGGCACAACCCGGAGTTCACGATGATGGAGGCCTACGAGGCCTACGGCGATTATTTCACGATGATGGACCTCACCGAAGCGATCTTTCTGGAGGCCGCGAAAGCCGCCGGCACGCCCGAGCAGTTTGAGTGGATGGGCCACACGGTCGACCTCACGCCCCCGTTCCGTCGGGCGAAATATGACGACCTCCTCGCCGAGGTCACCGGCTGCGATCCCGCCGATCCGGCGAGCGTGGCCGCGCAGGCGGCGACCCACGGCATCGAGACGACGGGACGGCATCCCGACGTGATCAAGAGCGAGCTCTTCGAGGCCACCGTTGAGAAGACGCTCTCCGGGCCCGTGTTTGTGATCGACTACCCCGCGGCCATCTGCCCGCTCACGAAGCGCAAGGCCGACGCGCCGCACGTGGCCGAACGTTTCGAACTCTACGTCGCCGGGATCGAGCTGGCCAACGCCTACACCGAGCTCAACGACCCGGATCTCCAGGAGGAGCTGTTCCGCACGCAGCTTGCCGGCCTGGCCCAGGACGAATCGATGGCCCGGATGGACACCGATTTCATCCGCGCCCTGCGGCACGGCATGCCGCCGGCCGGTGGCCTGGGGATCGGCATCGATCGGCTGGTGATGTTTCTCACAGCCGCTCCGTCGATCCGCGACGTGATCCTGTTTCCGATCCATCGTCCGCACGCGGAAAACTGACCCAGCCCCATCCGCGTCATCGCCGGCGCCACCCGAGCCACCATGTACAAACTCCTCCTCTGCTGGCGGTATCTCCGCACCCGCTGGATCGCACTGGCCAGCGTGATCAGCGTGACGCTCGGCGTGGCCACGATGATCGTCGTCAACGCCGTGATGGCGGGCTTCTCGCACGAGATGCAGACGCGGATCCACGGCATCCTGTCCGACATCGTCTTCGAGAGCCACTCACTCTCCGGCTTCCAGGATCCGAAGTGGCACATGGATGAAATTCGCCGCGCGGCCGGCGACGACATCGCGGGCATGACGCCGACGGTAGCCGTGCCCGCCATGCTCAGTTTCCAGGTCCGCGGCCAATGGCTCACCCGCCAGGTGATGTTCATCGGCATCGACGAATCGACACACAGTCTGGTCAGCGACTTCGGCAGCTACCTGCAGCATCCGGGCAACCGCCGCCAGCTTTCCTTCGCGCTCCGCGAAAGCGGCTACGACACGTTCGACAGCCAGGCCGAGGGAGGGGCCGGCGAGAACGGGCCCACCCGACCGGCGCTCGAGGCCGCCGGCTGGACCCACCGCAGGATGCGGGTGGCCCGCGAGAAACTCTGGCGGGAGAAGGTCGGGGCCCGCGCAGACTCCGCCGCGCAGCCTTCCCGCCCGATCGACCAGCAGGTCGATGCCGTGCTGTCGGCCACCAGCCCTGAAAGCGGCCCGCCGACGGAGGCGGCCCGTCGCGATCCATTCCGCGCCGCCCGGCCCGAGGAGGGGGAGACGATGGACCCCGCCAAGGAACAGTTCACCGGCATCGTGCCGGGCATCGGACTGGCGAGCTTCCGCGATTCCGACGGCGTCGACAGGTTCCTCGTGCTGCCCGGCGACGACGTGAAGATCACCTTCCCTACCGCCGGCACGCCTCCCAAGGCCGTGACCGACACCTTCACCATCGTCGACTTCTACGAGAGCAAGATGAGCGAGTACGACTCGAACTTCGTCTTCGTGCCGATCGCCAGCCTGCAACGGATGCGGGGCATGATCGATCCGCAGACGGGCATCCCGAGCGTCAACTCGATCCAGGTCAGGCTCAAGCCCGGCGCCAACCTGGAAGGCGTCCGCGACCGACTGCGGAAGGTCTTCCCGGCCGAGATGTATGCGGTCTCCACCTGGCGTGACAAGCAGGGGCCGCTCCTCTCGGCGGTCGACATGGAGATGGCCGTGCTCAATATTCTCCTCTTCCTGATCATCGCGGTCGCCGGCTTCGGCATCCTGGCGATCTTCTTCATGATCGTCGTGGAGAAGACCCGAGACATCGGGATTCTCAAGTCGCTCGGCGCCGGCTCCGCGGGGATCGCAGGGATCTTCCTCGGCTACGGGCTCTTCCTAGGACTCGTCGGCGCGGGAGCCGGCCTCGCGATCGGCCTGGCGATCACCTGGAACATCAACTCGATCCGGGCGGCCGTGGAATGGTTCACCGGCCAACGGGTGTTCGACCCGTCGATCTACTACTTCTTCAAGATTCCCACGATCGTGCACCCGGCAACGATCTGCTGGATCATCGTGGGCGCCGTGGCGATTGCCGTGGCCGCCAGCGTGCTGCCGGCCTTGCGGGCCGCCCGGCTCCGGCCGGTGGAGGCGCTCCGCCATGACTGATCAAGCCGCTCCCGGCCCGCTCC
>JBIIFB010000018.1:0-31701 GCA_044237545.1 Pirellulales bacterium
TCGGACTTTTAATCCGTTGGTCCTGGGTTCGAGTCCCAGCAGCCTCACTTTGCACAAGTATCTGTCGCCGCTTGGGTTTACGACGATTCTCGGTGGGCGGCGGAGGCGGGCCGGAAGAGTCACTGTTAGCCAAACTGTTACCTGACGCCTCCAAATTCTTGGGCCGCGACGCCTCGAACGCCGCCCAAGCACGTCAGACGAGGTCCCTTAGGATGTCGAGTGCCGCCGCGTAGTCTGGTTCGTCGGTAAACTCGCTCACGACCTGCGCGTGCTGCACCACGCCGTTTCGATCCACGACGAATACGGCGCGGGTCAGCACGGCGTGCTCCTCGAGCAGGATGCCAAACTGCTTGCCGAAGGTCCCGGCCCGGTCGTCGCTGGCGGGGATCATGTGTTCGATCACCTCGTGCCGAACGAAGCGATTGAGCGTGAAGGGCAGATCCGCGGTTACGAGCACGCCCACCACAGCGCGATCAAACATCGCCAGGTGGCGTTCAAACTTTCTCGCCTGCACCGTACCGAGTTTTGTGTCGACCGACGTCATGCAGCACAGCAGGCAGGGCTTGCCGATGTCGAGCACGTCCTGCTTTGTGAACGTGCTGACGATGCCCTCGTCAAAGGTGACAAGCTGGAACGAGGGCGCCTGCATTCCGACGCGCAATTCCCGTCCGACGAGCGTGGCGGGCACGCCCTGCACAAACACCTGCCGCGGCTCCGCCTTGGCCTTCGAACTCTTCGCTTTGCGAGCCATACACACTCTCCGCCGAATAAAGGGCCTCAGCGCCGGATGCAACCGGGCAAACACCGCCCGGTTGACCACGACGACGCCTGCCTCGTGGTTTTCAAGTCAACTCCATGATCTTGTGATCCTTGCATCGACGCTCCTCCATGCCGCTCACGATCAGTCGCGCCGGATCCCTCGGGTCCCTCACGATCGTAACGCCTCGGGCCATGGCGCTGAGCTTGATCGTTCTCATGATGGGGCTCGGCGTCGACTGGCTTCGCGCCGACTGGCCTTTGTTCGAATTGATATTCATTGCTGGCAACGCGGCAGGATCGACGGCAAAACGGGTCAGTTCGGGAATCGTACCGATGGAAGTCTCGGTTCTGTCCCAGGACGTGAACTCCCACTTCCCGAAAGCCTCTCTCACGAGTCGCTCCGTGGCGCGGCCCAGGCCTTCTGCAAAAACTCCAAACGCGATCGCGTTGCCGCCGTGGATCGGAACGAGTTTTTGGTTACTGATTTCCCGATAGGTGGAGTTATTGATGATCGGCGCAATGACGAAATTAGGCTCAGCAGGGCCGCCGAGTACCGAGCTAGGGATGCTGACCGATTCCCTCGACACATCGACAAACCCTGCGAATCCGGTGCCCTCGAAGGGATCGGCGAGAAGGCCGCTGGTCGGTCTCGTGTTTCTCGACATGCCCGGATATCTCAAGCCGAACCCCTGCACGAACCCTCCTTGCCCGCTGGAAAACGCCACCACCTCGTTCGAGGCGGAAAGCTGGATCCCATGGACGCCCTTCGTAGACAAATATTTTGCCATTCGCTGACCGACCGAGTTCCTGACGAATCCGGTTTTCGCGATGCTGTATTCCTCTTTCGTACGGGCCCCCAGGCACATTGCCAACGCGATCTGGGCGAGCCCTTTGCCTGCCTTCACATCCGTAATGACGATCTTCTCGGCCTCGAAGGCGCAGGCATCGCAGACCCGGCAGTCCGGAACCGAACCAGTCGCGCGGCCGTTCTCCGTCAGGGGAGTTTTCAGTGTCCGGCGCTTCGTCGTGCAGGCGTCGCAGAAGATGCCACCACAACGCCGGCAATGATGTTTCCGGCGGAAGAAGGTGAACTGCCTCTTGCACTTCTCGTTCTCGCACGCGTTGACTTCGTCGTCGTGCTTCCAGCGGGCCGTCGCCGTCCGCTCCTTGACTGCGCCGCCCTCGGAGCGTTCCTTCCAGTTGACCGTTTGACCCACGGCGTTCTGCTGCGTGCTGCTAACCTGCATGCTGCGAGTGGTCAGACCATGCCTCATCAGCGCATCCACCAAGGCTTCAGGGCCCAAATTACTCTTGCCCATCAACAGCCCCTGGTTGTACTCGCCCGAACCGTGGCAGTTGAGTCGGAGTTTCCCGATCTTTGGTCTCCCGTCGCTGCTCGCTGGGGCGCAAACCCATTTGATCAGCTCACCAAACTCCGGGATCAGCGGTTTTCCCTGCCGCAGGCTCTCGAGATCGACATAGCAAGACACGTAGTGCAACGGCTCGAGACTCTGCATCGGGAGCGTTGCGCCCCCAGCCCCAAGGACATGGCTTATGACCCGGGTTTGGGTCTGCTGCGCCCGAGGCGACGGCCCCCCAAAAATTCCGGCCATTCTCACTTCGTGGGCAATGTCATCGCGAAACTTCGCGTTAAGCTTGTTCGCGTAGGCCGTCTGTTGGCCTGCGACGTCCGCTTGGAAGTCATACTGATAGCTGCCCATCTGACTGGCGAGGAAATTTTTCCCCCCCTTGCTTGAAACCAGGTGGACATCGAGAAAGCGGTCGTATCGGGTACCTGGCATCGGCAGCCATCCTTCTTTGCGAGCGTCGCACGGAGCGTCGGCCGAGAAGTGTACCGCGACGAAAAGGTGCCAGCCACAAAAAATAGGTGATCTGGGAGTCGCTACCGTTGTAGTCTTCCCAAATGGGGTGGCGGGCAGTTTATTTTCCGCCTTTTCACGGGTCGGGAATGAGCTGGGCGAGGGACGGCGGGCGAGATGGTTCGCCGACCGTCGGGAGCGTATTCTGAAACTATGTGGATCTTGGCTTCAGAACGTGAACGGCAGCGGCGCGACGAAGGATAGCCCGGTCGTCATCGGCCTGCACGAGCTCGCCCCAGTCGGTCGGCGGGCCGTGGGCGGGAGACACGGGAAGCGGAACCAGCAACCCGCCATCCTTCCACACCCGTCACTCCCTCAACCCCTGCCCCTTCGCCCACCCCCGCGCGTCCAAGTCCAGCTTGGCGTGCTCAATCCCCTCAAGGCTCCGCTGGCACTCGAAGATCAGTTTGTTCAGAACGCGTTTTCCCGCATCCAAGTCCGCGTGTCTGATCCCGTCGGCATGAAGCAGATCGAACTCGTATATCGGCGGCATCTTGCGGGCGGCCTTCTCCAGCGTGTCGAGGAACTCCAGATACGGCGACGCGAATTCTTTCTTCTTGCGACCCGAGTGGTATTTGGGATCACCGAACTTATTCCGTCGGGCGTTCCTGAGCATGGCCAACAGTTCCCGGCCTGCTGCGTTGTCGAATGAACTTGCAGATGACATGGGGCATCCTCCTTGATGCGTTGGGTGTGCCGGGGCGACTTTGGCCGCGGCGGAAATCCAGACTTTTTGACGTTTCGTGTGCCCGCCGACGTCAGAAACCATGAACTTCCGTGTCAGTTTCTGCGTCGAGCCAGCCAATATTGTAGCGCATCGAGGCACACGTTCACGCATGGTTTCTTCTGACACATCCCCCGAACCAAAGGGAACCACGGGCCAGACCTCGTGTGTTGCGAAATGCCACGCCCGCCAAACATGTACCCCGATCCCAACGGCAACCGCATCCGGCTCTTCTCATGGCCGGTGGGGCACTGACGGTGCATTGACTTAGTTCACTTCCGGGTTTAGTATGGCCTTATGCGGAAGACACGGCTCAACATGCATGATGCAAAGACGCACCTCTCGCGGCATCTCGCGGCAATGAAGGGGGACGACCGACTCGTCATCTGCAACCGCAACCAGCCAGTCGCCGAGGTGCGGTTGCTCCCGCGAGTGGGCAAACGCGACCGCCCCGCAGGCGTGGCCAAGGGCGAGTTCACGGTGCCACGGACGTTCTTCGAACCGCTTCCGGAAGACGTGCTGAGGGCGTTCGAGGGACGGGGATGAAGCTGCTCGTCGACACGCACGCGTTCCTCTGGCTGATCCTCGACGACCCCTCCCTTTCGGATACCGCCCGGCGGGAGATTCGCTCCCGTGACAACGAGGTCTGGCTGAGTGCCGCCTCAGGGTGGGAGATCGCGATCAAGTATGGATTGGGGAAGTTGCCGCTGCCGGAGGAACCGGATCGCTACGTGCCGCGGATGCGACGGCGATCAGGAATCGAATCGTTGCCGATTGGCGAGGCGGAGGTCTGCCAGATCCACCGGTTGCCTCCGATCCATCGCGACCCCTTCGACCGCTTGCTTGTCGCACAGGCGAATTGCCACGGGCTGGTCATCGTGACCGACGATCCTGTGGTCAGCCGCTATCCGGTACAGACGCTGTGGTGAGCTGGGATCAGAACGCATCACAGCACAACGAGCAGCTTTTTGGCTCGGGCCCGCGCGGTGGAGGGTGATTTCACGATGTCGGCGAGGCCCGATTCGACCGCCGCGGCCTTATCGGCGTCGGTCTTTCGGATCTCGTCCACGAGCTTCGGGAACAATTCCACCTCGCTGCCGACGGACTGCCCCTGAACGTAGCCCTCGAGGAACGAGCGAACCTCTTTCAATGGGTCGCGGGCAACCTGGATCGCTCGCTCTTTCGGTACGTTGCTCGGCCCGCAGCCGGCGGCCGCAAGGCAGAGCCATGAGCATGCGACGAGGCGAATGACGCGTCGCATCAGAG
Source organism: Pirellulales bacterium (assembly GCA_044237545.1). Taxonomy (GTDB): domain Bacteria; phylum Planctomycetota; class Planctomycetia; order Pirellulales; family UBA1268; genus CAMCQY01. The sequence continues at coordinate 4,630 of JBIIFB010000018.1, forward strand.
CGACCCCATGTCGAAGACCGCGCCGTCCTTGCGGTTTCCGAGCCGCTGGAACGTGACGATGTCCACCTGGTCGCCGATGTAGAGCACCGCACCGTCGGCCATCACCGCATTCACGCCGCCACCGTGAAGGCTACGAGGCGGGTTGATTTGGAGGGGAGCGTCGTTTACCCATCCGCCGATGCCGTTGGAGGTGTTCGGATATTTCCAGTTCGGCGGTGCGGCGGTGTTGATGACCGTCTGGGTGGGAAGCCCCAGGCTCCAGTAGCGGCCGCCAGCGACGCCCGTGCCCGAGGCTGTACTCCCACCGATCGCGTCGAGCTGAGCCGCCGTGGGATCGTTGTATGGCCAGCCTCCGCTCGGTGAGTTTCCCACGCTCTGGAGGTCGTAGGGATACGTCGCGGTCGCGGCTCCGGATCCGGACAGCATCTCCGCCGCCAGGAGCGTCTTCGACAGGCCGTCGCTGACGTCCTTCATCGTCCACGCCTTCACGGGGTTCACCACGCCATTCGGCTATCGGGTGCTCCCTGGGTGTGGCTCTGTGCGTTGCTGCCCGACGAGAACGAATAGTTGTTTCCAGCGTAGCCCGTAGCCGGCCTGTTTGCCGTCGGGCAGATAAAGCCTGTCACCCGTCTCAATCCGAAGGACGCGTTGTCGTGGTAGGAGCCCTGGCCGCGGGTCGGATTCGCATACGAGTAAAGAGCCGATTCCTCGACGAAGGGAAGCAAAACTACGTGAACGCTAAGACGCGTGTACGTCTGCCAGGCGCCATTGACGACCACGTCCCAGCCCGGCGGGTAGTTGGCACTCAGCGGAAACGTCTTCCTGGCGTCATGGTAGTTGTGTGTGGCGAGGCCGAGCTGCTTGAGGTTGTTGGTGCAGCTGGAGCGACGGGCCGCCTCGCGGGCGGACTGAACCGCCGGAAGGAGCAGGCCCACGAGCGTGCCGATGATCGCAATCACGACCAGAAGTTCCACGAGGGTAAAGCCCTTCGCTGTCCGAAGGCGGTCGTGGACCGCCGTCCGAGCCCCGCGGCCAATGGCCCCCTTCACTCGTGATATCAACATGACTCCCTCCCCAATCTCGGTTTCGTCTCGCGTGGAAGACGACCGCCTTCCAATTGTTATTCCACCAGGCGTCGAAAAAGTGCCAGAAAACAAAATGTCGCCGGAAAACTCCACGTCACAACGGCGGCTGGGGGGGCAGCGGGGATCGGGCTCGCAGGAGTTTCGCCGCCTCGCCGGTGAGCCTGAGATAGTGGTCGCTCGGCAGCCCCTCCAGGTCCAGGAGACGCTTGCCCGCCTCGCCGGCCGGTGGCTCGGCGCACTTGAAAATCGCCGTGGCCTCGTCCACCTCGTCGAACATGGCGACGTAGATCGTTTCGGCCCCCGCGCGGCTCGCCTCGGTGAACTGCCGCCAGAGAAACTCTCCCTTACGGCGGGGAATCTGACCGACTGGCCCCCCGTGAAGGTTGTGCCAGCTGAAGCCCGGGAAGGCGACCGGCAGATAGACAAGCGATCGCTCCCGGCACCATTCGATGTCGGCCGTCCAATCCCGCGTGGCGTGACGGGACACGTCGTCCGGAGTGCTGTAGCGGCCGACGGTCCAGGGGCTCACGACGTCGCACATCGCGACGACTTCGTGAAGCGACTTGTCGGGAAGAGCGTCGCGATCGAGCGTCCGCCATCCGGTGGGGATTCCACCCATCACCGCGCAGCCGTCGGCCTTGAGCGCCGCGATGATCTCGCGACAGTCGGCGATGCCATACGCCCGCTTGTCGCCAAACCCGATTCCCCACACGGCAACCAGCGGCTTGCCGCCGAGCCGCAGATAGGCCGGATCGGTGCCGATCTGCATCCGTGTGTGCAGCGCCCGCCAGTCGGCGATCACGGCCGCCGCATCTCCTGCCTTCAGCCCGGAGAGGTCATACATCACGGCATAGGTCCGGCCGTGGCGATTCGCCGCCGTGCGGCAGTGGTCGAGCACGATCGTGCAGTTGCGCAGGTGCCTCGGGCTCGCCAGCGGCGCGGCGAACCGCTGCACGAATACGCCGTCGATCCCGTATTCCCTCATCCATTGAAAATGCGTGTCGACCGTCTGCGGGTGGAACGAACTGAACAGTTCCACCGGCCGGCCATCACTGCCGATGAGGCCTGTGGCGTGTCGCGCCTCGGGAGCCAGTTCGGAGACGTGACCTGCCCCCCTTAAACAGCACCACTTCCAGAGAGAGAATCTGGGGGTGGAGCAAACCAAGGGAGGCAATCAATGCCACGCGGAAAGAAGGAACTGGCTGAGCAGATCATCCCCAAACTTCGAGAGGTCGAGGTTGAGGTGGGGAGAGGCAAGACCGTTTTGGAGGCGGTCAAGAAGATCGGTGTGACGGAGCAGACCTACTACCGATGGAAGAAGAAGTTCGGTGGGCTTCGAATCGACCAGGCGAAGCGGCTGGATGACAGGCCAGGTGCTCGGGGTTGACGGAGGCATGTCGACGCTGCGGGCGTGATCGGCTCCCTCGGCGGCTTGCGGCGGGGATGTCCTGCGGCCAAGATGAAGTCCACGAGACCAGAGTCGCCGAGTCCCCGTCGACCAACCTGACTTCAGCCCCAGAGCACGACGCCATGACAACCAAGAACATCACGCTTACCACGCCGGCGGAACGGGCCGCAGCCCTCAAGGAGCGGCGGCAGTTGAAGATGGCTCGGTCCGCGCACGCCTACGTGCGGGGTAACACGAAGAACTTCTACGACTGGCTCGAGGGGAGCACTGGCCAGGCGGTGCCCGCCGGCCCGCCGATCTGGATCTGCGGCGACTGCCACGCCGGCAACATCGGTCCGATCGCGAGTGCCAAGGGTACGGTCGCCATTCAGATCCGCGATCTCGATCAGACCGTGATCGGCAACCCGGCGCATGACCTGATCCGGCTCGGCTTATCAATGGCCAGTGCCGCGCGAGGCTCTGACCTGCCGGGCGTGACGACGGCCCGGATGATGGAGCAGCTCATCGAGGGCTACGAGCAGAGCTTTGGTGCCGCCGCCGACGTCGATGAGGAATGGCCTGAGGTAGTCCAGGTGGCGATGAAGGCCGCGTCGAAGCGGAAGTGGAAGGATCTGGCCCGCGAGCGGATCGAAGACACCACCCCCGCCATTCCGCTGGGCCGCACGTTCTGGCCGCTTTCCGATGAGGAACGCGAAGCGGTCGTGGCCCTGTTTGCCACGGATGCCGGCCGTCGGCTCGTCACGGCGTTGAAGTCACGGGCAGACGATGCCGAGATCGAGGTGGTGGACGCCGCGTACTGGGTAAAGGGTTGCAGTTCGCTCGGCCTGCTTCGGTCCGCGGTGCTCGTTTCGGTCGGCGGCAAGAAGGGCGAACTCTGTCTGGTTGACGTCAAGGAAGCCGTGCCCGCGCTCGCGCCCCATAATCCCGAGGTCGAGATGCCGACGGACCACGGTGAGCGGGTGGTGGCTGGGGCCTGGCACCTCTCCCCTGCCCTTGGCGATCGGATGATGGCGGCGAAGGTGCTCGACCGTCCGGTGTTCGTGCGGGAGTTGTTACCGCAGGATCTGAAGTTCGACGTGGCTGATCTCACCTGCGACGAGGCGATGCGGCTCTCGCGGTATCTGGCGATGGTCGTGGGAAAGGCGCACGCCCGGCAGATGGATGAACCCACGCGGAAGCAATGGCAGGATGAACTCAGCGGGCATCGGTGCAAGACACTCGATGCCCCGTCGTGGCTCTGGGCGAGCGTGGTCGACCTGCTGGCGACGCATGAAAAGGCTTACCTTGAGCACTGCCGCCGGTACGCGACCGAAGCCGCCCGGTGAAAAGCCTGTGATAGCTTGAGCCGTGGCCTGCTGCAGGTACTCTCCGGGGCAGCTCGTCGGGCGACGCCTGAAAGATTGCCCGGTCGTCGTGGATCTGGATGAGCTCGGCCCAGTCGTTGGGTGGGCCACGGGCGGGAGAGACGGGCGGAGGCTCGAGCGGTTCGCAGAGGCATGTCAGGATCTTCCGGATCGCCCCCGGCTCGGTGACGAGGTTCTCCCCATTTCTTGATCCACCCAGGTTTTAGCCAGGCAGGACCTGACGTTCTCCCAGATTCTCTCTGGAAGCGGTGCCGATAGAGGGGGGCAGGTCGGTTCGTCGGAGGTCTAGCGAGACTACCGACCGTAAAGTGACACCACCGGTACGCATTACCGCTCGTCGTTCTGCCCCACAATCAGGCTCCGGCACGGCCCGCGCAGAATCCTCATCGCATAACCGGCCGCATCGGCGGGGGGCTTTCTAAGGCTGTGATGAAGTGCGATCACCTTGTCCACTTTCACGCTGTATTTCTCCGGTAGCCGCAAAAGCACCTGCTCCAGAGGCACATCGCTCCATTCCAACGCAAAATAGATTTCAACGTGCCGGCGGTAGTCCTGCAGCTTGATTCTTTTCATACGCTCCTGCTCAAAGGGATCGGGACACTGGGCTGAACTCCCCCGCAGACACAAACACCCGACAGCCCAGCAAGGAACGCCGCCACTCATCTCCTACGAATAGCGGTTCACACCAAGATTCCCGAACGAGGAATTCCGGAACGAGGCCTTCCGGAACGAGGCCTTCCCGAACGGAAATTCCCGGACAACGAACTCCCAGAATGGAGCCCCCAAAGAAAAGAAGCCGGACCTCAGTCGAGGGTCGCCCCGATTTTCACCCGAACCTGCCAGTGGGCGATCCGACCGTCCTCGATGTGCCCCCTGGTTTCCAGCACTTCGAGCCAACGACAGTTCTTTTCATCGAGTGCCGCCTTCGCCACGGCGTTCTTCACAGCATCTTCAATGCTTGAATGTGAAGACCCGACCAGTTCAATCATCTTGTAGGTATGTTCGCTCATGGAGACTCCTTGGGTGACGACCGATCACAAGATCCTATCCAGAGCGGCCAGCAGAGCCATGGCTTGCCGTGGTGAACCGATCGACTCTACGAATTTCTTGGCTGCCAGCAACTGATCGATGGTGAAAGATTCGCCGCCAGAAACACTGCTTGCCCTGGTGGGAGCAGCAGATTTTTTCACTTTCCTTGGCCGCCGGTCACCCCCCTCTTTCTTGAGCACCATGGACACTTGGGGCGATGAGACAGCTATACCCCTGGCTTTGAGCAGATTCACGATTGTGACCGGGCGGGGCTTCTCTCCGCGGCCCTGAAGTTCTTTGGCGAGCTTTCGGATCTCTTCACTCTTGTTGAGCGTCGACGGCTCCCTGGCAGGAGCGTCGGAGGCGGCAGAAAGAGTCTCCTCGTGGATGTGGATGACAGAGGCGTCTTCGTTCTCGATCGTCTTTATCTTCGACTGCTTTGCCACTGAGTACGTTCCTAGGCTGAGGGTTCTCGCTGGACTGAAAAGTCCTGAAGCCGCGCCTATTGTGCCCTGCTGATCCTGGTAATTCCAACGCTTTTCCGGGAAGAGACGGGAATTCGCAGTTGCTGGCTGCCGGTGATGTCCTCCACCACCAGGAAACCAACGCCTTGTAGACTTGGCTCTTCCAATTTCCACAACTCCAAGGACGGAATCCATGGCTTTTTCAGCAATGATCGACGGCGACGAACTGGTCCTTCGCATTCCCATGAACGCAAAGCCAGAGCGGTCTGCCAGTGGTAAAACGCTGGTGGTCGCCTCCACCTACGGCAACAAGGAAACCGACTGCGTTGTGGATGGCAAGAAGGTGGTCGTGGGGGTGAACGCCTACATCCCGAAGAAGTAGCTGGTGGGCTTCAGACTGCGTGTCACAGAACCCGACGAGTCCACAGGAATCTCTCGCCGGGGTAGCACGCCCCCCTCAGCCCGCGGTCGTACCATCCCAGCGCTCGGTCCCGCCACGCCCGAGCCGGCCTTGGAATGCGACTTGTCACACGCGATAAGACGTCTGCGTAGGCTCCCGCAAAGCGGCTGCCCGACTCCATCCGCCACGGCTTGACGCGACCCGCAAAATGCACGATGGCCGGCGACGCAACAGCATCACCGTCGATCGGATCAAACCATCGGCCGGCATTGGCGGACAGGTTCCACCGCGTCGCGACAGGCAACCAGTCGTTCCAGACAGTGGCGTTGATCGCCTCCTGATGAAGGTAGTCGACACGGTTCCCAACTGCCCGAAGATACTCAAGCGCCCGTCCAGCCACATCCCGCCGGCGCCAGGCTTCGAGATCGATCAGAAGGACGCCTGCGTTCAAGTAGTGCGAGCTGCGAGGTATCCCACGTGCCTGCCAGTCCTTCACGCCACGAGGCGACCGACAATACGGGATCGCTGGATCGACCACAGCCGCCAGTGAACAGCCCTCGAGCGTCTGCATCCAGAGCGGCGAGATGTCGTCGAGTATGAGCAGGTCGGCATCCAGGAAGAGCACCTTCCCAAGATCCTCCGGAAGAACATCCGGAAGTAGGAGCGGCGCAGAGGCTTCCGGCGGAAACGTCCGGTTTCGCGGTAGGCGATCCAGACATGCTCCAGCCAGTTGCACCACGCGGGTGTCGACGATGGCGTTGACCGCGTCGAGCGTCTTCTTACTCAAGTGCTGGTGTGTCAGGTAGACGGTAGCCTCGAATGCGGGCCGCAGACGTTCCGTCAACGAGGTGAGCATCACCGCAAGCGGAAGTGCATAGGCCTCGTTGATGCAGCAGGCAATCGAGATCCGCTGTCTCGTCATCGTTTCCAATCCGAGGGCTTGTATGGGGATGGTTATACGATGCCCGGACACCCCCCTGCGTGCCACACCGTTCGGGGACCACGCGAGGACCATATGGGAGCCGTATAACAGGCATCCCATCCGGCAATCGATTCCGTTGCTGACACGAAGCAGACGTTTCCGGCTATCCAGCCTATTTTTCCGATCTGGAGCATACGATTTCCGTGAAACCGCGACTTTCGATTCTGCTGCCCGCCAAACTCGGCTTTGACACGGTTCTCCCCGCGCTGGATGCCTGGGACGCGCAGACATCCAGGCACGAGCTTGAGATCCTGATCCTCTGCCCAGAGCATCTCGGACCGACTGCCGCGCAGATTGCCCAACTCCAGCCCCGACAGATCGTGGTGATGACGGGATCGGCTGACCTGCATGACATGCGGGCGATTGGAATCCGCCGTGCCACCGGCGACTACATCGTCTTGGCGGAGGATCATTGCCTGCCGGATCGGGACTATGCCGCGGCGATCATGACGCGTCTCGAGGAGGGCTGGGACGGTGTGGGAGCGGCACTGCGTCCGGGAACGCGGACCACGATCTGGTCGCAGGCTTCATTCCTGCTGGGATACGGCGAATGGATGGAACCAATCACCGCCGGGCCGACTGATATTCTCTGTGGGTGGAACGGCACGGTGCGGACAGCGCTGCTCCGCGATCTCGCCGACGAACTTCCCGGGCTGATGCGAGTCGGTGCATTCGCCATCGCTCGCATCGGGCGGCAGGGCGGACGCTTTTATCTTGAGAATCGTGCCCGGATGAGGCACTTCGATCCGCCAGGCTTCGGCCGCGAACTCTATCTCCTCTATGTCGTCGGCCTGGGATTCGGAGCCATGCGGACTCGCGAATGGTCGATTCCAGCGCGATTGCTGTATCCACTCGGTGCTCCAGCGATCGCATTCCTCCACTGGAATCGCGGGTTCAGGCACTTCCGGCAGGCCGGAGCCGAAGCCGGACTGAGCCTTGGCGCATTGGCCGCTGCCGCCGTGCTGGCAGGAGCCTGGGCCATCGGCGAGGCGATCGGGGCGGTGCTTGGCATCGATCGCGTCACGCCGCTCCTCTGGGTCACGGAGGTGAAACCCGTCACGTATGAGCAGTTGGCGGAATCCGACGCGATGGAAGGGCGTCAATCGGGAGCGGTTCCGACCGGGGGCGTGTCTGGGGAGGGGTCATACAAGCCCTGAGCGTGAGCGACGGGATTCTGTGCTGCCGATCCCCCGGCTTACGCCGAGGGCTTCTATGGGATCACACGCAGAACTACTCCAGCTCGCGGTCGAGGAACGTATAGCCGAGCGCGTCCATGAACGCCCGCTGCCTGTTGTCGGCCGCGCCGCCATGCCCCCCTTCGATGTTCTCGTAATAGAGCACACGCTTACCCATTTCCATGAGCCGTGCAGTCATCTTGCGGGCATGCCCGGGATGCACGCGGTCGTCCCGCGTGGAGGTCGTGATCAGGATCGGCGGATATGCGGTGCCTGGATCCAGATTGTGATAGGGGGAAAAACCTCGGATGTAACTCCACTCCTCGGGCTCGTCCGGGTCGCCGTATTCACCCACCCAGCTCGCTCCGGCCAACAGCAGGTGAAAACGCCGCATGTCGAGCAGCGGCACCTGGCAGACGATGCCGCCGAAGAGATCGGGACGCATCGTGAGCATATTGCCCATGAGCAGGCCGCCATTGCTGCCCCCCTTGATGCCCAGATGCCTGGGCGACGTCACCTTTCGGGCGATCAGATCCTCCGCCACCGCGATGAAGTCTTCGTAGGCGCGGGGCCGCTTCGCCTTCAATGCGGCCTGATGCCACTCCGGCCCAAACTCCCCGCCGCCGCGAATGTTGGCGATCACGTAGACGTGACCCTTCTCCAGCCACGCGGTGCCGGCGATCGGCTCGTAGCCGGGAAGCAGCGGGATCTCGAAGCCGCCGTAGCCGTAGAGCAGCGTGGGCGTGCTGCCGTCGGCCGGCGGAGACTCAAGCCCGATCTGGAAATACGGAATCCGGGTGCCATCCTTGGAAATCGCTTCGTGCTGGCTCACCCGCAGCCCGGAGGCGTCGAAGAAAGCAGGCGATTGCTTGAGACGCTCCGGCGCCCAGTCATCATGAACATCGTCGATGTTTCCCAGCGAGAGCGTCGACGGCTGTAGCGAACTGGCGGTCACGAGAAAGACCTCGTCCGTCTCCATGTCATCGACCGGAATGGCCGACGCGGTGCCGAATTCAGGCAGCCCCGGCACCGGTCGGCGCCGCCATGCCCCATCCTGAAATGTCAGTGTGGACAGCCGATTGCGGACGTTGTCGAGCGTGGTGACGAGAAGATGGTTGCGAGTAGATGTGAAGGACACGAGCGACGTCCGGGGCCCGGGCTCGAAGAGCGAGTGGATCGTGCGTTGGCCGGCCATGAACGTCACGAAATCGGCCGCCAGCAGGCTGCCAGCCGGATACGTTTGGCCATCGACGGTCCACGGGCTCCGCAGTTCAAGAAGCAGCCACTCGCGATGCACCGCGGCGTTGGCGTCGTCCGGCTTCTCGATCCGTACGAGCCGGCCATCCTGCCGCAGAAACATTTCGTTTGTGTAAAACGTTTTTTGCCGCAGGACGAAGTCGCGTTCGAATCCCGGCGTCAGATCCCGCCAGGCATGCACGGCCATGTCTTCGGGCTGCCCTTCGTAGACAAGCGGGGCAGCGGCCAGCGGTGTGCCGCGGATCCACTCCCGCACGATTCCCGGGTAGCCGGATGCGGTGAGCGAACCGGGCCCGAAATCAGTGGCCACGAAGAGGCTCTCGGCCGACCGCCATGCCACGCGGCTCTTCGCCTCGGGCACCGTGAACCCGCCCTCCACGAACGTCTTCTTCTCAAGGTCAAACTCCCGCATCACGTCGGCATCGGCGCCGCCGCGGGAGAGCGACACGAGGCAGAGCCGGTCTGCCGGTTCGAGCACCGTGGCCCCGTGCCAGACCCAGTTTTCACCCTCGGCGGCCGAGAGCGCATCGAGGTCGAGAACGGTCTCCCACGCGGGCTCAGGTGTGCGGTATTCGTCGAGTGTGGTCCGCCGCCAGATCCCCTTGGGGTTTGCGGCGTCGCGCCAGAAGTTGTAGTAGCGGTCGGCGATCTTCGTGACCATCGGAATCCGCGACTTCGAGTCGAGGATCGCAAGAATCCTCGCTTCGAGGGCCTTGAACTTTTCCGAGCCGGAGAGCGCCGCCATGCTCTCGGCATTGCGGCCCCTGACCCACTCCAGCGGCTTCGCTCCGGTGACGTCCTCCAGCCAGAGATGGGGATCGGTGGGCTCGTGTGCGGGGGCAGAGTGCGACATGACGGACAACACACAGATGATGGCGGGAAGCGGGGTGAAGCGGGGCAACCGTATCATGAGCGTGTCTGCCCGGTGCCAAGCACGACATATTTATACGTTGTGAGTTCCCGGGTTCCGCAGGGGCCCCGGGCGTGCAGTTTGTCGGTCGAGATGCCGATCTCTGCCCCCAGCCCCATTTCACCGCCGTCGTTGAACCGGGTGCTGGCGTTGACCATCACCACGGCCGTGTCGACCCGGGCGACGAACCGGTCGGCCGCGGCCGCGTCGGCCGTCACGATCGAATCGGTGTGCCGCGAGCCATAGCGGTTGATGTGATCGATCGCCGCATCAACCGAATCAACCACAGCCACCGAGATCTTGGGCCCCAGGAATTCCGCAGCAAAGTCGGCCTCAGTGGCCACACCCGCCGCCGGCAGAAGGCCGCGGGTGGCGGCATCCCCCACGATCTCGACCTCGTGTTCACGGAGGGCGGCGGCGATGTCGGGAAGAAACGTCGCCGCCACGTCGCTGTGCACGAGCAACGATTCGGCGGCATTGCAGACGCCCATCCGCTGGCATTTAGCGTTGACGGTGATCGCCTTCGCCATCACCAGGTCCGCCGCCCGATCGACGTACACATGGCAGTTGCCCGAGAAGTGCTTGAGCACCGGCATGCGGGCCTCGGAACAGACCCGGCGGATCAGTGTTTCGCCCCCACGGGGAATCACGATGTCGATCAGGTCGTCCATCGTGAGAAAGACGCCGACGGCCTCGCGGTCGGCGGTCTCGATGAGTTGCACGCAGTCGGTGGGCAGGCCGGAGGCAGCGATCGCCCTGCGCATGCTCTCCACGATCCGGGCACTGGAATGGGCCGCCTCCTTACCCCCGCGGAGAATGATGGCATTCCCGGCCGCGAGCGCGACTGCGGCGGCGTCGGCCGTGACATTGGGCCGCGATTCGTAAATAAAGAAAACAACGCCCAAGGGCACACGGATCTTGCGGACGGTCAGGCCGTTGGGCTGCGTCGATTCCTCAATCACCTCGCCCACGGGATCAGGGAGCAGCGCGACCGCCTCGACGCCCGCGGCGATGCCTTCCACCCGCTTGGCATCGAGGGTGAGCCGATCGATGGCTGCGGCCGTGAGGCCAAACCCCGGGGCGGCGGCCAGGTCGAGCCGATTGGCGGCGAGGATTTCGGCGACGTCGGCCCGGATCGCTGCGGCGGCAGCCCGCAGGCAGACGGCCTTTTTTTCGCCGGGCACGCCAGCGAGATCGATGGCCGCCCGTCGGGCCCGTTCGGCGATCGAGCGGCACTGGGCGGCGAGGGACGTGAGCGGAATGGTGGCGGCGGGCGAAATCGTGGCCATGGCTGGGTTCCGTGCGGAAGACGAGACTTTGGATTATCTTAGCCGTCTCGGCTCGTTCTTCCCACGCAGGAGTTGCCCCCGATGCGTTTCACGAATTTCACCCGTCGCTCGTTTCTCACCGCCGCTGGCACCGCCGCCGCGACCGGCGTCGCCGCTCTTTCGCCGCTGGGCCGTCTGGCTGCCGCCGCTTCAGCCAACAACCTCAATCTGGGCGTGCAACTCTATTCCCTCCGCGGCTACAAGGTGGACGAAGCCCTCAGGCACGCCCGTGATCTGGGCTTCAAGTTCGTCGAGTTTTATCCGGGGATGTATCCGCTCAACGCCGATGCGACCGCGATCGACGCGATGAAAAAGCAACTGGCAGACCTCGGCCTCACGATCTCCGCCCACGGCGTCAACCGATTCACCAAGGATGCCGTCGCCAACCGGAAGATGTTCGAGTTCGCGAAGGCCGCCGGTATCCGCACGTTCGGTGCCGACCCCGACCCTGACTCCTTCGCCAGTCTCGATGAACTCGTGAAGGAGTTCGATATTCGCGTGGCCATCCACAACCACGGCCCGACACACCGCTACAACAAGGCGATCGATGTCCTTCAGGCGGTCGAGAAATACGACTCCCGCATCGGCGCCTGCGCCGACCTCGGCCATTTCCTGCGGTCGGGCGAGCGTCCAGTCGAGGTGATCCGTTTGCTGAAAGGCAGGCTCTACGGCATCCACCTGAAGGACTTTGCCGAGATGCAGGACAAGACCAAGGGCGTGATCCTCGGCAAGGGCCACATCGACGTGCCAGCCGTCATGGCGGCACTCATCGCGGTTGACTTCCCAGCCGACGGGGCCCTCTCCATTGAATACGAGGAGAACCCGCAAAACCCGCTCGCCGACATCAAGGCATGCGAGCAGGCGGCCCGCCAGGCAATCGCCGGCGTCTAGCCCCTCCCCCGTGGAGGCAAGTTTTCAACTTGTCCTCGCCCCGTCATTCCCACGTGGAGGCAAGTTTTCAACTTGTCCTCGCCCCGTCATGAATTCCGCAAGTTAAAAACTCGCGGCCACAACACCCCGTCTCACAACACCCCGTCTCACAACACCCCGTCTCACAACACCCCGTCTCACAACACCCCGTCTCACAACACCCCGTCTCACAACACCCCGTCTCACAACACCCCGTCTCACAACACCCAGCTCCACTCCCGCACCCGCTCATGCTGTGCGAATGGCTCCAGCCAGGGTGGCGCAGTGCAGTTCCATCGCGCTGCGAACCATGCCCACGGCGTGGACACGGATGATCTGAACCCCGGCGACGGCGAGACCGCAGGCGGCACCGGCAGTGCCTGCATCCCGCTCCTCCAGTGTTGCCGGTCGACCCAACGCCCGCTCAATCGATCTGCCAATAAAACCCTTGCGTGAGTGACCGACGAGGATCGGCACGCCCAGATCGAGAAACTCAGCCACGCGGGACATCAGTTCAAGATTGTGGGCGTGGGTCTTCCCAAACCCGATGCCCGGATCAAGACAGATGCGTTCCAGTGCGATGCCGGCGGCCACGAGAGTGTCACGGCGGCGTTCGAGGTAGGCATGGATCTCACCCACGACATCGACATACCTCGGATCGACCTGCATGGTCTGCGGCGTGCCCTGCATGTGCATTGCACAGACGCCGGCCCCCGACTCGACCGCGACTCGGAGCATGCCGGGATCCCCCTCCAGGCCGGTGACGTCGTTGATGATCTCAGCGCCCAGTTCGATTGCCCGGCCCGCCACCGCCGCCTTCGACGTGTCGATCGAGATCGGAACGCCCGCCTGACCAGCCAATTGCCGCACCACGTCTTCCACACGGCGTAATTCCTCCTCCGGTGTTACGGGCTCCGAGAAGGGCCGCGTGCTTTCTCCACCGACGTCGAGGATCTCGGCCCCTGCAGCCACGAGCGCAAGCCCATGGGCCACGGCGGCCTCCACGCCCGCATGCCGGCCACCATCTGAAAAGCTGTCTGGCGTGGCGTTCACGATCCCCATCACGAGCGGCCGGCGCGACGAGACGCCGTCAGGCAGCGAGAGCCGACGCGAGCGGAGTTGCCAGTGTGTGGGACGGGGGTGAGTGCTCATGCCATCACTCTACCCTCCACAACCATTCCCAGGACGAGCGAGCCCGTCCGTTACCAGGGCTCTTCCATCAAGCCGACGATCTGCTGCGCCATCTTGATGATCATTTCCTGCTGCGTGCTGGCGACCGAGCGGCCGTACTCCGGCACGAGCATCGCAGGCTGACCCACATCGACGCTCGCTGCGGGCAGCGGCACGCCACCCGAGGCAAGCACCGCCCCACCCCGATCGGCCCAGGTGACGAGCACCTGAAAATTCAATTCCACCATCCGCGACTGGTCGGTCGGGCTCTCCACAACCATGCGTTTCGTATCGGCCACAATCCGGGCGGTGAGCACGCTGTCGGCAGCGGGATCACCCACAACCTTGAACGGCGTCCGTTTCTCGATCTCCTTACAGACCGCCTCAGTGAGCCGTTCACCGATGTCGATGCTGGGCGTCGTGCGGAAACTGTCCGACTGGATGATCGGCACGTAGACCGTGCGGACATTTGGCGCGTAGAGCGTGTTGTTGCCGAAGCGATAGCCGGCACAGCCGCCGCAGACGACGACACCACAGGCAATGGCAACGCAGGCGAGCATGACGCAGGCGAGCCGACGCAGGCGGACGACACACGCGGCCATGGACACTCTTCGTTTCAGCGCAGGGGCGGGGCGATGCCGGAGTTGTCCTCACGGGCGATCGCCGTGTCGGCCTCGGCCATCGCGTCGAGTTCCGCTTCCTTGAGGGAGTCTGGATTCAGCATGGCAGTCAGCATCGGAAACGGATTGTCGGAAACGTCCGCCAGCCCGCCGTACTTTTCGAGCCGGTCGCGGGACTGCTGCGCGAGCATCGTCTTGGGGTAGTCGCGGGCGATGAGCGCATAGTAGATGCGGGCCGACGTGTAGTGCTGGCCTTTCGCGTAGAACTCGGCGCGGTTCCAGTGCCGCGTCGCCTGCTGCGCCGCGATCGCGGCCCGCGTCGTCTGCACCCGTTCGGCCTCGTCGCCGGCGAGTTGGTCTGGAAACTGCACGAGAGTCTGGTCGGCAAGAATTTCCGCCTCGTCGAGCACGCCCCCCTCGTAGCCCGGTCCTTGATAGGCCCGGAGCTTGGCCTGCAGACCGAGCAGGTGTGCCTGCAGCAGGAAATCACTGTCGGGATACTCGCTGCGGAGCAGGCCGTAGAAATAGTCGGCATCGAGCCACTGCCGGTCGACGAAGTGGGCGTTGGCCTGGGCCATGATGCTGTCGTCGGCCAGCGGCCCCCGCGGATCGTTGATCCGGACATGGTCGTAGGCCTTGATGGCACGGCCACGCGTGTCGAAAAGCGGCCGGCTGCGATCCGCGAGATTCGGCACGATGGTCATGTAGTTGTGCTTCTGATCAAGCGCAACCCAATACTGCGCGATCACGAACTGCCGCTGGGCTATCCGGTCGAGATAGCGTGAGTTGGCGTATTTCTTCACCAATTCGTCGTAGCAATCCTCCGCCTTTGGATAGCGGTCGGTGAAGAACCAGCACTCGGCGAGCTGCCAGAGAGCGTCTTCCTCGATCACCGAATCGGGCCAGCGGTCGATCGCCACCTTGTATTTTGATGCGGCCTGAGAATATTTCTGGTCTCGAAACAGTCCGTCCGCCTCCGCCAGCGCCTTCCGGGCGACCGGCTCGTTGGGGCCGCGGCCGACCACCTTCTTCCACCGCTTCTTGATGTTGTCCCCCTTGAAGTAATCCCACCCGAGATCCTGCTCGGTGGGATTGAACTCGGAGGAGATCACCTCCGAGTCTGCATCCTCCCCCAGTTCGCCGGCAATTTTCTTGTCAGCGGCCGGGTTCTTCGACCATGGCCAGGTCGGCGTCTTGATCGTGGCACATCCTGCCTCGAGAAACAGGCAGGCCACGGCCACTCCGCACCAGATGCGACTGGGTGGCACGCCGCGGATCGGGCTGCGGGTTGTGTTGGGGACTGATGGCATGGCGACGCAGCAGACTTTTGGGGGGCAGGCCGGGCGGACGTTACGAAGGTCGGGAAGGGCCTGGTCGGGAAGGGGCTTGACGGGATCGCGACTGGAGCAGTGGTGCGACTCGAGGCCGCTTCCCCAGCAGGTGGGAGAGCATCGTGTTCATGACGGCACGCACCTCGCTGTCGGTCGTGGCAGGCAATGCCAGCGACCTCCACGCGTCGGGGGCGGCAGCAAGCAGCCGCAACGCCGCGAGGCAGTCGGTCGAAAGGGCGACAACCGCCCGCTTGCCACGGCGACACGATTCACAGAGGACCCCGCCGTCGAGCATGCCAAACGCGATCCGCCCGGTGGATGCGACGGCTCCGCGGCATTCCGCGCACCGCACCAGCGCCGGGGCGTGACCTGCCAGCCTGAGCATGGCCAACTCAGTGTGTGTGACCAACGCCCGCACGGGTCCTCCGGAGAGATCATTCGCGAGGGTGGGTGGATCATCAGCATGTCGGGGAGCCGAGAGGATTCGGAGGGTCGAGTGGGCAACATCGAACAGTTCCGGCTGGGGATCGCCATCCGCGGTCAGTGCATCGAGCAATTCGGCCACATCCATGCCGCCGAGAAACGCCGCCTGGCTTTTGCCGACCCGAAACCGGTGTTCGAGGCAGGCTTCCGTCACCAAGTCGAGTCCACCGGAGGATTTGCGGAGGACGAGTACCTCACAGATCGAAAGCAGGTCAAGGGCGGCGTCAAATGCACTCTTCGGACGCCACGCCCCCTTCGCCAGAGCCCGCAGCTTGCCGTATTCCCGGGTAAACAGGGTAACGACGCAACTGCTGTCGCCGAACGGGAAGGTCCGGATGACGATCGCCCGTGCCTTGTCAGCCGCCATCGTTTCCGTTGCTCCCGGGCCGGTCGTCCCCGAGCCTTGAGATCCGCACCAGATCGATCCGTCGGCGGGTGGCGGCCAGCACCTCGAGCGCGGCGCCGTGCGACTCGATCTTCTCGCCCACCTCCGGGATGCGTCCGCATTGGTGGAAGACGAAGCCGCCGACCGTCTCATACCCAGCCTCTTCCGGCAGCGACATCTGCATCCGTTCGTTGAGCCGGGCGACGGGAACGTGAGCCAGCACCTCACAGACATCAGGTGACACCGAGCGAATGCCATCTGAGAACGCCTCGTCGTGCTCGTCGGCAATCTCCCCCACGATCTCCTCGAGGGCGTCCTCGATCGTCACGACACCGGCCACGCCCCCGAATTCATCCGTGACGATCGCCATGTGTGTCTTGCCACGCTGGAATTCCAGCAGCAGCGTCTGCACACTCATCGATTCGGGCACGAACCATGGTGGACGCAGCAGCGGCCGGATGCCGCGTGGCTCGGCCGGCACGGCGTCGGCCCGCGGCGAGAGGCCTTCGGCGAGCCTGGTGAGCAGTTCCCGAGTGTGGAGGATGCCCACGACGTCGTCCGAGGAGCGGTCCCAGACGGGCAGTCGCGTATGGGCGCTCTCGGCGGCCATGCGGACGGCATCGTCCCATTCGGTGGCCAGCGGAATCGCGATCATCTGCGTGCGGGGCGTCATGATCTGCGACACACGCACCTCGTCGAGCCGGATGACGCCCCGGATCATGTCGCGGGCCGTTCCCTCGATGCGTCCTTCCCGATGGGCCTCGTCGACGACGAGCCGGAGTTCATCCTGCGGACGCTCAGGCACTGCCTCGTCGCCGGAATGCCGTGCCGCTGTCCGCCCCAGCGACGAGGCCGCGTTGCCCAGCAGCAGCACGACCGGAGAGAGCACCGCGACCACCGGCCGCCAGATCCGCCATGTCGCCACCACGATCCAGGGTCCCGCGAACTTCGTCAGCAGCATCGGCACCACGACCAGCAGGAGCCAGACGATCGCGATCCAGCCGGCGACCGCCGACACCTCGAGCGCCAGAACGCCCCCCGACGCGGCGAACAGACCGCGGGCGGCAAGCAACGTGGCGACGACCGCCGCGATGACGACCACCGACGCCGCGATGAACGCGATCGTCTCGCTACCCGCGACGATCTGTTCGTAGTGCGCAGGCTTGCCTCGCCGCTTGCAGAGATCCTGGATGTGGTGCCGCTGGGCGCCACGGATGCTACGGGCCTGCACGGCCGCCCCGCTGGCCAGCAGAAGCAGCAGGACCGCCGACTCGAGCCCCAGGGATTCGGCGGTATTCATGGGCGGGTGCCTGCGGCTCTCGGCCGCGGCGGGGCAGGCAATCCGCAGGCCCGCATCAGAGACCGTTCGCGACGGCGCATCGCCCGGCGGTCCGCCGGCGTCTGGTCGTCGTAGCCGCGGAGATGCAGGATGCCATGGACGATGTAATAGGCGAGTTCCTGCCGTGGTGTCCAGCCGACCGCCAGGGCCGAGCGGCGAGCGGTTTCGGTGCTCACCACAATGTCGCCTGCCAGAACGTCCGCACCAGCCGCACCGAACGCACCGGCGGAGAGATCGAATGTGATGACGTCGGTGGGGCCAGGCACCCCCATCCAGCGGCGATGGACGGCCGCAATCCGCCGGTCATCGACCAGCACAATGCCGATCTCGGCCCGCTCGATCCCTTCGGCAGCCAACGCCAGGCGGACGAGCCGCTCGAGCCCGCGGGCCGAAGTTTGAAGCACGGACTGCCGGTCGCTCACGTCGACGACGATCGTCGACCGAGGCGGCTGCGAAGCGGGGCGGCCACGGAGTCGAGACACTACGCCGTCCTTTGGTCGGGATACTTGACGCGTCCGTGGTACACAGCCGTCAGGCTCTTCACCAGGCTCCGTTCGAGGAGTTCGAGTTCCTCGAGCGTCAGACCGCATTCGTCGAACTGGCCATCGAGCAGACGCTTCATGGCCAACTCATGGACAAGTCCCGCGATCCGTGCCGGGGTCGGCTCGGTGAGAGCCCGGCTGGCGCTTTCGACCGCGTCGGAGAGCATCAACACGGCCGATTCCCGCGAGCTCGGCTTCGGCCCCGGATAGCGGTAATTCTGCTCGTCGATCTCCGTTCCGTTGGGGTCAGTCTGGGAGAGCGCCGTCGCCCGCCGATAGAAAAACTCCACGAGTGTCGTGCCGTGGTGCTCGGCAATGATGTCGATGATCGGGTGCGGCAGGTTGTACTGCCGGGCGAGTTCCACGCCCTCCTTCACATGGGCCACGATGATCAGCGTGCTCATCGCCGGGACGAGCGACTCGTGACGGTTTTCCTGCCCTTGATTTTCGATGAAGTAGGCGGGCTTGAGCATCTTGCCGACGTCATGGAAGTAGGCCCCCACACGCACGAGCAGGCCCCTCGCGCCGATCGCCTCGGCAGCGGCCTCGCCGATGCTGGCAACGTTGATCGAGTGGTTGTAGGTGCCAGGAGCGCGGCGAACGAGTTCCTGTAGCAGCGGGTGCGCGACGTCGCCGACCTCCAACAGGCTGAGGTCTGTGAGCACGCCGAACCAGCGTTCGATGAACGGCAGCAGGCCCGTCATCAGGAAACCAGCAAGGAGGGTCCAGACGCCCGTCCGTCCAGCCTCGTAGAGCAGCTGCGCGTCGAAGGGACGTTCCTCAAGAAGGTTGGCTCCCACCTGGGTGGCGATCACCACCGCCCCCGCCCACAGGCCCACGTAGATCAGCTTGCTGCGGCTGCGGAGCCGCCCCATCCAGAAGATCATCGATGCAGCAGCGGCACACAGCGTCACGTAGTCGGCGAGTCCGCGGCCCAGGCCGACCACCACGACAAGGGCCACCTCGGCGGCCAGCAGAAGCGAAAGATCCTCGTCGTAGGCGATGGCCACGGTCATGGCAAAGACGAGCAGCGGCACGATCTCGGCCCGCCACGCCTCGCCCGCCGACAGCAGGCAGATCATCACGGTCACCGCCGAGAGACCCACCAGGGTGGCCACGTGACCGAGGTCGTCGAGCACCTCGCGATGGTGCAGGTGGATGTAGAAACCCGACAGGGCGAACATCGCCGCGAACAGACCGCAGAGCGAGAGCGCCCGGCCGATTCGCTGCCGGGCGTCCTGCTGGCGGACGTATTCCTGATGCTCGCGGTCGAGAAGTCCGACCTCATCGGCGTCGAGGGGCAGCCCTGCATCCGCCAGCAGGTCACCGGCGGCATAGCGGACGAATTGCTGCGGAGTCTTCTTCATCGCCTCCTGCTTGGCCTTCACCGTCGCATCGCGGTCGATCTCGAGCGTTCCCTGCAGCCGTTGCTCGATCCAGGCAAACACCCGGTCGGCCAGCGGTCCCTCGCCGACTTCCTCGTCGAGCCGCGTTCGCAGCCGCACCTTCGCCTCACCGAGCAAAACGTCAGCCACCTGGGCCCGCGTGAGTTCGGCGGCATTGCCGAGGGGATGCACGTCGATCTCCGTCTGGCTCCCCTCGTCGATCCCATGCTGGATCTTCTCGAGCACGCCCATGCTTTCCAGATCGGCGAAACTCCGATCGATCGCCTTCTCGCAGTCGAGGAGCCGCTCCTTCGTGTCGATCCTTGCTCGAAACCGTTGAAACGCCTGCGCCGCTTCGGCAACCCGCTTGTCAGGCTGCTTCTCCGGCGGCTTGTCAGGCTGTTTCTCCAGCGGCTTGTCAGGCTGCTCTTTCAGCGGCTTGTCAGCCTGCTTCTCCAGCGGCTTGTCAGGCTGAACGCTCGCCTCGCCGGGCGGTTGACCAGACTTCTTCGTGGCACCGGATTCCCCTGCCGTGTCGTCTCCATCGGCCGGGGAGGCCGCCGTTGATACCTCTTCCGGCGTCGGCGGCGGAGCCGGTGCAAGGGGCGGGGCTGGTGCCAGAAGCGGCTCCGGTGCAAGGGGCGGCTCGCGAACCGACAGCTTCTCCGCAGCCGTCAGCGCGTCGATCACCGGAGCTGCCTCAGGGGCGAACTCGAGCCAGGCCGCCCGCGACGACGCGGTGACTGAATCGGAAGCCGCGATCTCCGCAATGCGGTTCTTGAGACCGTCGCGAAGGCGGACGATGGGCGCCTTGTCCTGCGAGTAGACCACCCGCACCTGGGCGGCAGCCCGTTCCTGCGCCGTGCGGGTCCGCTCGGAGTCGGGCTTCTCGAACGGCAACCGCGCCACGATTCCCCGGGGCGGCACCATCCCGGCGTGAAAGGGAAAAGGCTCGGCCCAGCCGTGCATCAGCAGCAGCAGAAACAGGCCTGCCCCCACACAGAGGGCGAGCCTGAGCAGCACCTCTGATCGCAAGACGTTCTCGAGCAGCGTGCCCCAGAAGCCGTGGGGCACCTCGACGGAAGAGCCACGCTTGATGCGGCGACGGTAGGAGGATGGCGCGATGGTCATGAATGCTCAGTCCGCGTAAGCCTCGACGATCCGCTGGACGAGCGGATGGCGGACGATGTCGATCCCGCCGAGCTGCACCCGACCGCAGCCGCGGACACGCTCCAACCGCTCCATCGCATCGACGAGGCCACTGCGACGGTTGGGCGGCAGATCGATCTGCGTGGTGTCACCGGAAATCACCATCTTGGAGCCGACGCCGAGACGTGTCAGAAACATCTTCATCTGGGCCACCGTCGTATTCTGCGCCTCGTCGAGAATGATGAAGGCATCGTTGAGCGTGCGGCCCCGCATGTAGGCCAGCGGAATCATCTCGACGACGTCCTGCTCCGTGAGCCGTTTGAGCAGTTCGTAGTCAACCATTTCCCGGAGGGCGTCGAGCAGCGGCCGGAGATAGGGATTGATTTTCGCCTGCAGGTCTCCCGGCAGGAAGCCAAGGCTTTCTCCCGCCTCCACCGCCGGCCGTACAAGCACGATCTTGCGAACTTTTTCAGACCGCAAAAACGACACCGCCATCGCAACGGCGAGGAATGTCTTGCCGCTTCCGGCCGGCCCGCTGCAGACGACGACGTCGTGATCGCGGATCGCCTTTACATACGCGGCCTGTCCCGCCGACCTCGGCTGCACCGGTTTATCCGGGCGGTGCACTTCGATCGGATCACGTGGCACGGCATGCGAGGAGCCCGTCGCCGCCGACAAAAGTTGGGTCACGTCGGCCACCTCGACGGATCCATGCTCGCGGGCGATGCGGTCGAGTTGCTCGAAGATTTCAGCCGCACGCAGCACCGCCGACTCCTCGCCCTCGATCTGGATCGAGTCGTCTCGAGCCGACACGCCAACCCCCAGGGCTGACCGGATCCGGCGAAGGTGCTGGTCTCTCGGCCCGAAGACGGCAACAAGCCGCTTCGAATCGACGACCGCGATGGACGTGCGGGGCATCGAAGCCCGCGGCGTGTGGCACGCCGCGGTCTTGGGGTGAGGGGGACAATGACATGAGTATACCTGCGCCGTGGCTGCCGGGCCCACGGGCTGTTTTTGCCGCGGAGAAGGCCTGTTTTCAGCCCCTGCCGGCCACCCACAACAGCCAGGCCACGGGAGCGGCAAAGAGCAACGAATCGATCAAATCGAGAAAGCCACCGAGGCCGCCGAGCGACCTACCGGAGTCTTTGGCCCCGCACTCCCGCTTCACCAGCGACTCGGCAAGATCACCCGCCAGCGCTGCGAGACCGACGAGCAGACCGAACACGAGCCAGCCGCCCCAGGGACCCGCTGCGGCGGACTTGCCCAGTTGCTCGAGCACGAACCACGCCGCCGCCGACGAGCCGATCAGCGATGCCACCGCCCCCTCCCATGTCTTGCCTGGGCTCAGCGCAGGTGCCATGCGGTGCCTCCCCAGCAGCGAGCCCCCGACATAGGCCGCGATGTCACCGGCTTTCGCCACGGCCACAAGGCTCACCAATGGCAGCATTCCCACGTGCCCTGAACCGGTCTGCTCCGGCCCCATGTTTTCCAGGCACAGCAACCGCAGGCTCACAAGGCACGCCAACGGAAGCCCGAGCACGGTGACCGTGAAGACTCCGGCGGCGAGTCGCTCGATCGCACCGCCGTTGGGACGATACGTGGAGATCTCTGCGGTGAACAGCACGATGACCGACAGGGCGACCGCCAGCGCCGACCAACCCATCGCTGCGGCGGGAGACGCCATGGAGGTTTCGGCCGCAAATGCCTGGGCACCGGCCGCTGTCGAAAGCACGACCGCCACCACCGCCGGCCGCAGCAGCCATCCCGGCAGAACGATCCCTCCGGCCGCAAAAAGCCGGATCATTTCATGAACGCTGCCGACCGCGATGACGACTGCCACCGGCAGAAGCCACCAGGCGGGCAACGCGCCTCCGAGCCCACGCCAATCGGCCCAGGCCAGCCCGGCGAAGCCCGCGGTGATCAGGATGGCAAAGACGACACGCGACCCAAAAGAGCCAGCGAAAAGAGACGAGCCCGGCGATACGGTCGGCGGCCGGTGGTCTGCGCTAGGCATGCGGTGGGATGAATCCGGGGCTGTCATGATTGGCTCAGCCCTCCAAACCGGCGATCACGGGCGGCGAAGGCCGCGATCGCGGCATCGAGATGCGGCTCGGCGAACTCGGGCCATGGCACGTCGGTGATCCACAGTTCGGCGTAGCTGATCTGCCAGAGCAGGAAGTTGCTGATCCGCATCTCGCCGGCCGTGCGGATGAGCAGATCTGGGTCTGGCATGCCGGCGGTGCTGAGCCGCGCTGCGATGGCCGATTCGTCGATCTGTTGCGGATCGATGAGTCCGTCACGGGCCTCCTTCGCAAGCATCCGTGCGGCGTCGACGATCTCCATCCGTGAGCCGTAGTTGATCGCAAGACACAGCCGCAGCCCGTCGTTGCCCGCGCAGAGTTCGATGGTGCTATCGAGCTGCTCGAGCGTGGCGGCCGGCAGCCCCTCACGGTGGCCGATCATCGACAGGCGAATGCGTTCCCGCATCAGGAGCGACCGCTCCTCGACCATATACTGCTCGAGCAGGTGCATCAGAAACTCGAGTTCGTGCGGTGGGCGACGCCAGTTTTCACTGGAGAGGCAGTAGAGCGTCAGTTGCTCGATACCCAGGCGGGCGCAGTGCTCAGTGATCCGCCGCACGCTTGCCACGCCGCGGCGATGGCCCTCGATCCTCGGCAGCCCCCGCTGCACGGCCCACCGGCCGTTGCCATCCATGATGATGGCGATATGGCGAGGCAATGCGGCCGCTGCAGCAGATGTTTTCAACGCTGCCGACAGACCGCCGGCCGGAGCCCGGGCGGGGGTGCCGGGCTGGCCGGGCATCAGGCGTTCGCCGGCGTGCGGTGCTGGGGACGTGGCCATGGTTTCTGCCGGTCGGTGGTGCGGTCGCAAAAGATCGTTTGCTCGCGATCGGGGCCGACCGACACGATCGACACCGGCCGTCCGAGCAGTTCTTCAATACGTGAAAGATATCCTTTTGCGGCGGTGGGCAGGGCGTCATAGGTGCGGACGGTCGAGAGTTCCTCGCTCCAGCCCGGCAGGGTCTCGTAGACAGGCTCGGCGTTTTTGAGGTCGTCGATCTGGCTGGGGAAGTGGTTGGTCTGCTGTCCGTTCAGGCGGTAGGCGGTGCAGATCTTCAATTCGTCGAGGCCCCCCGGCACGTCGAGCAGCATCACGGCCAGTTCGTCCACGCCCGACAGCCGGGCGGTGTAGCGGGCCGCAACCGCATCGAACCAGCCACACCGGCGTGGCCGCATCGTCACCGTGCCGTACTCGCGGCCCCGCTCGCGGAGGTGTTCGCCGATCCGGTTGGTCTGTTCGGTGGGCATCGGTCCGCCGCCGACCCGCGTCGAATAGGCCTTCACCACGCCGATCACCCGTTCGATCCACCGCCCCGGCACGCCCGAGCCGCTCGCCACGCCGACCCCCGACGAGTTGCTGCTGGTGACGAACGGGAATGTGCCGTGGTCGATGTCGAGAAGCGCCCCCTGCGCCCCCTCGAAAAGCATCCGGCTGCCCCCCTCGATCGCATCGAGCAGATAGGCCGTCGTATCGGAGACAAACGGCCGCAGCCGCTCCGCATACTGCATGGACTGGGCATGGATCGCGACGGCGTCGAGGGGTTCGGCCTTGCCGGCCCCCGGGCCCTGCCAGCCGGAGAGCAGTTGGTTCTTGATGCCGACAATGTGTTCGAGCCGGCCGCGAAACTCGTCGCGATAGAGGTCGCCGAGGCGAATCGCCAGCGACCGACCGACCTTGTCACGGTAGCAGGGGCCGATGCCGCGGCCGGTCGTGCCAATCGCCTCGCCGCCCGACAGACTGCCGTCGAGTTGTTTGTCTTCAGCAACATGCCAGGGAAACACGAGATGGGCCCGGTCGCTGAGCCGCAGTTTGCCCTGCACGACGACCCCTCGGGCCTCGAGGCCGTCGATCTCCCTGATCACGCTGGCGGGATCGAGGGCCACGCCGCCGGTGACGACGCAGGTGACGTTATCGCGGAGGATGCCGCTGGGGATGAGGGAGAGCTTCCAGGTCTGGCCCTTCGAGACGACGGTGTGGCCGGCATTGGCGCCGCCCTGATAGCGGACGACGATTTCATGGTCTTCGGTGAGGATGTCGACGAGCTTGCCTTTGGCTTCGTCACCCCACTGCAGACCGATAACGCATGTGCCGGGCACTGAAGAAGGTCCTCACGTAAAAGAAGGAGAAAACGGCTCGCCTGGGGAGGCATGCCGATCTGAGGCCTCCCCACAGAGTCTAAAACCGAGGAAACTGCGGTCAAGCCGGGTGTTCTTGTGGCCCGCAGTGGACGGTTCGGGGCTGCCCGTGCCCCGTCGCCGGACGTTCGCTCCGGCATCCTGGGCTTCGCTCACTCGATGCTGACTGCGCTCCGGCATCCTGCCTGCGCTGGTCAGCAACGCCGGCTCTCGGGCACGGGCAGCCCCTCACGGATGATTCCGATTCCATAAAAAAGCCCCCTGCGGCAGCCGGGGGCTTGTATGGGAATCACACCATCCTTCAATACAAGCCCTGAGCGTCAGCGACGGGATGTGCATACCAGCGGCGTCAGACCCCGCGAACCCATGGTAGATTTATGGCATGAAACCTGCCGCAGGAACCGTTCATCATGTCACCGCCGCCGATCGCGGCCAGACGATCGTAGCCTTTCTCCGCGCCAAACTGGCCGCGGGTGACCCCGCCGCGGCGAGCTGGTCGCAGGTGCAGAAGCTCGTGCGTTCTCGACACGTGCTGGTCCACGGCAACATCTGCACGGATGTCGCGAGGCGTCTCAAGGATGGCGAAGTGGTCAAGGTGCTCGAGGCGGCCGCGGCCGCCCCGCCCAAGGCCGACGATGTCCGGGTCGTGCATCTCGACGATCAGGTCGTGGTGGTCGACAAGCCATCGGGCATCACCACGACGCGACACACCGAGGAACTCTCCTGGCCGACGCGTCGCCGACAGGTGCAGCCGACCCTCGACGAACTGGTGCCCGACGCGATCGCCCGCTTCCTGCTCGCCCGCCACGGCGCCCGTGGCAAAAAGCATCGTCATGTCCCGCCGGTGCGGGCCGTGCACCGCATCGATCGCGAGACCAGCGGGCTTGTCGTGTTTGCCCGCACCGTTCCGGCGGAGCGGATTCTCGCCGAACAGTTCCGGGCCCACACGACGCACCGGCGGTATCTCGCCGTCTGCGTCGGCCGCGTCGGGGCGGGCACGATCCAGACCAATTTGATCCGCGACCGCGGCGATGGCCGCCGCGGCTCGTCTGATACCGAAGACGGCAAGCGGTCTGTCACGCACGTGCAGCCGGTCGAACATTTCGGCGACGCCTTCACACTCATCGAGTGCCGGCTTGAAACGGGCCGCACCCACCAGATCCGCATTCATGTCGCCGAGATCGGCCATCCTGTCTGCGGTGAACGGGTCTATTCCGCTCCACGTCACATGAAGGTCGAAGACACCTCGGGTGCCCCGCGGGTGATGCTGCACGCGGCCGAACTGGGATTCGTGCACCCCGAATCGGGGGCCGATCTCCGCTTCGAAAGCCCGCTGCCCGCCGACATGCGGAAACTGCTCGACATCCTGCATGGCAGGCGGAGCACCTCGCGAGGCGGAGGCGACCGCCTCGAACTGCGGCCCTGAAGTGAGATCCTGAAGTGAGATCCTGGCCGGGCTCTCCCGGGCAGGGTGTTGTCACATGCGTTGGCTCACCCTGCAGCCTCCCGACGAAGCTCCGCGAGCAGGTCCATCGTGCCGTGGATGGTGTTGCAGTGGCCGATGTCTACCCAATCGAGACCGGCACCTGACACAGCGATCACGTCAACGACCGTTGCGGGTGTGGGTGGCAGGCGGGTAGCATCGCGGGCATGGAAACCGTCCGCTTTCGGCACGCCCATTTCTCTGCGCGGTTCCCCGTCGACTGCCTCTACACGCCGTCGCACTTCTGGATACGGCCGGCGGGTGGTGCTGCCGGCCAGGCCGCTGCCGAGGCCGCGAATAATCTCGCAGACTGCGACACGCCGCGACTCTGGCATGTCGGCTTCACGAAGTTTGCCACGCGGATGCTCGGTGAACTCGTGGAGATGGTGCTCGAGGTAAAGCCGGGCCAGACCGTTGCCGGCGGCGAACGGCTCGGCACCGTCGAGGGCTTCAAGGCGGTCAGCGATCTCTTTTGCGTTCTGGATGGAACACTCTCCGCGACCAATCCCGCGCTCACCGCTGAAGCCTGCCTCACCCATTCCGATCCCTACGGAGCAGGCTGGCTGTACGCCGTGGATGGCAGGCCAACCCCTGGCTATCTCGATGTGCACGGCTACATCGCACTGCTCACCGCGACGATCGATCAGCTGCAGGCGT
>JBIIFB010000073.1:0-16902 GCA_044237545.1 Pirellulales bacterium
TCCCGCTATAGTGATGGCGACGGCCACGCTGCCGCAGAGCCCGCTGCATCTGCGGAGTCCGAGCCGGGAGACAACGCATGACCGCTGCGACACCCCGCGACGCCGCGAAAGCCCGCTACATGATGGTGGGCGGCTTTCTCGGGGCCGGCAAAACGACGTCCATCCTCCGGCTGGCCGAATGGCTCATCTCCCGCGGCCTTCGCGTGGGGCTGGTCACCAATGACCAGGGGGGTGGGCTCGTCGACACGGCGCTCGCCGCCGCCCACCGGATGCCGGTCGAGGAGATCGTGGGCGGCTGCTTCTGCTGCAGGTTCACGTCGCTGGTCGAGGCGGCCGATTCGCTCGTGCGGGAGACCGCGCCCGACGTGCTGATCGCGGAGCCGGTGGGCAGCTGCACCGACCTCGTGGCCACGGTGACGCTGCCGCTTGAGCAGATCTACGGCGACCGGTTCACGGTGGCCCCGATGAGCGTGGTGGTCGATCCGCTCCGGGCCGAACGGGTTCTCGGGCTCGCCGCCGCAAAGCTCTCCGAGCACGTGGCCTACATCTACCGCAAGCAGTTGGAGGAGGCGGAGATCGTCGTCATCAACAAGTGCGACCTGATCGATGCCTCGCGGCTTGAACACGTACGAACGGCCGTCGCGGCGGTGAACCCGCGGGCTACGATTCTCGAATGCTCGGCCCGCGAAGGCATGGGCCTCGACACGTGGTTTAAGCGGCTGCTCGCCGATACCTCGCAGGCGGCTGCGATCGCCGAGATCGATTACGACCGCTACGCTCTCGGGGAGTCGCTGCTCGGCTGGCTCAACGCCGAGGTGAGGATCGGGGCGGCCGACGCGACGGGCGACGCCGAGTTTGACGGCAACGAACTGCTCGTGGCGATCCTCTCGCAGATTCGCGAAACCCTCGCCGCCAGCGGACATGAGATCGCGCACCTCAAGGGCACGCTCGCGATCGAAGGGGATCCCTACGAACTCGCCGCGGCCAACCTCGTCCGCACCGCCGATTCGGCCCACCTCTCGCACCGGCTGTCCGAACCGATCGACATCGGCCGACTGCTCGTGAACCTGCGGGCCGAGGCCGACCCCGAGAACCTCGAGCGGGCCGTGCGGGCGGCGGTATCGAGCTGCGTGGCGGGGCTCCCCCACGAGTTCCTCCACCTCGAACACTTTCGTCCCGGCAGGCCCGTGCCCACCCACCGGATCGCCGCGCGGGTATAAATGGGGACGGGAGCGACTTTCGCCCCAACAACTCGATCCTGTCACTTTTCCCCTCCATAGCCGCGAAAATCGCTCCCGTCCCCTTCACGAGTCACGCCATGATCCTCCCCCAGATGGCCGGCCACATGCTCTCCTCCGTGGCGCCCAACTGCCTGTGGAAGTTCGGCTGGAACTTCGGCGTCAAGGGACTGATCGCCGTGGAAAAGTTCAAGGCCCGGCGGCGGCGTGGGATTATCTTTCCGCCGTTTCTGCATCTCTCCGTCATCAACTCCTGCAACCTCAAGTGCCAGGGCTGCTGGGTCGACGTGCAGGCGCCGCGGACGATGGTGCCGTTCGAGGAACTCGACGCACTCGTCAGCGACGCGAAGGCGCACGGCAATGTCTTCTTCGGACTGCTCGGAGGCGAGCCCTTTCTGCACCCACGGCTGCTCGATCTGCTCGCCGCCCACCGCGACTGCTATTTCCAGATCTTCACCAATGGCCAGCTGATCACGCCCGAAATTGCCCGCCGCCTCCAACTGCTGGGCAACGCGACGCCGCTGGTGAGCATCGAGGGCGACGCGGCGACGAGCGACATCCGCCGGGGCAGCCGCAAGGTGCTCGACCGGTCGCTCCGCGGACTGGAAATGTGCCTCGACGCGCGGCTGATCACGGGCGTGGCCACGAGCCTCTGCCGCTCCAACATCGATGCGATGCTCACGGAAAGCTGGCTCCAGCGGCTGATCGACA
Organism: Pirellulales bacterium; assembly: GCA_044237545.1. GTDB lineage: Bacteria > Planctomycetota > Planctomycetia > Pirellulales > UBA1268 > CAMCQY01. The sequence goes on from JBIIFB010000073.1 coordinate 1,950, forward strand.
TGGGCGTGCACTATGCCTGGTTTCACGGGTATCGACCCGTCGGGCCGGAGGCGTCGCCGGAACTGGCACTCACGCCCGACCAACTCGTGCAGGTGCGGCGCTTCGTGGTGGAGCAGCGGGCGCGGCTGCCGATCGCGATCGTCGACGCCTATTACGACGACAAGGGGGATGCCCTCTGCCCGATGGCGATCGGTCTCACGCACCACGTCGGCCCGTCGGGCGGCATCGAGCCCTGCCCCATCATCCAGTTGGCGGTGGAGCAGGTCGGACAGGGCTCGTTCTACGAGCAGGTGACGCAGTCGGCCTTCTTGAAGGACATGCGTGATGCGGCCGCGAGCCACAGCCGGGGCTGCGTGGTGCTCGAAAACCCGCGGCTCATCCTGGAGATCGCCGATCGCCACGGCGCCCGCGACACGACCCAGCGGGGCACCGCACGGCAGGAACTGCTGGCGATGACGCCGCGATCGAGCCAGGACCTCCCCGGCCGCGAGATTCCTGAGAAGCACTGGATGTATCGTTTCGCGAAGCACTACTGGTTTAACGATTTCGGCACGTATCCGTCGGCCGGAAAGGTGCACCCATGACCGAGGAACAGGTGGTGGCCGGGGCCGAGTCCGGAGCCGACGCCCTGCCCGCCGCTGAAGACGTTCGCATTCTCTACTGTCGATGCGCGTATGCGCAGGTCGTTCCGGCCGCGGTGAAGGATGCCGTGCTCGAGGGCCTCGCCGCGGCAGGCCGTGGCTTCGAGATGGTGCCCGACCTCTGCGAGATGGCCGCCCGTCGCGACCCGCACCTCCAGGAACTGGCCCGCGGGAATCATCCGCTTCGGATAGCAGCCTGCTGGCCTCGGGCAGTGAAGGGGCTTTTCTCGCTCGCCGACGCGCCGCTGCGGGAGCAGGGAGTGGAGATCCTCAACATGCGGACCGACCCAGCCGAGACCGTGCTGGCCGGTGTTCTCGCCACGCCGGGCGAAGGGACTGCATCATGATCGCCCCCATGCTCCTGCCGCCACGTGTGGTCGTTTACGAGGGCGCCGGAGCCACGCCACTGGCGGCTCCCGATCGGGCCGGCATCTTCGCGGGGCTGCTCGACCGTGGGTATGCCGTCACGCGGGCGGGGGCGGCTGCGGCCGATCTGCAAAAGGGCGGTGCAATGATCGTGATCGGCTGTTTTTCCGCCGGGCCGCCCGCCGTGAGCGATGCCAGCGGCCGTTGCGATGTGGTCGTCTGCGACGTCACGGGCCGGTCGGTCGCGGAGACCATCGCCTTGGTCGAGGCGGCCCGAGGTGAGCGGCGAATGAACCGGCCGCCGGAAGCCGCCGCCGTCGCCAACGGACCGATTGCCAACACCGCCGCAACCTGGAAGCCCTGGTTTCCGGTGATCGACACGGCCCGCTGCACCAACTGCATGCAGTGCCTGAGCTTCTGCCTGTTCGATGTCTACGGCGTGGCGGTCGACCACACGCTCCGTGTCGAGAATCCGGCCAACTGCAAGGTCAACTGCCCTGCCTGCTCCCGGGTCTGCCCCGAAGTGGCGATCATGTTTCCGAAGTATCACGCCGGTCCGATCGACGGCAGCCCGGTGGCGGATGCCGACGTGAACCGGGAGAAGATGAAGGTCGATATTTCTTCACTCCTCGGCGGCGACATCTACGCGAAACTGCGGGAGCGGAGTGCCGGCGCGAAGGCCCGGTTTTCCCGGGAACGCAGCGCGGATCAGGCGCTCGCCGAGCGGCGCCGGTGCCTCACGAAACTCGCCGACGCAGCGGAGATACCGCGGGAGGTTCTCGACTCCCTGCCGTCGCCCGAGGAAATCCAGCAGCGGACTGCGGCAGCCGCGTCCAGAGCGCTGGCCGCGAAGGAGGCGGCAGCGGCCCATGCGCAGGCCATTGCGGCCTCAAACTCCACCAGAGACCCGGCCACAGACGGGCCGACCTGACGAAGCCGGAGCCGAAGGGCATACTGTGTCTTCCCCTTGTGAGGTGCCCGCGATGTCCACTGCCAACCCAGCGTCGATTGCCCTTGCGATCCTGCCGCCGCCCGTTCCACCGGCGGTGATCCGGTCGCGAACGCCTCAGGCATCGATCCCCCAGACAAAGGCCGATCGCGACTCGCTTCTCCAGGCCGTGCGACGCGGCATGATCAGCAGCCGCGCCGTGCCGCCGCTGGGCATGGACGAACTCCGTCGAAGGGCGACCACGGCGCTCGCCGAGGCGGGGCTGGCCGAAACCTACCTCGACTACGCGGTCGTGATCGTCAGCAACGAGTCGTGGCGTGATGCCCTGGCAGCCGTGCCCTTCGAACGCCGGCTCCTCCTCATGCCCAAGTGCCTGAGGGTCGAGAACCGCTGTCCGGCGCCGTTCGACGAGTTCGGCCTGCTCTGCAAGCAGTGCGGCCTGTGCTCGATCCAGGATTTCCAGGCCGAGGCCGAACGGCTCGGCTACGCGGTGCTCGTGGCCGAGGGCTCGGCGCTAGTGATGGCGATGGTGCAGACCGGCACGATCGACGCGATCGTCGGCGTGAGCTGCATGCCGGTGCTCGAAAAGACCTTCCCGCACGTGCAGGCCGCCGCGATTCCCGCGGTGGCCGTGCCGCTGCTGCAAGACGACTGCATCGACACGACGGTCGATGTCGACTGGGTCTGGGACTACATCCATCTGGAGGCGGCCGACCGTTCGCGGCGGCTCGATCTCGGCCGCCTGCACGACACGGTGAAGACCTGGTTCGACAGGCCAGCGCTCGACCGGCTGATGGGTCCGCCGATCGGGCATGCGGAGGAGATCGGCAGAGAGTGGCTGGCGGTGGGCGGCCGTCGCTGGCGGCCATTCCTGGCGGCTGCCGTGTTCGAGGCGTTGCGGGAGAAGGCGGCCGACGACGCCGACGAACATCACGCCGCAGACGACCATCACGACGCCGACGACCATCACGCCGCAGACCAACATCACGCCGCAGACGGGATCGAGGCGATTCAGCGGATCGCCGTGGCCGTGGAATGTTTCCACAAGGCATCACTCGTCCACGACGACATCGAGGACGGCGATCTTGAACGCTATGGTGAGCCCACGCTCTGCGGAGCGCACGGCGTGCCGATCGCACTCAACGTCGGCGATCTCCTGATCGGCGAGGGCTACCGCCTGCTCGCCGAGTCGGGCATCGCTGCCGATCTCGTCCGATTGGCCGTCCGCGAGGCGGCGTCCGCACAACGGCTCCTCTGCCAGGGGCAGGGGGCTGAACTCGCCTGGAGCCGCAGCCCATCGCAGCTCGCGAGCCGTCAGGTGCTCGAGATTTTCCGGCTCAAGACATCGCCCGCGTTCGACGTGGCACTGCAATTGGCCGCGATCGGAGCTGGCCGATCGGACGAGGTCCGCGATTCGCTGCGTGCCTACAGCGAGGCTGTCGGCATCGCCTATCAGATCAAGGATGACCTTGAAGACTTGCTCGATGACGCTGGGATCGTGAGCAACGTCGAGTCTCGGCCGAGTGTCGTGCTCGCCCTCGCCGCCGAACGGGCCCGAGGCGACGACCGTGAGATGCTCGCCGCCATCACGGCGGGGAAACCCCATCCCGCGGCCACGCCTGACCGCCTTCGGGAGGCGATCCGCACGGCGAAGGCCGACGAGAAGGCGGCCTTGCTGCTCGAAAGCTACAAGGAGCAGGCCGTGCGGGCGCTCGAGGGCCTCTCCGACGCGACGCTGAAGGGCCTGCTGCGGCGGGTGCTGGCGAAGATGTTCAACGAGCTCACCTTCGAGGGCTACTGCCGCGAGCAGGAGGCGAAGACAGCCCGCGAGACAGCCACTCAGACAGCGGCTCAGTCAACGCCTGAGTCGGCAATGCAGACGAGCGCCGTCGCGGCCGCCTCCTCGGCATGAGCCAGCGACTCCAGATGCTCCAGGTGGCCCGTCTTGCCCGCCGGACGCTTGGGGAAGCGGCCGATCTGGTCGTGTCGTTTCTTGGCTCGACCGCGGCGTCGGCCGGCGGCTACTGCAACCGTGGCGGGCAGCCGGACCTCTATTACACATCGTTTTCGCTCGACGCCCTGTTGGCGCTGGATGCCCTGCCTGCCGGCAACGAGCAGGCCGCGGCAACCGTTCGCTTCCTCGACGCCTTCGGCGCTGGCGGTGGCCTCGACTACGTCCACCGCTGCTGCCTGGCGCGGGCCTGGGCATCGCAGCCGGTGGACGCCCTGCCGGTCGACAGCCGCGTGGCACTGCTCGCCGGCGTGGCAGGGCACCGCGCGGCCGACGGCGGCTACAGCTCCCGCATGGGCGCCCCCCGCGGCACTGCCTACGGCTGCTTTCTGGCGGTCAATGCCATGGCCGACCTCAAGCGGCCACTGGCCGAGGCCGGCCCCGAAGCCGAGGGCATCGTGAACTGCCTGCATTCGCTCCGTGCCGAGGATGGCGGCTGGGCCAATGTAGCTGGCCGGCCAGAGGGCTCCACGACCGCGACGGCGGCCGCGATCGCCACGCTTCGCAACCTCGGCCGGCCGGTGCCGCAGGGCGTTGGCGAATGGCTGCTGGCCCGTTGCCATCCGGCTGGAGGCTTCACCGCCGCCCCCGACGCACCGATCCCCGACCTGCTCTCGACCGCGGTCGCGCTCCATGCGCTCGACGCCCTCGAGGTGCCGTGGCGAGAGCATCGCGAGAGGATGCTCGACTTCATCGACACTCTCTGGACGGCGGAAGGCGCCTTCCACGGCTCGTGGGCCGACGACGAGCCGGACGCGGAATACACCTTTTATGGACTGATCGCCCTCGGTCATTGCAGTGTCTGATGCCCCCCGTGGCGACACGATTGCATCGTGTTGTTGCTCTGCCCCCGTGGCGACAAGATTGCATCTTGTTGTTGCTTCATCCACCGTATCTGGCCCCGCCACGCTCCCCGCCACGGCTGTTCATTCCCTCTCCCGAAGGCTCTGATGTCCCGTTCTCCCGACATCCTCGAATCCAGCACGTTCCACGCCACCCGTTGCGCGGCCGTGGCAGAACTGCTCGGCCGCCGGACGGCCGCCGGCCACTGGGTCGGGGCACTCTCGTCGAGCCCGCTCTCCACCGCCACGGCCATCAACGCCCTCCGGCTCGTGGATGCCGACACGCATGCGGGCCGCATGCGGCTCGGAGCACGCTGGCTCGCGGCCACGCAGTTGTCCGACGGCAGTTGGGGCGACACGACCGCCAGCCGCGGCAATCTCTCGACCACCATCCTCTGCTGGGCCACGCTTGCTGCGCTCGCGGAGGATGACGCGGGGCGTGCTCCGGCCATCGATGGCGTTGCGGGAGCGGTGTCCCGCGCGGCGGCATGGATCGATGCCCGTGCCGGCGGCCTCGACGCCGACGCACTCTCGCATGCTCTGGGCGGCATCTATGGCCGAGACCGCACGTTTAGCGTGCCGATCCTCACGCATGTCGCGCTCTGCGGCCGGTTTGGCGATCCGCGGCGGCCCGCGGCATGGCGGGTGATCCCGCAGCTTCCGTTCGAACTCGCGGCATTGCCGCAGTCATGGTTTCGTCTGGTCGACATGCAGGTGGTCAGCTACGCGCTGCCGGCACTTATCGCCATCGGGCAGGTGCGACATGCGGCGGCGCCGACGTGGGGGCCGCCGGCCTGGGTCAGGACGGCGGCCAGACAGCCGACGCTCCACACACTCGCCTCCATCCAGCCGGAGAACGGCGGCTACCTCGAGGCGACACCGCTGACGTCATTCGTGACGATGAGCCTCGCCGGCATGGGGCTCGCGGAGCATCCCGTCGCTCGCCGTGGCGTTGCGTTTTTGACGGCGTCGCAGCGGCCGGACGGCTCATGGCCGATCGACACGAATCTCGCCACGTGGGTGACCACGGGGTCGGTCGCGGCGTTGGCTGCAGGTGGCCGGCTGGCCGAACATCTGGGTCCGTCCGAACGTGAAGCGATCCGCCGCTGGCTGTTGCAACAGCAATGGCAGCGGGTGCATCCGGCCACCGGCGCGGCAGCCGGCGGCTGGGCATGGACCGATCTGCCCGGTGGCGTTCCCGATGCCGACGACACGTCGGGCGCGGTTGCGGCGTTGGCGATGCTTGAGGCCGTAGAAGACCGCGATGCTCCTGCGAACGTCCGGCAGGCAGCCGCTGCCGGACTCGTATGGCTTGCCCAACTCGCCAACCGAGACGGCGGGATTCCCACGTTCTGCCGGGGGTGGGGCCGGCTACCGTTCGATACCTCCTGCCCCGATATCACGGCGCACGCAATCCGGGCCGTGGAGCACTGGTCGCGGATGCCACCACCGCAGCCCCGCAGCCCCCCCGTCGGCCGCATGCTCTCGGCCGCGGTCCGCTACATCGCAACAACGCAGGCAGCAGACGGGTCGTGGTGCCCGCTCTGGTTTGGTAACGAACACCATCCCACGCAGGCCAATCCGACCTATGGAACGGCGAAGGTCGTGCTGGCCACTCTCGACGCGAGGGGGGCCGCCTGGCTGATGGCGTCGATGGCGGCCGATGGCGGTATGGGCGGCGGCCCGGGACTGCCGCCATCGATCGAGGAGACTGCCGTCACCGTCGAAGCGCTCGCCCGCGTGGCCGCGGAATCCGCGGACATGGCGATCCAACGACAAGCGGTCGAGGCGGTTACTCGGGGTGTGGCCTGGCTGATCGACCGGACCGATGCCGGCAACCGTTTTCCGGCTGCACCGATCGGCCTCTACTTCGCACAACTCTGGTACGACGAGCAGTTGTATCCGCTGGCGTTCACGGTGGCCGCGCTTGAACGGGCAGCGGCAATCCCCGCTTCACGGCGGTAGGCAGCTCGTGGTGGATGGGGGCACCTGGTGGCATCTGGCAGGATCTGGCGATACCCGACCCAGAGACCCTTTCCGCCGGCGTCGCCATGGCGTAAGTCCCCCATCTGAAGGAGACGCCCCTATGCCAGACCTTATGCCAGACCTTGGGCCAGACCTTGGGGAGGAAAAGAGCCATGTCTCCCGGTCGCCATCTGGAAACGAATCTTCAGGGTGCAGGGCCGGCCATGAAGCGGTTCGCCGTGGAAGGCCACGGCGGGCCAACTGGCCGATTGCCCGACTAGGATTCGAACCTAGACAAAGGGAACCAAAATCCCTTGTGCTACCGTTACACCATCGGGCAGGACAGGCTTTTTTAGCACACCGGCGAGCCGGACTGATAGCCGCCCGGGCACGGTTTTTATGTTCAGCCGCTTGCGGGCCACGCGAGGCGGTGTTCAAGCTCCGTATCCCCCGGCTCACGCCGGGGGCTTGTATGGGGGCATTCATACAAGCCCGTCATAAAAGCCCGGAGCGTCAGCGATGGGATGCCCCTTCCAACGCCCGCATCCCCCGGCTCACGCCGGGGGCTTGTATGGGGCATTCATACAAGCCCGTCATAAAAGCCCGGAGCGTCAGCGATGGGATGGCCCTTCCCGGGATGCCTGCCACTTCAATCGTCGCCGAAGCCTTGTTCGAACAGCCAGCGGCGGCATTCCATCGTCCAAGGGTGGAGCTTCTCCGGATCGTAGGGGCGGACGCCGAGGCCGATGCCATGGGGCCCCTTCTCGTAGACGTGAAGTTCGAAGGGCCGGCCATGCCGGTCGAGCGACGCGGCCAGATCGAGCACGCCCGCGAGTTTCACGCCCTTGTCCTCGACGGTATGCCAGAGAAACACCGGCGGTGTGTTTCCGTTCACGGCCAGTTCGCCTGAAAGCTCCCGCGTGAGGTCCTCCGGCGGATTCTCACCGAGAAGGTTTCGCTTCGAGCCGGCGTGGGTGTTGGCTGGAAGCATACTGACCACCGGATAGCAGAGAACGCCCAAGGCCGGCCGCGATGGCTGCCGGTCGATTGGGTCGGCGGCGGTAGGATCGCCGGCGTCTCCATGGGTGAGGAGCGTGACGGCGAGATGGCCGCCGGCCGAACTACCCATCACGCCCACCCGCGCCGGATCGATGCCCAGCCTCGCATGATCGGCCCGTACCAGCCGCATGGCACGCGAGACGTCGCCGAGCATGACGGGATGCCGGTAGCCCTTGCTGCCCAGCCGGTAGCGGAGCACGAAGGCGGCGATCCCCTGCGAGTTGAGCCATCGGGCATAGTCGCTGCCCTCGTGGTCGGCGAGCCCGCCGTAGCCGCCACCAGGACAGACCACGAGCGCCGCGGTCGGCTGCTTTGCGTTGGTCGCCGGCCACCAGGCCACCACGGGGATGTCTTGGTCGGCGGTGCCGAGCGCCCCGGGCGCATCTCCCGGCCAGAGCCGGATTGTTTCGGCGGCCCCGGTCACTTCGGCGGCATGGCTTGATCCACCGAGAAGCAATGCCGCCACGCAGGCGGCGACACACCATCCCATCCCGACGCTTGCACTGGCACTACGGCATATCACGGCAGGTTCCTCCATTGGATGGATAACGTCTCGTGACAACACATGTGTTGTCACGGATGAAGAAGCGGTTTCCAGAAGCGTGGAGCATACGAAATCGGTGGCACGGGGAGCGAACTCTGCTTTTCCACGCCCGCGGCTGCCGCTGTACCAGCGTCTCCTGTCGGATTGGTGCCCGCATGCGATCTTCTACGAGGTCGTTGAAGCCGTTCGTAGAATTCCAAACAGAGCGCTATGCTTGTCGGCGGCCGCGCACTACGCTTCTTTTAGCGTTCACAATCGTCGGAACTCTGAAATTGGGGTGGGCTCTCCGTGGCCGCATGCATTCTTCACGTAGGTATGCCCAAGACGGGCACGACTTCGATTCAGGAGTCGCTGTACCACGGCCTCGACGATCCGGCCTTCCGGTACATAGGCCTCGGATGGACCAATTCGGCGTCCTATCTCGTACCGCTGTTCAGCGAATTCCCGGAGCGGTTCTGGCGTTTTCGCGCGAAGCAATATTCCCGAGCACGGATCGAACAAGTCTGCCAGAGCTATGCGTATCGACTGCGGCAGGCTCTGCGGAAGGCGAGAACTCGGTCGCAGACACCGATCATCTCAGCCGAGCACTGCTGGCAGATGCCACCGACGGATCTCGAGCGGCTCCGGGACTTTATCGTCGCCGAGGGTTTTGTGCCGAAAGTGGTCGCCTATGTGAGGCCGATCAAGTCTTTTGTCGAAAGCTCGTTTCAGCAGCGAGTGAAGTGGGGCCACAGTGCATTCAGCCCGATGCCCTGGCCGGTGCCCGACGGCCATACGGACTTCGGCGGCTGGTCGGACACTCTCGCGCTCTTCGAGCGGATCTGGGGGCGGAGCAATCTGATCGTACGCCCGTTCGTGAAATCGGAGCTCTATGAAGCCTGCGCGGTGCGCGACTTCTGCCGCATACTCGATATCACGTTCGATCCTCACAACGTCATCCACTCAAACCATTCGCTCTGCGAAGAGGCCGTTCGATTCCTCTTCGCCCACAACCGCTTCGTCCAAATGGGAACCCCGCGTTCCTTCCATAAGCAGGTGCTTCTCTTCAAGTACTTCGAACGGCTCGAGGGGTATCCGTTCCGGCTCCATTCGACCATTTTCGCGCCGGAGGCCGATCGCATCGCCAACGAGACACGGGCCTTGCAGGAACGGTACGGCATCGACATCGCCGAGGATATCCACTCCGCCGACCACGGTCCGTGTGTGCGGGAGGAGGCGGACTTGTTCCGCTATTCGCGAGCATCGCTCGAATGGCTCGCCGACGCTTCGGCATCAAAGGTGATCGGCTCGTGCGAGGGCGAGGCAGCGGCCCGTGCGGTTGCTGGGCAGGTGGAGCGAGTCTACCGCCACCCGCCCTGGAAAGAACGTTTGGAGTGGCTCGTGGGCTGGTGGCAGCGCATAAGCCGGTGGGGTTTGCGAGGGGACTGATCGTTCGCAGGAGCCGCGAATAGTTTGGCGACGACCATGGAGAAGGGCAACGTGCTGAAGGACGGCGTCGCGAGGTCGAGGATGTCGGTGTTCGGCCGCGGGACGATTCATCCGAGGCCATGGTCGATCAGAAAAGGGTGCCACGCCGAACGGCGGTGCTCATGATCCTTCGGTCGACTGGACGGCCTGATTCACGAGCATCTTCACGGCATGGCCATAGTAACCGTTTTTCAGCAGGAGACGGGCCTTGGTGAAGCGGCCTCCAAAGAGTCTCTTTTTGTCGGCATGCGTCATTCGCTCCTGGATGCCGGCCAGTGTTCGTCCCCGGAGATGATGCACGACGCCTGCGATGAAGTGATGACGGTCGCCAGCGTGCTTGATGTCGCCGCCGCGAATGCCTCTTCGCCGAGCCCGCAGCTGGAAGTCGGCGAATCCCCACCAAAAAGGGTATCGCTCGTCGAATTCCCCGAGCGTGTCGAAAATCTCCCGGCGAAACATCGTGCAGTAGCCGTCTACGAGGGGAGGGAGAGGCGGAAAAAGCGAATCCGACATGAGATCACCGACGAAGCCGATCTCGCGCCGGTCGGCAAACGACGCGATGAGCCGTTCGATCCACGAAGGCCCGAGAATGATGCAGTCGTCGTTCAGGGCAACCACCCACGAGCAGGTCTTGTCACAGTGACGCAGGCCTTCGTTGATCGCCGGCCAGTAGAAGCGGTTCTCCGGAAGATGGACCACCTGAACGTGGGGCAGAGTGGCGGTCTCCTCGAGATAGCTGACGACCTCCGGGAGACGCGATGCGTTGTCGAGGACGATCAGCTCGAAGGGGATTCCCGTATTCTCCAGAACGCCGGGTACGACCTGACGAATCATCTCAGGATTATCGTGGGTCGGCACGAGAATCGATACGAATGACATCGGAGAGGGCCGGAAAGGAGTCAGCCGGACGGGGAGATCGCGGGTTTGGAATACGTGCTTTGTTCTAGTATACAAAAACTTGAAACACTCTGGCCGCCTGCAATACTTTGCACGGAGCTACCTTGTCAGCGGTCTGGCTTCGGCATGCCGCGATGGTCTGTCACTCATGCGAAGCGATACCGCCAGTAGTTCAGCCGCGATCGGGGTGCCGTGTTGCAGCTGTCTCGTCTATCGGGTTCGCAACATTGGCGACATGATTCAGACACTGGCGCTGACACGGCTGCTTCCGACGGCAACGGGTGTCTTTCGTCACGCCCTTGCATCCGCGCCCTCGGATCGTGTGCTCGTCGTCAACGGCTTTCTCGAGCGAGACACGTTGCCTCGGAATGGCCCGCCGTGCCTGTTCGCCGGGGTGAGCGGGCCGTACGAGCGACATCACCGATACATATCCTGGATGGAGCGATCTCCCTGGCCGATCGGTGCCCGCGATCCGGTCACGGCCAGACGGCTGGCGGCGGCGGCGTTGCCGACGGAGATGGTCGGCTGTGCCACACTGACGCTGCCGCGGTACGAGGGGCCTCGGCGTGGGGTCTTTTCGGTCGATGTCGACGGCCCTGGTACACCGCTGACTCACGACATCTCTCGCCACGATACCGTCGAGAAGCAATGGAAATCGGCGGCATTGTTGCTCGGGGCGTATCGCACAGCAGAGGCTGTCTATACGTCACGACTCCATGTCGCGCTGCCATGTCTCGCCTTCGGGACCCCGGTATGGATTGCCCATCCCACGGCCGCCCCGCTTCCGGAACGGTTTTCCATCGTCGATGCCATTGGAGCTCCCTTCGAGCGGCTCACCGTCCATGACGTGACTCCCTTCGCCGATCGCTACAAGCGATTCCTCGCGACATACCTGGGTTCCTCCGCCGAGGCGTCTGACCCCGTCATGCCGCGGCTCGTGACCGCCGACAGTCTTGGTCCGCGGGAGAGGGCAAGATTTCTCTTCGATGATCTGCGGCATTCGCTTCGTTCGGTGCGGCATCGGGCCGCCGAGTGGTTCAGGGGTGCGACGGTGCCGGGAGTATCGGTCCGCCCCCGGCACGGCGGCATTTCGGCACCACCACGAGAGCACGACGCATGAGGCTGCTCTTCGTTGTGAACACACTCCGGGATGGTGGAGCGCAGGCACAGGCCTGCGATCTTGCGTCCGGCCTCGTTGAGATGGGGGTGCGTTGCCGGATTGCAGCCCTGCACCCAAGCCCCGGGTACGCGGACCATCACTATGTCGATGCCGTGATTCTCAGCCGATCGATCGGTGATCGAGCGTTGCCGTGTGCTATTCGACGCCTGTTCGCCCTCTGCCGCCGCGAACGGCCCGATCTCGTGCACAGCCACGGGGAGAAGGCAGACTTCGCCGCGCGGATCGTCTGCCGGCTGCTCGGCATACCGCACGTCGTAACGATCCATACGCTGCGTCCCTGGCACTGGCGTCGTCGCCTGGGAATGTTTCTGGAACGCCGGATGGCGTTCCTCACGCGGAAATACATAGCCGTCTCTTCGGCCGTGGCCGGGATGCTGTCGCAGGAGGTCGGAGTGCCCCCCGAGCGCATTTGTATGATCGCAAACTGGGCTCCCGAACCAGCGGCGGCGTCCGCGCTGGAAGCCCTGCCGCACCGTGGGCAACCGACCATCATCAACGTGGCCCGCCTCGATGTCGCAAAGGGGCAGGAAATCCTGCTTCGCGGCTTCGATGCCGTCCGCCTCCACTATCCGAAAGCTGTCCTGTGGATCGCGGGCGCGGGGCCCGAGGAAGCAGCCCTGCGTCGGAGTGCAGGACCGGGTGTGGAGTTTCTCGGTGACCGTTGGGACGTGGCTCGCCTTCTCGGCATGGCGGACCTGTTCGTCTTGTCTTCATGGTGGGAGGGCATGCCGTTATCGATCCTCGAGGCGATGCGCGAGGGGGTTCCGGTGGTCGCGAGCCATGTCGGGGGAATCCCGGAGCTCGTTGAGCACGGCGTCACCGGCACGCTTTTTTCGCAGGGGGATTCCTCCGCTTGTGCCGCGGCGATGCTCGCCTGCCTGGCCGATCCAGAGCGGGCAAACGCAATGGCAATCGAAGCACGACGTCGCTGCACGGGCCGGCGCGAGAGAGGCCTGGCTCTCTATGTCGCATGCTATGAAGACACGCTGCGTATCGCGACTGAGAAGCGTCGATCGGACGTCTCACTCTGCTGACCGGCCCCCGGAGCCGCTCGGGCTCTCATCGAGCGAGGCATCCAGGCGGAACTCCCGCAAGCCGTCGCCCGCAGCCGTGCGAAGCCACCCACGGCCGGCGGTTCGGCACGCCGTCTGAAGCATGGCAGTCGCGTGGAATTCACGCTCGCGGCCAATGGGCCGGATCCGCGGCGGCCTTGGGGAGCTTGTTCGTCACCGCGAACGATAGCTGTTCCAGTTCGATCGCCAGGTCCACCGCCACGACCTGCACCTGCGCCGGCAGACTGAGCGTGACCGGGGCGAAGTTCACGATCCCCTCGATCCCGGCGGCCACGAGTCGGTCGGCCACGGCCTGGGCCTGGGTGGCGGGCACGACGATCATTCCCAGGCGAATGCCCGAGGCTTTCACGACCGCCGGCAACTCCTCGAGATGCCGGACACGGATCCCCTGGATGGTCTGGCCCACCTTCGCAGGATCCGCATCAAAGGTGGCGAGGATCGAAAAGTTTTGCCGGCCGAAGCCGCGGTAGCCGAGCAGCGCCTGGCCAAGATTGCCGACACCGACCATCACCACCGGCCAGGCATGGTTCGTGCCGAGGATGTCCCGCATCGCCTGGATCAGTTCGTCGCATCGATAGCCAACGCCGGGATAGCCAAACTGCCCGAAGAAGCCGAGGTCTTTGCGGACCTGGGCATCGCTGAAGCCCAGCAGCGCGCCCAACTGGCCCGACGAGATCGTCTGCTGTCCGGCCGCCTCCAGCCGTTGCAGTTCACGCAGGTAGAGGCTCAGGCGGCTGACCACCACCTTGGGCACAGGGGCGTCGGATGGGAATTCTCCCGGCGGGGCAGTCTGCGATCGCTGATCTGTCATGGGAACGCCCTCGCCCTGACCGGGACCCGGAATGGGCATGAATCTACCGGGATAGCCGGCAAATACCAATCAAGACATGACGGTCATGCCGTCCGCGACGACTGTAACGCACCTGGGGCTCTGGAAAAACAGCGCGGATTGCGGGGACTTGTCAACCTGCGGCGAGTTTGTGGCCGATCCTTCAAGAGGTACGGCCGTGGATTGCTACGCCGTTCCCCCAGTGGTTCGTTCCCTTTCTCTCCTTCCAGTTCCAGGAGCCGTCCTCAAGAGAGGCAGCAGACATGAAAAGTACGTGGCTTTGTTGTTTGCTGGCACTCGTCAGTATCGCCTTGTCGGGCCAACCCGCCGACGCGGCCTACTGCGGGCTTGCCAGCTATAAACACGACGGCACGAAGATGACCACGGTCAGCTTCGCGCAGGCTCGTGAAGGGTGTTCGAGTTGTGAGACGTCGGCCAGCGAGCCGAGCTGTGCCAGCAAGCCTTCGTGCTGCGGCACACGGCTCGTGAAGGACGTCGTGTATGAGCAGAAGCAGTACACCTGCTACAAGACAATTTGCGAAAAAGTCGTCGAGCAGAAGCAGATCGACTGCGTCCGCTACGAGACGGAGAAGTCGTTCAAAGAGGTCGAGTACACCGTGTGCAAGCCGGTGTGGGAGACCCGTTCACGGACCATCAACTACACCGTCTCGAAGCCGGTGTGGGAAACGCTCGTGAAGGAGATCCCTTACACGGTCATGAAGCCCGTGTACGAGACAAAGACCCGCGAGATCCGCAGCACTGTCTGCAAGCCGGTGTGGGAGACGATCACCAAGGAAATCCCCTACACGGTCTGCAAGCCCGTCTACGAGACCCGCGAGCAGGCCTACACCGTCTGCAAGCCGGTCTACGAGACGATGACGAAGGAGATTCCCTACACCGTCTGCAAGCCGGTGTATGAGACTCGCGAACAGACCTACACCGTCTGCAAGCCGGTCTACGAGACGATGACGAAGGAGATTCCCTACACCGTCTGCAAGCCGGTCTACGAGACGGTGACCAAGGAAATCCCCTACACCGTCTGCAAGCCGGTGTATGAGACCCGTGAGCAGGCCTACACCGTCTGCAAGCCGGTCTACGAGACGATGACGAAGGACCTCCCCTACACCGTC
>JBIIFB010000221.1:0-5185 GCA_044237545.1 Pirellulales bacterium
CGTGGCCAGGGCGGTCCCTCACAAACTCGATCTGATCGGCGTAGCGTCGGCCGTCGGGCCTCGGCTGCTCCTCGTCGAGGATGCCGCAGAGCATCCGCACCACATCGATATTCGCCTGCTCGTTCCCGCCACCGATGTTGTAGGTCTCACCGGGTCGGCCGGCCGCCAAGACCCGCCGGATCGCGTTGCAGTGATCTTTGACATAGAGCCAGTCACGCACCTGCCGGCCATCTCCATAGATCGGCAGTGGTCGGCCGGAGAGCGCATTGAGAATGCACAGCGGGATCAGTTTTTCGGGAAAGTGAAAGGGACCGTAGTTGTTCGAACAGTTGGTCGTGAGCACCGGCAGGCCGTAGGTGTGGTGGTAGCTGCGGACGAGGTGGTCGGCGGCCGCCTTGCTGGCCGAATAGGGGCTGCTCGGCTCGTAGCGATGCCGTTCGGTGAAGGCCGGGGATTCGGGGGCAAGAGAGCCGTAGACCTCGTCTGTCGAAACCTGGACGAACCGGAAGTCCTCCCGTTGGCCGGCATCGAGGGCTGACCAACGTGCCCGGGCCGCCTCCAGGAGCCGGAACGTGCCCAGAATGTTGGTCTGGACGAATGCCTCCGGGCCATGGATGGAGCGGTCGACGTGGCTCTCCGCAGCGAAGTGGACGATCGCGCGAATGGGGTGCTTCGCCAGCAGTCCGTCGAGCAGCCCGGTGTCGGCAATGTCACCGCGGACAAACTGGTGCCGTGGGTCGCCCGCGAGGGAATCGAGGTTCCGCAGGTTGCCCGCGTAGGTGAGTTTGTCGAGGTTGACGACCGGTTCGTCGGTGGCCGCCAGCCAATCGATGACGAAATTGCTGCCGATGAAGCCGGCACCGCCGGTGACGAGGATCATCGGTGAGAGATTCCAACGCTGAGATTAGGCTGCGCGAGAGACCGTGGCACTCACCGTCCTTATAGCGTCCCAACGCTACTGGTCGGTTTCCGCTTGTCAAGAAACATCCGGTGGCAGGGGTCGTGCCGCCTGGGGGGGCTCGAGACGGCGGTGGCGTCTGTCTGCCCCTTGGACGCAGGCTATGATTGGGAGGAGCCGCGCGAGCGGCAACGTTCCCCTCCGTACCTCCGCCGGTTGCCCCGAATATGCTCCCAGCAGCTCTTGTTGCGGAAAACTACTTTCTCGAGAGCCGCCACATGCTCCTCGAGATAGCCGCCCATATTGACCGTTATGAGGCCGCGGTGGCCCGGGAGGCCACGCCCGGCGGGGAGGCCAAGCATGTCGGGGAAGGAAGGCATGTCGGGGAACACAAGATGGCCCGGCTCCGTGAGGCGCTCGCGATCCTCGCCGAACCGCGGGCCGACCGCGAGCGGACCGTGGCGCTCCTCGAACTGTTCGGCAGGGACTAAACCGCCCGGTCAAGAGAGCAGCGGCCGAAGACAACGCCCTATCCCGTCGCAGCACCGCACGAGCCAGCACTGTAGGAGCCAGCACCACCATGCAGATCATCCAGCCCCACTACCACGCCATCGCCCGCACGGCGCAGGATTACGAGCGGATGGCGATGAGCGGTGTTGTGGCCGTCGCCGAGCCGGCCTTCTGGGCCGGGTTCGACCGGCTTTACCCCGAGACCTTCATCGACTACTTCCGGCAGATCAGCGAGTTTGAGCCGACGCGGGCCGCGCAGTATGGGATCCGCCATTTTTCCTGGGTGGCCGTCAATCCGAAGGAGGCTGAGAACCCCACGCTCACCCGTGAGGTGCTCAAGCACTTCCCCGAGTTCTTCGCGAAACCGACTGTGCTTGGCGTCGGCGAGACGGGGCTGCACAAGTCGACGAAGAACGAATGCGCGGCGCTCGAGGCCCATGTCGACATCGCCATGAAGCACGGGCAGCTCGTCCTCATCCATACACCGCATCTGGCCGACAAGGCCCACGGCACGAAACGGGTGCTGGAGGTGCTGGCAGGAATGAATGTCGACCGCGATCGGATCTGGATTGACCACGTCGAGGAGCAGACGATCCGCCCCTGCCTCGACGCCGGCTACTGGGTGGGATTCACGCTCTACCCCATCACGAAGTGCTCACCGAAGCGGGCCGTCGACATGCTTGAAAAGTATGGCACCGATCGCATCCTCGTGAACTCATCGGCCGACTGGGGGCCGAGCGATCCGTTCACGCTGCAGGAGTGCGTCGTTGAATACCGTCGCCGAGGCCACTCCCTGCAGGAGGCGATCGAGGTGTTCCACAACAATCCTTGCCGGTTTTTGGGCCAGAATCCCAAGTTCGACATCCAGCCGATCCGAGTGGAGACGCTCTCCCGCGAGTCGGTCTCCACCTGACCGCATCTCCAGACCAAAATCTCCAGACCAGAATCTCCAGACAAGTGTCCAGACCAGGATCTCCCGACCGAGGCCCAGGAGTCGAGCCATGCACGATCCCGTCAGCACGCACCTTTCGCTGATCAGGCAACTGACCTTCTGTGCCGGCCACCGTCTCTATCGCCACGAGAGCAAGTGCGCATTCTTTCACGGCCACAACTACCGGGTCGACATCGAGGTGGAGGCCGCCGCCGGCGGCGTCGAGGTCGACAGTGTCGGCCGGATCGTCGACTTTTCCCTGATCAAGCACCGGATGCTCGCCTGGCTCGACGCCAACTGGGACCACGCGTTCCTGATCTTCGTGGAAGACACCAATGCCCTGGAGGCGATCCGCATGGTCGAGCCCACGAAGTATTTCGTCATGCCCTCCAATCCGACCGCCGAGAACATGGCCCGCTACCTGCTCGAGGTCGTGGGCCCCGGAGTGCTCGGCGAACTGGGCGTGGTGGTCAGGAAGGTGGCCGTCTGGGAGACCGACGAATCGTGCGCCGTGGCCACACTGACCGGGGACCCGGGAATGCTCACTGGAACACTCGATTCGGCCGTGATGATCGATTCCAGGATGATTGACTCCAGGTAGGGGGGAAAAAGCCGATGACAGCTGCCGGATCCTTTCCAGCAACCCGGATGCGTCGCAATCGCCAGCACCCCTGGCTACGGCGGATGCTCGCAGAAACGACGCTCGCGCCGGCTGACCTGATCTGGCCGCTCTTCGTCCACGACCATGAGGCGAGCCTGCCGGTGCCGAGCATGCCCGGCGTGGAACGGCTCTCGATCGATGGCGTGGTCAAGGCTGCAGACGAGGCCCGAAAGCTTGGCATCCCGGCCATCGCGCTGTTTCCGGTGGTGGAGCCCCGGCTCAAGTCGGAGGACGCCGCCGAGGCCCTCGATCCCGAGAATCTCGTCTGCCGCACCGTCCGCGCGATTCGCCAACAGCTGGGCGACGCGGTGGGCATCATCTGTGACGTGGCCCTCGATCCCTATACCAGTCACGGGCATGACGGCCTGCTCCGCGATGGAAAGATTCTCAACGACGAGACGGTCGAGCTGCTCTGCCGGCAGGCGGTGGTGCTCGCCGGGGCGGGCTGCCCGATCGTGGCCCCATCCGACATGATGGACGGCCGCGTGGGGGCGATCCGCCGGGCGCTCGATGTCGCCGGCCGGCAGGACGTCTGCATCCTGTCCTATGCGGCAAAATATGCATCGGCCTTCTACGGACCGTTTCGCGACGCCCTCGGCAGTGCGTCCTCCCTGGGCACGGCCGACAAGAAGACCTATCAGATGGATGCGGCCAACGGTGACGAGGCGATCCGCGAGGTGGCTTTGGATCTTGCCGAGGGCGCCGACATGGTGATGGTGAAGCCGGCGCTGGTGTCGCTCGACATCATCTATCGCGTCAAGCAGACATTCGGTGTGCCGACCTTTGCGTATCAGGTGAGCGGGGAATACGCGATGATTCAGGCCGCGGCCGCCAACGGCTGGATCGACGGCGGCAAAGCGGCGATCGAGAGCCTCCTGGTGATCAAGCGGGCCGGAGCCGATGGCATTCTCACCTACTTCGCGCCGGAGGTGGCGCGGCGGATGGCATGACGCAATGTGCGGCGTGGAGCGAGGTCCCGTCGCTTACGCTCAGGGCTTGTATGTGCGGGACGGGAGAAGTCCCGTCGCTTACGCTCAGGGCTTGTATAACGCGGTGAGCGGGGTCGATCGGCGTTTCCGGTTGCCAATAGAAGCCCCCGGCGTGAGCCGGGGGATCGATACCGGCCAGCACGGCGTCACCCCTGCGGTCGGAAGGCCACCAGCCGCTCCGGCTTCGTGTCGAGCCGCGGCGGAGAGGGGTTACCCGTGTGGATGAGGTCGATGCAGTAGGGGATCGCCGGGAACACCGCGTCGAGGCATTCGCGGATGCTCCTGGGACGGCCCGGCAGATTTACCACCAGCGCCCCGCCGCAGATGCCCGCTGTCTGCCGGGAGAGGATCGCCGTGGGCACGAACGCCAGCGATACCTGCCGCATCAATTCGCCGAACCCCGGCAGCATCTTCGTGCAGACGCTTTCGGTGGCATCGGGAGTCACGTCACGGGGTGCGGGGCCGGTGCCACCGGTCGTGACGATGAGGCAGCAGCCGCCCTCGTCGAACTGCCTGATCGCGGCGGCGATGGTGTCGAGATCATCCGGCACGATCCGCTCGCGGGCCTCCCAAGGCGACGCCAGAACCTCCGCCAGATAGCCGCGGATGGCGGGGCCGCCCTCGTCCTCGTACTCGCCCCGGCTGGCCCGGTCGGAGACGGTGAGGATCCCGATCAGGGCTCTTCCAGTGCCCTGCATGGTCAGATCACGCCGCGGGATTCAAGCAGCTTCACGATCGCGTCCACGCAGCGGCTGACCGGCCATTCATGGGTCGGCAGCACGAGGTCGGGGCTGACGGGTGGCTCATACGGGGCCGACACGCCGGGAAAATTGGCTAAGGCACCCTGATCGGCCAGCACGTAATGCCCTTCGGTGTCGCGTGTTCGACAGACATCGACCGGCGCGGAGAGATGCACGACCAGAAAGCGGTCGGTGCCGATCCGCTCGGCCGCCTTCTGGCGCACGGCCTCGTCTGGGGCGACGAAGGCGGCCAGGCAGATGAGGCCCGAATCGTTGAAGAGCCGGGCCACTTCCGTGCTTCGCCGCAGGTTTTCGCTCCGCTCAGCCGCGCTGAAGCCCAGGTCCTTGCTGATCCCCAACCGCATGTTCTGGCCATCGAGCAGGACAACGCCGCGGCCCAGATCGAAAAGCCTTCGCTCAAGCGCCCTGGCGATCGTCGACTTGCCCGACCCGGTG
>JBIIFB010000075.1:0-16554 GCA_044237545.1 Pirellulales bacterium
ATCGCCAAAAAGGCTGCCGAGCGGCTCCGTAGGCACAAACAGATCGGCCGCGTCGCGATGGGCGAGAAACGCATCCACAACCACCTTCCGCGCCGCGGTCGTGCTCACGAGATCGATCGATTCACCAAGCGCGCTTTCCAGCACCGGCTGCCAGAAGAGCCTGATCACCCGCTCAGGCTGGCCCGCCGCCTCGAGCCACTCCAGTGCCGTGCCACCGGCCTCACCGCCGGTTGACTCGCGATACCGCGCCAGTCGGAGCATGCCCAGTCCGAGGGAGAACTTCTCGCGAAACGAAAAGTGCCGCATGCCCACGAGCAATGGTGTGAGGTGCATCGGCGCCGGGAGCAGCCGCGAGGGCGTGCAGGCAGCACGTTCCCCATCCGGACCAATGAACCAGAGCGTCCGATCCCGGCGCAGGGCGTCCGCCAGGCCGGCCTGCCTGCAGAGATCGAGGAAATTCGTGCAGCAGCCCATCGCCACATGCTGGCAGGCATCGACCAGGCCACCCGTCACCGGATCCTCGAACGAAGCTGCCCGACCACCGACGCGACGACGGGCCTCCACAACCGTCACACGCACATCCACCGACGAGAGCGACGCCGCCGCGGCGAGACCGGCCAGACCGCCCCCCACGACGACAACGTGCGGCCGACCGGTCGGCCCGGAGTCGGCGCGAGCGTTCGAAAACGGCACGGGCGAGAGCAGGTCATTCATGGAGGACAGATTCCCGTGGTGGCAGTGAGGGCCGGGCAGAATCTTCCAAGCCGCCGACGCCCAAGCCGCCGAAGCCCAAGCCGCGGGGCATCCGAGGGGCCTGTGGACCGAGGAGGAGCGTCTTGACTGCCCCGCCAGCAAGACGGAATCGACCGGGACGCACACGGTCAGTAAAGATCGTCGTACCAGCCCGTTGAACATGGCTGAACAACGAGGAGTAGACACCATACATCGCGCGAAACACGATGCGACCGTCGGTGGAGAGCAGCCGATCGAGCCGTGCCGCCTGCCGGTAGTAGTCTCTCGCGCGGGCGATGTTCAGCCTCGCCAATGCCTCGAACCCAGCGCCGATCCGGCCGCCGCGCAGGTCATCAGGACTGCAGTCGCACGCATGAAAATCCTCCAGGGGGAGGTAGACCCGGCCGCGGGCGAGGTCCTCGGGAATGTCGCGGAGAATGTTTGTCCACTGAAAGGCGAGCCCGCAGGCATGGGCGGCTGGCAACGCCTGCGGAGGGTTTCGAAAGCCCCAGATGTGAATGGCGGCGACGCCCACGGCGCTGGCCACACGGCGGCAGTATTCCTCGAGTTGGGCCGCCGTGTCGAACGTGGTCTGTTCCAGATCCATCCGCACGCCATCGATGATGTCGTGGAGATACACGGCGGGAACGGCAAATCGGCGAACCGTATCGACGACGGCCCTGATCACCGGATCGGATGATTGGCCGCCCGCGAGTGCGAGGGTGAGATCTGCCTCGAAGTCTGCCAGTACCTGTCGGGCTGCGGCGGGGCTTGCACCGTCGTCGACAATGTCGTCGGCCCGACGGCAGAACGCGTAGAGTGCGGTGGTGCCGCGACGTTTGGCCGTGGGCAGCATGCGGATTGGCAGGGCAAAGCTCGAACCCGCCCCCTCCAACACCGCGGCGCATGCCCGATGGTCTGCGGCGAGCGTGCTCATGGGCGGCCACCCAAGAAACCGTCTGTCGCGGTCTGCAGACTCCACCAGGCACGCGCGGCCAGCCGCAACTTTGTCCACTTTCCAACCGTCGGCCTCCGCAGGAGCGTATCGAAGCCGGCTCGTTCAATCGCGTCGGCCACCGCCCGACCGCCGGCCAGAAACATTCCGATCGCAGGGCGGAGCGCCGGCGGAGCAACACGCGCGAGCGGTGCCCCCGCATCGAAATACTCCCGCGCCCAGGAGACCTCCTCGCTCAGCAACTGCTTGAGCGGCAACGCAGCCCGCGGGGCATCGAGCATCGATTCCTCGACGCCGTGCCGACGCATGTCGTCGCGGGGCAGATAGACGCGGCCCGCCAGGCGATCGCGTCGCACATCCTGCCAGAAGTTGACCAGCTGCAGGCCCGTGCAGATGCAATCAGACAGGGCGACCATCGCCGCGTCGCGGCACCCTTCAAGCGCGAGCACGATTCGGCCCACGGGATCGGCCGAACGGCGGCAGTAGGCGACGAGCTCGTTTCGGTCGGCATACCGCACCGCCACGCCGGCTGCGTCGAACGCCCGATCTTCCTCGAACGCATCGAGCAGGTGGGCAAACGGCTCGATCGTCAGGCCTGTCTGACGCACGGTATCGGCGAGCGCCACGTAGACAGGATGCCCGGGCCGGCCCGCGAAACACGCCGCCAATCCCTGCCGCCAGGCGGCCAGGTCGCGGGCGGCCTCCGTGGGGCTCGCCGCCTCGTCAGCCAGATCGTCACTCCACCGGGCATAGGCATAGACGTTGGCCAGGTGCTGCCGCAGCCTGGGCGGCACGAGCCGGGTGGCAACGGTGAAATTCTCGTAGTGCCGGCTGGCAACATCGCGGCAGAAGGCCTCAGCGGCGGCGAGGTCGCCGTCCACGGGGGTGGGCGCAATCTGCCACGGCGTCGGGTCGCGTTGGGCGGGTTGCGGTGGTTGCACGGACATCGGTACCGGCGACGTTACGCGGTCTACACGGAGGGGGGCTGTTCTTCACTGGCAGGTCTGAATCACCCCCATTACCATAGCCTGTTGATCTGTTTTTGCCCCAGCCACGCTTCCCGCCGCCTCTCCCGGAACCATCGCGATGAAGATTCTGCTCGCCAGCCCGCGCGGCTTCTGTGCCGGCGTCAACATGGCCATCGACACGCTCGAAACAGCCATTCGACTCTATGGCACCCCCATCTACGTGTTCCATGAGATCGTCCACAACAAGCATGTGGTCGACCGGTTTGTCCGCGAGGGGGCGGTGTTCGTCAACGCGGTGGAGGAGGTTCCGGAGGGGGGCGTTCTACTCTTTTCCGCCCACGGGGTGGCCCCCGAGGTGCGTCGCGTCGCGGCTGAACGGCGGCTGCGGGCCATCGATGCAACCTGCCCGCTCGTGACGAAGGTGCATCTGGAGGCGATCAAATATGCCAAGGCCGGCTATCGCATCATGCTGATTGGCCACGAGGGGCATGACGAGGTGATCGGCACCATGGGGCAGGCACCCGACGCCTTTACCCTCGTGGAGACGACAGATGAGGTCGACGCTCTCCGCTTCGGCCCGGACGAACGCCTCGCCTACCTCACGCAGACGACGCTCTCGGTGGACGACGCTTCGCGGATCATCAACCGGCTCAAGGACCGATTCCCGCAGATCGTGGGCCCTCCCAAAGACGACATCTGCTATGCGACGCAAAACCGGCAGGAGGCTGTCCGCCTGCTGTCCGACGGCGCTGATCACGTGCTGGTGCTGGGTAGCCAAAACAGCTCGAACAGCCAGCGGCTCGCCGAACTGGCCCGTGAGCGGGGCATCGCGGCCCACTTGATCGACGGCGCCAACGAGATCGACCCGGGATGGTTCACGGGCACCGAGACGGTGGTGATCACAGCCGGCGCCAGTGCTCCTGAGAGCGTCGTGCAAGACTGCGTGGCGTGGCTGAAGCATCGCTTCGAGGCCACCGTGGAGGAGCGGACGATCCGCGAAGAGGACGTCTATTTCCCGCTTCCGAAAGAGATCCGCGCCGCCGCGGCGGCCGTGCAACTGCCGATGGCGTGAGGCTTCCGCCGAGGGCTTGTATGGGAAGGTTCATACAAGCCCGGAGCGTAAGCGATGGGGTCGGCACGACAATCGATGTGGCGACGCCATGTGTGGCTTCCGATCCCCCGGCTCACGCCGAGGGCTTGTATGGGAGCAGGATGAAACGTGCGGGGGATGCGACACCGCAAGACACATACAAGCCCGGAGCGTCAGCGATGGGATTCCCATTGCTTATACAAGCCCGGAGCGTAAGCGATGGGGTCGGCGTGACGATCGACGTGCCGCCATGTGTGGCTTCCGATCCCCCGGCTCACGCCGAGGGCTTGTATGGGGCGGGATTCCCCGCTGGTCGCTGGATGCCGGTGTTTCGCGTGAAACTAGTGCGTGAGCTTCTTGTGACGGAAGCGGTGCGGTTCGTCGGCCGCGACGCCCATCCGTTCCTTGCGGCTCCGCTCGTAGACCTCGAAGTTGCCCTCACAGACGTGCACATAGCCATCCCCCTCGAAGGCGATGATGTGGGTGGCAAGCCGGTCGAGGAACCACCGGTCGTGGGTGATCACCACGACCGAGCCCGCGAAGTTTGAAATCCCCTCTTCAAGCGACCGCAGCGTGTCGACGTCGAGATCGTTCGTCGGCTCATCGAGCAGCAGCAGATTCGCACCTCCACGGAGAAGTTTCGCAAGGTGCACGCGGTTGCGTTCGCCACCGGAGAGCGTGCCCACCTTCTTCTGCTGGTCGGGCCCCATGAAGTTGAACTTCGCCACGTAGCTGCGGGAGTTCACCGTCCGCTTCCCCAGTTCGATCGTGTCGTGGCCGCCCGAGATCTCCTCGAACACCGTCTTGTCGGAGTCGAGGGCGTCGCGGTTTTGGTCGACGTAGCCGACGTCCACCGTGGCACCGACCTTGACCGTGCCGCTGTCTGGTTTTTCCTGGCCGACGAGCATCCTGAAGAGCGTCGTCTTGCCGGCGCCGTTGGGACCGATAATGCCCACGATGCCGCCCGGCGGCAGCCGGAACGTCAGGTTTTCGAAAAGCAGCTTGTCGCCGAAGGCCTTCGAGATGTTCTCGACGTCGATCACCTGATCGCCAAGCGAACGGCTGGCAGGGATGAAGATCTCAATCTCCGAGTCGCGGGTGGCGGCCTGTTCGGCGGCCAGCTTTTCGTAGGAAGAGACACGGGCCTTACTCTTGGCCTGCCGGGCCTTGGGCGACATCCGAATCCATTCGAGCTCCTTGTCGAGCGTCTTCTGACGGGTGCTCGCCTGCTTCTCCTCCATCTCGAGGCGAGCTTTTTTCTGCTCGAGCCACGAGGTGTAGTTGCCCTCGAAGGGAATGCCCCGGCCGTGGTCGACCTCGAGAATCCACTTGGCGACATTGTCGAGAAAGTAGCGGTCGTGCGTGACGGCTACGACGGTGCCGGTGTATTCGGCAAGATGCCGCTCCAGCCAGTCGACACTTTCGGCGTCGAGATGGTTCGTCGGCTCGTCAAGCAGGAGCAGGTCGGGCTTTTCCAGCAGGAGCTTGCAGAGCGCGACCCGGCGTCGCTCGCCGCCCGAGAGATTTGTGACGGCCCAGTCGCCGGGCGGCAGGTTCATCGCGTCCATCGCGATCTCCACCTGACGGTCGAGATCCCAGAGATTTTTGACGTCGATCTCGTCCTGCACGGTCGCCTGCTCGGTAAGCAGCTTCTCCATCTCGGCATCATCGAGCGGCTCGCCCAGACGGCCATTGATCTCCTCGAATCGGCGCAGGACCGCCCGGGAATGATCGACCGCGTCCATCACGTTTTCAAAAACGGTCTTCGCAGGATCCAGCTGCGGCTCCTGCCGCAGGTAACCCACGGTGTAGCCGTCAGCGAGTCGGGTTTCGCCGTCGTATTCGTTGTCGATGCCGGCCATGATCTTCATGAGCGTGCTCTTGCCGGCGCCGTTGCGACCCAGCAGGCCGATCTTCGCGCCGGGGTAGAACGCGAGATTGACGTTCTTGAGCAGCTCGCGTTGACCGAATTTCTTGGTGAGATCGGTGATCTGAAAGATGAAAGCTGGACCCATCGGAAGGAGAAATGCTCCGTATGTGCGGGAAGACAAAGGTGCGGGAAGGCCTGCGTCGCGGCCGTGCCTGCAGCAGAAAATCGGGTGGGGCAGACGGACGTTTCGATTCTACAGCAGCGGCCCCGCTTCAACGAGGGTATCCGCCGTTATGCCGGTGAAGTGTCCACGCCACGCCCGCGGCTCCGCGTCGCGTCGTTGCAGCCCGGATGGCGATGGACTACGATTCAATGCCGTTTTCAAAGAATCCCGCAGCGAAGGAGCCTTGGTCCATGCCCGACTACGCCAACCCCGACGTTCTGGTCTCGACCGCCTGGGTGGCGGAGCATCTGACCGACCCTCGGGTTCGGATCGTCGAATCGGACGAGGACCGAGCGCTCTACATGCAAGGCCACATCCCCGGTGCGGTTGAAATCGACTGGCAGGTCGACCTGCAACATCAAGTGGTGCGGGATTACATCGATCGTGCCGCCTTTGAGAAACTCTGTGCCGAACGCGGCATCTCCAACGACACGACGGTCGTCTTTTACGGCGACAAGAACAACTGGTGGGCCTGCTACGCTTTCTGGGTGTTCAAGCTCTACGGCCACAAGGACTGCCGGGTAATGAACGGCGGCCGGAAGCGGTGGGAGCTTGACGGCCGGGCCTGGTCGAACGACCGGGTGCACACCCCACATGCCTCCTACACCGCGTCCGAGCAGGATGGCACGATCCGGGCCCTGCGGGACGAGGTGCTCAAGCACCAACGAGCGGGCAAGCAACTCCTCGACGTGCGGTCGCCTGAGGAATACCGCGGTGAGCGGACCCACATGCCGGAATACCCCAACGAGGGCGCCGTTCGCGGAGGCCATATTCCCGGCGCGCACAACGTGCCGTGGCCGCTCAACTGCAACGAAGATGGCACGTTCAAGACTGCCAAGGATCTCGAGAAGCTCTACATCCGCGAACTCAAGTTGACGCGTCGGTCGCCCACGATCGCCTACTGCCGCATCGGCGAGCGATCGAGCCTGACGTGGTTCGTGCTCACGTACCTGCTGGGCTTCGGGAAGGTGAAGAACTACGACGGCTCGTGGCTCGAGTGGGGCAACTCTGTGGCGGTGCCGATCGCCAAGGGGGCCGAACCCGGTGGCAGCGTGGGTGGTGCGGCCGCGACCCCTGTTCATCCTGCAGCGACGACCCCATCCGTATGAACGAAGTCAACGAGCGGCTCGATACGATCATCGGTGAATTTTCAGATCTCGATGGCCGGGAAAAGTTGGAACTCCTTCTTGATTTCGCCGCCGGTCTGCCGCCGCTACCGCCTGAGTATCAGGCCAGGAAGAGCACAGAAGACCGCCGGGTGCACGAGTGCCAGACCCCAGTGTTTCTCTGGACAGAGGTGGAAGGCGGTGCGGCCCGGCTGATCGCCGAAGTGGCACCGGAGGCACCGACCGTGAAAGGGTTTGTGGCCATTCTCGCCAGCGCGATCAACGGACGGCCGGTGGCCGAGGCAGTCACACTGCCCGAGGACATGCTCGAGCGCATGGGGCTTGCCGATGTGTTGGGCATCCTGCGATCGCGTGGCCTGCGGGCAATTCTTTCGCGAGTGAAGCGAGAACTCACTGCGACGACCTCCACTTGAGACGCTTGCACGGAAAGGCAGACCCGCGTGACATCCCCAGTGAGTGCAGCAAAAGGCGTGAAGGTCGTGAAGGTCGTGGCTGGCATCGATCTGGGCGGAACCGCGATCAATTACACATTTCTAGACCAACAGGGTCAGTTCCTGATCCAGGGGCTCTGCGAGCACCCGGCCCGCAGCGTTGAGGGGCCTGACGTCTGCCTCGGTCAGATTGCCAACGGTCTGGCCCTGGCCGCCGAACAGGCAGGCATCCGGGTGCAGGACGTGGTTGCCATCGGCCTCGACACACCCGGCCCCGCAAGCGGCTCGGGAGTGCTCAGTCGGCGGGGCTCAACGAACTTTGTGCATGCCGAGTGGGCAGGCTACGACATCCGGGCTGGCCTCGAGAGGCGGCTCGGCCAGCCGGTGACCTACCTCAACGATGGCAACGCCGCAGCACTCTGGGGTCACGTCGCCATTTTTGGTTCCGAGAATATGGCGACCAGCATCTCGGCGATCATCGGCACCGGCCTTGGGGGTGGGGTGATCACGGGGGGCAAGGTTGTCACCGGCCGAAACGGGTTTGGCGGTGAACTGGGACATGTGCTGATTCCCTACGGACAGATTCCGGGGATCGAGGGGATCGTGCCGGACTGCAATTGTGGCCGCACGGGAGACCTCGAGTCGCTCTGCTCACTGACGGCGATCCGCCGCACGCTGCTACCGCATTTCCTGGCCCGGCATCCCGACCACGAACTCGCCCAATGCGATGACATCGGCCAGGCGGCAAAACGGGTTCGCGGGCTCGCGGAACAAGGCGACGGACTCTGCCGCGAAATCTTCCGTGTGCAGGCGAGGGCGCTCGGGTTGTTCTTCGACGAAATGATCAATGTCTTCGATCCCGATGCGCTGATCGTGGGGGGCGGGGCAGTGGAGACATCGGAGGAGTTCCGCTCGTGGTTTCTCGACGAGATCCGCGCCGGTATGCCACCGCAGCGGGAAGAGCAGGCTGGCATCCCGATCCACGTGATCCCAAACGGTGACACGGCCGGTGCCCGTGGTGCGGCTCTCGACGCGGCTCGAGTCGCCCGTGAACGCGGACTGTAGCGCTCTGTGAAATATGTCGGCGTGGCGGGCGTAGGCCAGCATGGCGGGTGCCAGCGTGGACCGTATCAGACCACGCGGTCAAGAATCGGCAGGGACGGCAGGCCGTTTGGTTGCAGCCGCAGCCGTGGAGCAGGCACCGGAGAGACGGCCTCGGCGGCCGAAGACCGCCCCCGTGGCGGACCGAGAAGCATCAGCCGCGCCGTGCCCAGAAGTCCACGCAGTGATCCAAACGTGGCCTCGACGGCCGCCGGTTCATAGCCACAGTGGACCATGCAGTCTTGGCATTTCGCGTTGCCACTGGCCCGGCCGTAGCTGCTCCAGTCGGTCTGTTCCATCATCTCGCGATAGGTCTTCGTGAAGCCCTCGTCGAGCAGGTAGCAGGGCCGCTGCCAGCCGAACAGGTTGTAGGTGGGCGTGCCCCATGGTCGGCACTCCAAATCCCAGCCACCCTTCAGAAACTCCAGAAACACCGGTGACTGATTGAACTTCCACCGCCGTGGGGCATCAGCCAGGATGCGCCGAAAGAGGGACTGGCTCCGCTCCCGGGGCAGAAAGTGTTCCTGATCGGGCGCCTTCGCATAGGAATAGCCGGGAGAGATCATCATCCCTTCGACACCGAGCGACATCACTTCGTCAAAAAAAGCTCGGTAGCGGGCGGGATCGGCAGAAGCGAAGAGTGTCGAGTTGGTGGTCACGCGGAAGCCCGCCTTGCGGGCGGCGCGGATCGCCGACACGGCGAGGTCGTAGACACCCTCGCGGCAGACGGCGTGGTCGTGCTCCTCCCGCGGGCCGTCGAGATGCACCGAAAAAGCGAGGTAGGGGGAAGGGGAGAAGTGCGGCAGCATCTCCTCGAGCTTGAGCGCGTTGGTGCACAGATAGAGGTATTTTTTGCGGGCCACGATGCCCGCCACGATCTGCTCGATCTGCGGATGCAGGAGCGGCTCGCCGCCTGGAATCGACACGATCGGCGCACCGCATTCGTCCACCGCGCTAAAACATTGCTCGGGGGTGAGATGCGACCGCAGCACCTCCGTGGGATGCTGGATCTTGCCACAGCCGCCACAGGCAAGGTTGCAGCGAAAAAGGGGCTCGAGCATCAACACGAGTGGATACCGGGCATTGCCCCGCAACCGCTGCACGGCCACGTGTTTCAGCACGGCCATCATCTGTCCAACGGGAACACTCATGCGACACGCTCCGAGCCACTCCGGCCGCAGGCCCCGGCCTGCGAAAACCTCGCCAATGCCATGAGTGGAAAATAGATGGGGTAGTAGTGATAACGAAGGTAGAACACCTTCGGAAAGCCGGTGCCGGTGAACTCTGACTCCTCCCAGGCCCCATCGGCAGACTGCCGCGAGGTCAGCCACTGCACGCCACGGCGGGTGTGACTCGCCTCATGCCGGCCGGCGGCCACGAGCCCGGCCACCGCCCATGCGGTCTGCGAGGCCGTCGGCGTACCCTGGCCCGCAAGGGCCGGATTGACGTAGCTTGCGGGCGTCTCACCCCAGCCGCCGCAGGGCTGCTGGTGCCGGACGAGCCAGTCGGCCCCGGCGGAGACCGCGGCGTCGTCGGCCGGGAGGCCAACCGCCCGCAGGCCTTCGATCGCCTGCCAGGTGCCGTAGACATAGTTCACTCCCCAACGACCAAACCAGCTGCCGTCAGGCTGCTGGCTGAGCCGCAGGTAGGCAATGGCGCGGTCGACACCGGGATGGCCGGTCCGCAGGCCAAGCTTGCCAAAGGCCTCGAGAACGCGGCCGGCAAGATCGGGCGAACTGGGATCGATCATCGCGTTGTGATCGGCGAACGGCACCTTGCAGAGCAGTTCGAGATTGTTGTCACGATCGAACGCGGCCCAGCCACCGTCGGAATTTTGCATCGACTCAAGCCAGAGAACGGCCCGTGAGATCGCCGACTGCACGGCCGCGAGCCGCTTGGCCACGTGCGCGCCGGTCGGTCGAGATTCTGAGACCGCGTCCCGCCACGTCGACAGGGCGATCAACACCATCGCGGTATCGTCGACATCGGGATAGAAGCGGTTTGCATACTGAAAGCACCAGCCAGACGGGGGCACCGCAGCTACCGCATGGGTCCAGTCGCCGGCCCCACGGATTTCACGCTCGAGAAGCCAGTCGACCGCGGCCGCGAGCGGGTCGGTCACGGCGGGCTCGGTCTGCATCACGCCATCCAGACCCCGGCTGTGGAGCTGCCGCCCGGCTGCCACGGTATCGGCCAACGCACGCAGTGAGATCGCGGTATCCCAGACCGGGGAACGGCAGGGCTCGAGCCGGGTAGTGCCATCCGGTTCGCGTTCCACAAGACGGGCCAACTGATGCCAACACTCCTGGACCTCGGCCGAGTCGTCGTCGCAGCCCATCGCCCGCAGGGCCACGATGCTCCAGACGATGGGCGGAAAGATCGCCCCCAGGCCGTCGCTTCCATCAAACCGCTCGAGCATCCACCGACGGCACTCCGCCACCGCACGGCTGCGGAATGGCCGCACTCCAGCAGCATCGGTCGCTTTCAACAGCCAGTCGACGCCTCGGAAAAATCTGGCCCAGCCACCGTTGCCACCGACGGCAGGGGGGCCACTTCGGGCCGCCTGCGATGTCAGCAATTCAGCGATTCCCTGATGGGCAGCCAACTCACGGACCGGCTTGAAGGCCCAGATCAGCGACAGAGGCACGATCATGGTGCGGGACCAGGCTGAGACCCTGTGCAGATTCACCGGAAACCAGTCGGGCAGGAGCACCATTTCGGGTGGCACGGCGGGGCAGTCCGCGTACGACATCTGTCCGAGCAACGCCAGGTAAAACTTTGTGAAGCTGTTGACGGCCCAGGGCCCTCCCGCCTGCTCAATGGCATGTCGGGCACGGCAGAGGGGCTCAGCATGCTGATCGTGGCCGATGATCTTGAGCGCCAGATAGGCTTTGACGCTGGCACTGACATCCACGGGACCACCGGGGTAGATGGCCCAACCACCCCCCGGCAACTGCTCGTTGAGCAGCCGCTGGGCGGCACCGGCCACCTCCGCCCGGTCGAGCCGATTGGCCCAGGCGAGGATGAGGATGTATTCACTTTCCAGAATCGTGTCACCCTCGAGCGCACCACGCCAGTGCCCGTCCGGGGCCTGCCGCGCCACCAGCCACGAGGCCGTGGCGTCGATGGCCGCGGCCAGGGTGGGTGTCCGCTCGAAAGACTGTTGCTGCCCAGATTTCGCGGCCGTCACGCGGGAATTCACCGTGGCCGTCTGAAACATTTCGCCGGCCGCTGTTCTCGCAACGTCGGAGCCTTTCGCGGGGGCTTCGATGTCGAGCGTGGCACCGCCTGCATTCATTCGGGGTCCGGTGAAGATCATGAAACCATCCTTGCTGCACGCTTGACGCAGCGATCCATCACCGCGAACCCGGCAAGCACGTTGGGGGAGAATAGAGAACAACGAGAACATCGACAAGCGTGAAACCCCCTACGCCCCCAGCTCAAGACGCAGTCGGATAAGGGGAAGCCCGGCCACGGCCGACCGCCGGGGAAAGATGGGTGATTTATGACGCGCGTCATGCCCCTGCCGACGTGGCACTAGTCCACGGCGGCCGAGGCCTCCGGGAGTCGGATGGTCACGCGTGTTCCCTGCCCGGGTCTGGAGGCGAGCAGAATGCTGCCGCCGTTCAATTCGATCAGCCTCCATGCCTTGGAGAGCCCAAGTCCCGCTCCCCGACCGGCCTCGCGTCCACTGAAAAAAGGATCAAATGCCCGCCTCGCCGTGTCGAAAGACATGCCGCGACCGTCGTCGGCGACGGCCACCTCGCACCAGCCCGCAGCTCCAGCAGGACGGCGGATCACCTCGAGCACCACCCGACCGCCTGCAGCCACCGCCTCGAGTGCGTTGACCAGCACCACCCGGATCGCCTCCTCGATCTGCAGGCGATCGACGAAAATATCCAGCGGCGCCGGCAGGGGGCTGTATTCGAGCCGCACCCCGCGGGTGGCGACCTGCCCGCGCACGGCTTCGATCGTGCTGGCGACGATCTTTCCCACGTCCACCGGCTCCCGCCGCGGCTTCGGCGGCCGCGCGAAGAGCATCAGGCCGCCGATCATGTCGCGGGCCCGAAACGACTGATCCACGATCGTGGAGAGCCGGCGGCGGCGTTCCGGATCTGCCTCGTCAAGCAGAAGCGCCTGCGCTCGCGTGGCGATGTTGGCGAGCGGGTTGTTGATTTCGTGCCCGGCGCCATAGGCCAGTTCCCGCATGGCCTCCAGGCGGGCCTCCGCCACAGCGCTGTCAAACTGTTCCTGGAGTTCGGCGTGCGCCAAGGCGAGCCGCACTGTCTCGTGCAGCACGGTGGCCTCGGGCATGGCGGGGCTTTCACCCGATCCCGCGGGCGATCGCTCCTCGCCAGGCAAAACGAGCGACGCAGCCAGCTGAAAGAGCAGTTGGACGTCGCTCGGGGCAGTGGAGACGCTCGGGGCAGTGGAGACGCTCAAGGCAGTCGAGACGCTCGAGGCACCGGCAGAGAGCTGAGCAGGGGAAACTTCCGGCCTCGATGCCAGCCAGGCAGCCACTGAGGCCACGCGTCCGGCGGCGAGCGCGAGCCGTTCGATCATCGACAACGCCTGCCCAGATGGCTGGCCGCAGCTGGCCGTCGACGCCAGGACGGCGTTCGCCAAGATGAGGCAGCTTTCCGAGGTCAAACCGACCGCGTGAAAAGGCATCCCCTCAACGTCGCACGCAAGCCAGGCCACCGCATTCCCTTCGCGAACAGAGCCGGGAGCCATTCCCGAGTCAGCGGGACTTCCAAACCGTTCAATCTGGCTCACCATGGGCATGCTCCGATGGAGTGCACTTTCCCGGGATGCCAAACAGGACGGCAGCGCCGGCACTCTGCCGGCGCTGCCGCCATGAAGAATTCAGAATCAGCGACGATTCAAGGCGACGATTCAAGTCAACAAAACAAGTCAGAGACTTGGCAGTGGTGATTGAGATCGATGCCTCAAGAACCTGCCGCCACCGATTCGATATCGAGAAGGCTGCAGATCCGGTCAACGAGCACTTCCGCCTCGAAGGGCTTCTGCAGAAACTCGTTGGCACCGGAGGCCTTTAGATCTTCGATCTTGTCGGGCTCGCACATGCCCGAGATACAGATGATCCGCACCTCGTCCATGGTGGAATCGCTTCGCACACGCTGGCAGACTTCCTTGCCGTTGATGTCTGGCAGCATGACGTCGAGCACGATCAGATCCGGACGGTAGTCCTTGACCATCATGCCGGCGTCGAAGCCGTTGTTCACGCTCCGTGTCTCAAAGCGTCCGTCCCGCTCCAGCACGTCGGTGATCAGTTCGACGAGATCCTGATCGTCATCGACGACGAGAATCTTCCGCCGACCACTTTCCAGCGCGTCGGTGGGGATCCCGTTGTCCCGCATGAAGAGAAACAGTTGATCACGGGGAATCCGACGGAACCGGCTGCCCGGAACACGGAATCCCTTCAACTGTCCGGAGTCGAAGCAGCGAATGATCGTCTGCTGACTCACTTTGCAAATCTTGGCGGCCTCGCCGGTTGTGTACACAGTTTTCTGCATCTGCCTTAGCACCCTCTCCCTAGCCGTGGCACAGCTAGTCAAAACGGGGAATGGAGTCTTCTCTCGTCCGGAGAGTCAGCCTCAAGCCCCTAGGCTTCCTTGTTGCCGTAACGCCCGCAATCCATCGCATTTCACAGCAATTCTTCTCGGCCTTGATCGGGGACTGATACCGCTTCATCACGGAATCAGTCCTCAAAGTGACCTCTGAAGTGACCGCTGTGGTGGAAGGCGAGAGCCGCGAAAGGCAGAGAAGAGAATTCCATCTCTCTTGCATCCACCAGGCTTACCATCCTTGCCACGCCCTCAACTCTAGCGGCATCTTGCGCATTGAGTCAAGATCGACGCATTCGACGCAAACGCCTTCTGCGCAAGAACTTGGGCATTGCCCCCGAAGTAACCCAAAAAATTTCCGCGGAGGTCTGACAGGCTGGCTGGTGGAAGGGCGGGCTGGCGAGGAGCGTCTGTTGGCTACGGACTGGGAGCGACGATTTCGAGCAGCTCAACAGCGGGTAGGCCGTTGAGCTGGATGTTGGCCACGCGGCCATAGACCGGGGCCGCGGCCGCAGACTTGTCTGCCAGGAAGAGCTGTCGGAGGTGCGGCCCGGGCAACACCTCCAGCAACTGCACGCCATGCACGTCGCGGAGCATTCCCGCCGCGATGAGAATCCGCCCCAGCGGACGCTGGGCTCCTCGGATTTCCACGGCGGTTGCCTCGTCAAGACTCGCCAGGTTGATCCGCACAATGCCGTGCTGGACGACCACGCCAGCTGGGGTTTCGAGGAGTATTTCCCTGGCATACCAGCCATTGGACGAGGAATCATCACCGCCGTCAGCCTTCGTGGCCACGACCCTGAGGCAGACATCACAGCCGTAAAACCGCTCCATGGCCACGGTCATGTGGCTGCGATGGTCGAGCAAGGTGCGTGCTGGTTGCGGAACCTGCTCCGCCCCGACATGCCGAATCTCGCCAAACTCTGTCGGGCTGCAGAACAACCCTACCAGGGCAGTCGCCCGTGCCACGGCATCATGACGGTCGTATTCGGATTCCATGGCGATGCCACTGCGGCTGTCGAACGAAGATCTGCTGACCCGATTCTTGGGACAGACAGATTTTCAACCGCAGGCGAGGTACGCCGCAAGCCTCAGGCCTGACACTGCGAGGCAGCGAGTTCCGGCACTGCGAGATCGAGCAGGAATTCAAGGACATCCCGCAGCCGACGCCAGCGGCAGCTTGCCGCAGCCGACGCCGCGAGAGCCCGCTGTTCGGCGACGATGTCTGCCGCCCTCTCAAAGACGCCGGCCTTGGCATAGAGCCTTCGGGCCTCGGCTATGGCAGCCCCGATCGTTTCCTCATCCGCGTCGGCACGGCCGGCAGACCTCGCCAGGCACTGCAAGCTCTCGGCGTCTTCCTGGTCCAACCGCTCGAGCGCGAGGGCCCACATCACCGTGGGACGGCCGCCCAGCAGATCGCCCGCCGCCCGCCGGTTGTTCTCCAGATCACCGCTCCAGTCCTTGAGGTCATTGAGCACCTGAAACCCTGTGCCGACATGAAGCGAATAGCTACCGATGCGGCCCGCGTCGGCTGGCTGGACACCGGCCAGCCGAATACCCATCGCGACAGCCGCCTCGAACGCCGGCGAGGTTTTCAATCCGTAGATTTTCAGTGCCTCCCCGGGAGTCAGCCGCTTGTCACAGCCGTTCCGCCACCAGAGTTCTGCCCCCTGTCCCTGCGCCAATCGCACGTGAGCATCGGCAAGAATCGCGACTAAGTCGCGGAGCGTGGTGGCCTCGACGCCGGGCAATCCCGACACGACGCGGTAGCCAAGGCCGAGCAGGTAATCACCGGCGTTGATCGCCGCAGGAATGCCGTGGTCGACGTGCACGGTCGGCCGACCGTACCGCATGAGGTCGCCGTCTTCGATGTCATCGTGCACGAGCGACGCTTTGTGAAAGATTTCGATGGCGACAGATGCCGCCTTCACCGACTCTCTCACCAGCTCTCTACGAGGCTGCCCTTGATCCTCTTGAAGGGCATCGTGGGCTGCGAGGCAGATGAACGGCCGGAGAAACTTTCCGCCGCGGGTCAGGAAATCACCGGCCATGCAGGCCGTCGCATCGAGGGGGCCCACGCTCGACGCCAAACTCAACA
Organism: Pirellulales bacterium; assembly: GCA_044237545.1. Classification (GTDB taxonomy): domain Bacteria; phylum Planctomycetota; class Planctomycetia; order Pirellulales; family UBA1268; genus CAMCQY01. The sequence continues at coordinate 16,184 of JBIIFB010000075.1, forward strand.
CTCCGCTCGACCCCACAGAAGTCCCAGGAGCCGGCCCGAAGACCGATCCGAGTCCCAGCCGTTCGGACAAGGCCAGAAGATTGCCTGCGGTGAACATTTCTGCGGATTCCCGCAGCAGAGGCAGATAGTCACCCACCGGTGCTGCACCGCCGCCGGCGACACCGACCAGGCCGAGCACCCACTCGACGTCGATCGCGCTTGCAGCCAATGCCTCCGCACAACCTGCTTGAGAATCAGTCGGGCACGGCTTGAAGGGCACCGCCGCCACCGGCAGGGAAAAGGCCGGAATCATCGCGAACGCCTTTTCGAGGTCGCCCAGTTTCGCGACACCCAGCACGCCGTCGTACTGTCCGGTGAGCAGCGATCCGATG
>JBIIFB010000110.1:0-12728 GCA_044237545.1 Pirellulales bacterium
GCTGACGGCGCCGGTCGGATATGGGCCGAATCGATCCCGACCCGTCGGCGAGTGACGATCAAGCAGTCACGGACAGGAAAAACGACTTCGTCCACGGGCTGCTATCTGCCACGCCGCTGCCAAAACCAAGAAGTCACTGTCTTGCGTGAATATGACACGCCCGAGTTCCGTCGCCCGTTGCAGAAGGAGTACGTCCTCCCAGTCAGCCTTGCCGTCCTCATCTGCCGTCAGCACATCAACGCCTCGCTCTCGAACACCGACCGCGATGGCTTTAGGAACGTGTTGGTCGAAATACAGCGCGACGCTCACGTCCGCCCCATACTCTTTAACTTCTCGCGCAGCAGCGAGGTTTCCTGTTGGGCTGCAATGCGATCAACGTCCACGAGTTGCTGGGAGATCGCCGCGTCGACGGCCTCTCGATGGTCGTGGTAATACGCCAACGCAGCGTAGATCTGTCCCAACGTCAGATGCGGATGCTGCCGTTGAATCTCCTCGGCATCCCAATGATGGGCAATCCTGTCGAGCGCGATCTCGACGACTTTTGTCCGCGTGCCCTCAAGAAATGGCACGCCGTCGGCGGACAGTTCGATGTGCGGATAGGAAACCGTCGCCATGGACACATTCCTCGAGGATCGAATGCGGGAATCCGCGGTAGCAGCAAATTATATCGCAACAGGGGTGGGGCTGCTCGATTCCGCAACGCAATGCGCAACAGCGACCCCTCCGACCCTCAAAAAACAACTAGGCCCGGTGTGATTCGAACACACGACCAAGGGATTATGAGTCCCCTGCTCTAACCGCTGAGCTACGGGCCCGAAGGGACACCGAGTGTACTTCTTTTGGGCGACTGGATCGTGGGGTCACCGCAGTCTCCCGGTTCGCCGCAACCGCGGGGGCCAAAAGAACAGAAGCGGCGTTGCTTTATACGAGTCGTAGCGAGTCCGCCAAAAAGGATCCCATCGCTTACGCTCCGGGCTTGTATGGAGTATTTCATCACTTCCGCGCTGGTGTGGATGGCGGATCCCATCGCTTACGCTCCGGGCTTGTATGGCGTATTCCATCAATTCCGCGCTGGTGCGGATGGCGAATCCCATCGCTGCCGCTCCGCGCTTGTATGGGCGGTTCATACAAGCCCCCGGCGTGAGCCGGGGGATAAGCCGCCCGGGGTTCGACCCCGTGTGCCCCTTGGTGACCTCCTCTACGTCCCCACGCGCGCACAATACTCCTCAAACGGATTCACCATTCGCAAACACACGCCCTGACGAAATCACTCACCGGACTCAATACAACCCGTCTGCGATATGGCCCGCCGGGGGCCATGCGTGGTGCGCACCTGTTCCAGTGTTTCGGTCAGAGACCGCCCAAGCGGAATGGCTTTGCCTCTCGCTCGGGCGTATGCTTGCTCCCGACCAGTCTGACGGGCATGTCGAGCACAATCCCACGTGCATGCGACGGGCTGATCATCTGCTGGCAATGCAACCGGGAGCGCGACATGGACAGGACTTACTCCAGTGGCTGGATCATGGTGGCCGGCGCGATCTGCGCCACCGCGGCTCTCCGATTCACTGGCACGACGGACGCCGCAGACCGGAGCCGTCATGACACGCGGCTCACAGCAGTTGCCGCGGAAGTGGAAGCGGAAACCGAAACGGTCTATGCCGTTGTCTCGTCACACCCACAGCCAATGCTGGCCAACGTATCGGACGACTATCAGGTCGTGCGGCTCTGGCCGCGGTCGGACGCCCTCGCGGCTGCGAGAGAGGCGCTCGACCAGCAGTGCGAGGCCACCGAGTTTGCCGAAACGCCGTTTCGGGATGTTGTGGCAGCCGTTGCCGATAAAGCCGGCGTTCGTATTTCGCTCGATCACAAGGCCCTTGAAAACGCCGGCTTCGACATCAGCACGCCGATCAACGCAGACCTTGGGGGCCTCTCTTTCCGCGCCGGCCTCAGGAACGCGCTCGCAGACATTGATCTGGCCTACGTCCTCCGGAACGACCACGTCGTGATCACGACCGCAGACACCGCATCGAGCACCATGGATACGGTTTTCTATCCCGTGCTTGCCGGCGTCAACGTCGACGAGGTCGCCGTGCTCCTCGAGGAAACCGTCTTTCCCGAGAGTTGGTCTCATGTCGGAGGAGCGGGAACGATCATCGCCGCGCCAGTGGGATTGGGGCATGGACTTGTCGTCAGCCACAACAGCGACGCCCACGAGGAAATCGAAGCGGTGCTCCGCAACCTCGACGGGGCACTCTGGGTGCAGGAACAGACTGATGAAGATAAGAAGCCGGTGTTCGTGCGGGTCTACGCCGTCGACGACGACGATACACGCACGGTCCTGCAGGAGCGTCTGCTCACACTCTGCAACGACTCCCTGCCCCATGGTGCCGACGCCGACGCCCGCATCGAACTGATCGGTAAGTCTCTCGTCGTACGGTCACATTCCAGGCCTTTTCAGGTCATGGCAGCGCAGATCATCGCCGCCGTCGTCGGGGAGGAGTTGGAGTTGGAGATCGAATCGGATGAAGCCACACCGGCCTCGGTATCCGATGGCGACACGTGAGAACTACCGATCGCGACGCCGATGCTGAAGGTCGTGATCTTCAGGGCCGTGATCTGCAGGGGCGTGATCGCTGGGATCGACCGCTGTATCCTACCCCCGGCAGGCGGCCGCACCGCCTCCTCAGACGCATGACGCCTGTGAGCTCTATCCGTGCATGAAGTTGATCTCATCCTCACGCTCACCGGCGGCCTGACTGCGGCGCTCGTGCTCGGCTACATCACGCAGCAACTCAGGCTTTCCCCGATCGTCGGATACCTCCTGGCCGGCATCGTCGTCGGCCCCCACTCGCCCGGCTTTGAAGCCGACCATGCGCTCGCCCAGCAACTTGCGGAGGTCGGCGTCATCCTGCTGATGTTTGGGGTCGGCCTGAACTTCCACATCCGCGAGCTGCTCGAGGTGCGCCGTGTCGCAATCCCCGGCGCCCTCGTGGCAAGTGGTGTCGCCATCCTGCTGGGGCTCGCCGCGGCGCGGCTTTCCGGATTGAGCTGGGCCACAGGCATCGTGTTCGGCGGAGCGGCCTCCGTGGCCAGCACGGTCGTACTGGTCCGCGTTCTCTCCGATAATCGCAACCTGCACACCAGAGCCGGCCACATTGCGGTCGGCTGGGTGGTCGTGGAAGACCTGCTCACGGTCGCCGCATTGGTCGTTCTGCCCGCCATACTCGGTGGCCGCGAGGCGACGCCGGCAGGCGTGGCTCTGGCGCTTGGCACTGCCGGCCTGAAGATCGCCTCGCTGGTAGCCGTCGTCGTCCTCGCGGGCGGTCGCTTCATCCCCTGGTTCATGGAGCGGATCGCCGCGACCCGTTCCCGCGAACTTTTCACGCTCGCGGTGCTGGTGATCGCACTGGGGATCGCCGTCGGATCGGCGAAGCTCTTCGGGGTCTCGATGGCGCTGGGCGCGTTTCTCGCCGGCACGATCGTCGGGCGGAGTGACTTTGGTCTCCGGGCCGCCTCCGACGCATTGCCGATGCGCGACGCCTTTGCCGTACTTTTCTTCGTGTCGGTGGGCATGCTTTTCAACCCCTCCGCCCTGCTCGATTCGCCATGGCTCCTCGTGGCGACACTGGGAATCGTGATGGTCGCCAAACCGCTGGTGGTGCTCGCCTGCGTGCTGGTGCTGGGCTATCCAACGCAGGTCGCCTTGACCGTCGCCGTCTCCCTCGCCCATATCGGTGAGTTTTCCTTTATCCTTGCCGCCCTCGGCAGGCAGTTGGGCGTGATCCCCGATGAAGTGGTCAACACGCTCGTCGCCGCCTCGATCGCCTCGATCACGCTGAATCCCCTGCTCTACCGGTTGATCACGCCGGTCGAACGCTGGCTCGCCCGGCATGGCACGCAATCCTTCGCCATCGACGACGACGCCAGTCTGGAAGAGCCGTCGAGCCATCGGGCGATCGTGGTGGGCTACGGGCCGGTGGGGCAGACGGTGACGCAACTGCTGCTCGACAACGGCATCGAGCCGACCGTGATCGAACTCAACCTCGAGACCGTGCGGCGGCTGAAAGCCTTCGACGTGCGGGCGATCTACGGCGATGCCGTCCGGCCTGAAATTCTCGCCCAGGCCGGAATCGCACGGGCTGAAAACCTGATCCTGACCAGCGGCGCAGGCGCCGTCGACGAGGAGGTCGTGCGGGCCGCCAAGGAGCTCAATCCGAAGATCGTCATTCTGGCCCGGTCCCAATACGTGCGGCAGCTGCCCAGGCTGCGACAGGCCGGCGCAGAAGATGTCTTTTCTGCCGAGGGCGAGGTGGCCCTCGCGTTTACCGCGCGGATTCTCGAACGACTCGGTGCGACAGCCGAACAGATCGACCGCGAACGCGAGCGGGTCGAGGCCACCTTCCGCAGCGGCTAGGGCTTCAACGCTCAACGTCCACGGGGGCACGAGCCGTCGCGGGTTCGCCCCAGTCAGTCGGCAGGCGACCCCTTCATTGCGTAACGCGGAGCGTCTCCATCCACGCGACCACGTCGACGAGTTCGTCGGCCGAGAGCGTCGTCGCCAGATCCGCCGGCATCAGTGATACCGGCTGCTTCACCAGTTCCTCGACCTCACCGGCCGGAAGTGTCACATCGATCGAGTCAACGCCGCGGATCACGACCTGCTCCGGTGACTGCGACACGAGTAGGCCCGTCACGCTGCGACCGTCCTCCATCAACGCCGTAAACGTCTCGTAGCTGTGACTGATCGCCGCCGACGGCGCCAGCACCGATTCGTAGAGCGCCTCACGCGACAGCTTCGCGCCGACACCGGAGAGATTGGGTCCGACCGACTTCCCCTCGCCATTGACAATGTGGCACTTCGCGCACGTGCCCGCCCCCGCAAACACGGCCTTGCCGACCAAGGGATTGCCCTTCCGATTCATCAGTTCGGCGACCGGCGGCAGCTTCTCGCCCCCTTTGGCCTTCGGCATCGGCAGCACGTCAGCAGCCGACTGTCGGATATCGCCCCAGGGACACGACGCAATCGCCACCGCCGCCACCTGCGGCAAGACACCAGAGAGTTCACCGGCCTTCGCCATGGCGACAAGGTCCTTCGCTCCCTGCTGCGAGCGGGCCAGAGCACGAACCGCCGCAGACCTCAGTTCCGGCGACGACGTGGCATCGGCAAGGATGCCCTTGAGGAACATGGTCGATTTGCCCGTGCCCCGGATGCCCAGGGCGTTGAGCAGACGGCTGGCTGCGACAGGATCCGCGCCGTCCAGCACGGCCTTCACGAGGTCTTCCCGGCCAGCATCGACCGCCGCACCGGCGGCAGCGGCCGCCAACTGTTCGCTCGTGCCTTCGGCGGCAGCCAGCGTCACGAGATCGTCCTGCCGTTCCTTGAGCCCAAACCGCTGCACAATGTCGATGAACTTCTGCGTTCCCGGCACGAAACCGGCTGCTTCGTCGATCCGTTTGGCCAGCTCAGGATCGGCGGCCGCGGCAGGGTCAAGGTGCATGACCAGTTCGGGCAGAATCACCTGGCATTTCTCAGCCGGCCCGCCGAGCTTTGTGACAAGCTGTGGCACAACCTCAGCCACGCGGGCCCGATCCTGGAAGTCGAGCGCCCGGATGAACGCCAGCGACTCACTCGTGGACATGGCCGGATCGCCGATCAGTTCGCAGATCATCCCCGCAGACGCAGTCGCCCGGCTCCGCCAGACGATCTCCCGCGCCGCAGGCGTCTTCCACTGGCTGTCGATCTTCACCAGCCATGCCGCCAGCCGGCCGTTCCAGAGGTTGGCCGCGAACAGGCCCTTCTCCCCATCGGCACTGATGCCGAGGGCTTCGAGTTCCCAGCGGTCGCCGGCCGTGTGCTGCGAGGCAAGCACCGCCCAGGCCCGATCGGCCCGCTCGCCGCCCACGCCCTTCAGTGCAATCCCACACTCGCGACGAACAGCCACGGAAGGATCCATGACAAGCTTCTCCACGAGGCCAAGCACGTCGCCCTTCGTGAGCCGGCACATCCGCAGGGCGATGGTCCTGAAGGCCTCGTCCTTGTCGGTGGCCAGCCGCGCGATCCAAGCCTCGGCCTGCCCCGGTAGCATGCCCGCTGCCCAGGCGAGCCGAGCCCTGAGCTTCGAATCGGTGGCCGACTCAAACGCTTTGGTCAGCGCCGCGGCAGCATCCTCCGGCTGCTTCGCCAGATTCTCAAGCGCCGTTGCCCGGGTGGAGAGATTCGGGCTTGCCAGCGCCGCCACGCATCCCGCGACGGTGCCGAAGTCGGCCTGCGGCACGCTCCACCCGGAGCCCTTCGGCGCAATCCTGTAAAGACGGCCCTTCTCGGTATCGCCCATACCGTGGCCGCCGACGCCCGGATCGTACCAATCGGCCACGATCAGCGAGCCATCGGGCGCCACGCAGACGTCGCTCGGCCGGAACCAGCGGTCGGCCGAGCCGTCGATGATCGTCTCCGCCGTCGCCGTGTAGCCGGCGCCGGCCGGCTTCACGTGATACGCCCGCACGACATTCGGCCCCGGATCGCAGTGCACAAGCGACCCGCGAAACCGCTCCGGCAACAGGCTGCCCTCGTAGACGCAGATGCCGCAGGGCGAGCCGCCGCCGGTCATGAGCAGGTTCGGCACGACGCCGGGATCGTTCTGGTGCCAGTGCTGCTGCGGGACGTCTGCCTCGAGGTTCGTCCGCGGCGACCGCCAGCCGGCGCCCGTGACTTCATCCTTGTAGCCATAGTTGCCGTATTCCATCACCCAATTAATCCGCACGCCCTTGTTGCCGTCGTCGTCGTTGTCGCTCTGCCACAAGCTCCCGAACGAGTCGATGGCGACTTCGTAGTTGTTGCGGAAGTTGTGCCCGAGCACCTCAAAGTCAGTGCCGTCGGGCTTGCAGCGAAACACCATCCCGTCGCGGAAGGGTTTTCCAGAGTCGTTGACGACGTTGCCGAACCGGTCCTTCACCGGGTTGCCGTCCTTGTCGTGCACCGCCCTGCCCGTGTTGCCGAAATTAAAATACCAGCGACCGTCGGGGCCGACTGTGAAGGCATGCACGGAATGGTCGTGCTGTGGCGTGCCCGTCTTCGTGAACAGCGATTCCTTGCGGTCGGCCTTCAGGTCGCCGTCGTCGTCGTGGAAAATGAAGACATCGGGGGCGCAGGAGACGATCACCTTGCGTCCCGGTCCTTCGCCGATCACACAGATGCCAAGCGCGCTATCCACGTCACGGCCCTGATAAAACACCGTCTGGTTGTCGGCCTTGCCGTCGCCGTCGGTGTCTTCGAGGACGAGAATCCGGTCGCCCTCTTTTCTCGTCTCCTTCTTGCCGCGGTAGTTCATCACCTCACAGACCCAGACCCGGCCCCGCGAGTCGACATCGATGTCGGACGGGCTCGAGAGCAAGGGCTCGGCGGCGAAGAGCGTGGCCGTGAGGTCATCGGCCAGACGTAGCGTGTCGGGCGTCGCCTCGCCGCCGTTGGCCAAGCCCACGCCGAAGAACGCCACCAGACATGCCCAGACACATAGTCGCTTCATGCGTTGCAACTCCTCATCCAACGGGGATTCCCAAACGACTAGAATAGTATCACCCCAGTCGATCGGGCACACAAATCATGCCGATCACTTGCCGCGAAATAACCGGCTCGCGGCGATCGCGTGGAGCAGGCTGCGCATCCCGTGCCCGTGCTCACGCGATGCCGCCACGATCCGCTCGATCGCCGGTCGGTCTGAATAATGGATGTCGGTGCCGGTCGCATACATGAGAATCTGCTTCACGAACGACCGGGCGAGCGCGTCGGGATCGTCGAGCAGAAGCCCACGGAGCCCATCGACATCGGTAAACGTCCGCCCGTCGGCGAGTTGCCCGCTGGGATCGACCGGCTTGCCCAGCCGATACCCCGGCTTCCAGCCCGCGGCGAATTCCACGCCGGCCGGATCACCGCCGCCGAACGTGCGGTAGCGTTCCCGCCGGCCGCCGATCACGTCGAAGCTCTCCAGGGCGAAGCCGGGCGGATCCATCATGCGGTGGCAGGTCGCACACGAGGCATCGCTCGAATGCTTCGCCAACTGTTCGCGGATCGTCGTCGTGCCGCGGGTGTCGGGATCGATCGCCTTGACGCTTGCCGGCGGCGGCGGGATCGTGGCCCCGAGCATCCGCTCCATGAAAAACACTCCCCGCGGCACCGGCGACGTGGTCGTGCCGTTGGCCGTCACCTTGAGCACGCTCGCCTGCGTGATGAGTCCACCGCGGAGTGCGTGTGGCGGGAGCGGGACGCGCCGCAGCTCGCAGCCCTCCACGCCCGGGATGCCGTAATGGTCCGCGAGCGTCCGATTGAGCATGGCAAAATCACTGGCGACGATGTTCGTCACGGAAAGATCGCGGGCCACGAGTTCCTTGAAGAAGGCCTGCGATTCCTTCGCCATGCTCGCGCGGAGGATGTGCCGGTATTCGGGATACATGCGGCGGTCGGGCTGCGTGTCGTCAAGCTTGCGAAGGTCGAGCCACTGCTCGAGAAACCGCGAGACGAAGCGGTCGAACCGCTGATCGTCGATCATGCGATCCATCTCCGCGGCAAACGTGGCGGGTTGGTCGAGGGCCCCGCTCTTGGCGGCCGCCAGGAGCGGCTCGTCGGGCAGCGAATCCCAGAGCCACAGCGAAAGCCTCGTGGCGAGCCCTTCGGGCGTAAGCCGGCGGTGCGACTTGAAGTCGTCGCCGTCGCCGTCGCGGCCGGCATCGGCAACGGCCTGCCGCGGAAGGTTCACGAAGAGAAAATCATGCGAGCAGAGCACCGCCTTGTAGGCATGGAGCATGGCGTCTTCGAAACAGTCGCCGGCCGCGATCCGCGCGGCGGCAAGCTGGGCATACTGCCGCACCTCGTCATCAGTCACGTCGCGTCGAAAGGCCTTCGGTATGAAGCCGGAGAGCAGTCGGACAGCGTCGGCCGCGGGCTCGCTCGTAGCCACCGACACCAGCGGCGGAGCCGTGTCGTCTTTTGTCAGCTCCCGGTTCGAGGGGTAGGCGTTGCCGACGATCTGCTTCACCGGTTCACGAAACGGCGGCCGGCCGCCCGTTTTTGCGTCGAAGGGCACGAGCGGCAGGTCGGCAAACAGCCGTCGGTGGCTTTCGGGCGGCCACGACTCGTGGAGCGGCCCCTCCACCTCCAGCCAGTCGATGGCGATACCGGGGCCGACATAGGCCGACGTGCTCCCCTTCTCCTGCGAGACCCAGCGGCCAATCCCCTTGCCAAAGCCGGTGAGCGTGCCCACCTCGAAGAGCAGCTCCTCGTCGGCCTCCATCCAGTGGACGATGTCGTGCACCCGCGGCTCGATCGACGGCGCGTCGAACATGCCGAGTGTCCGTGCAGGACTCTGCGGATACCGTGGCCCCGGCTCCGGCAGCCAGAGCGAGAGCATGAAGCTCTCGGTGCGCGGCGCCGGCTCGACGCGGCCCTGATTCCATAGGAAGCTCCAGGTGGAGATCCGCATGCGATACCTTCCGGCATGCACCGGCGCAAACTGGAGCGTGAACCGCCAGTCGTTATCGACCGGCCCGGAGAATACGCCCACGGTGCCTTCGTAGTCACGCAGCTTGAGGGCATCCACGATCTTGCCCCGGGCCTCGCGTTCCGCTCCCTCGAAGGCGTTTCGCTCAGGATCGGGCAACGGCAGAGACTCATCGTGCTGCTTGTCTTTCAGGAGCACCGCGTCGCCGCGGGCGAGCCAGCCCCATGTTTCAGTGATCTGCGTGGGATGGATCCGCTTGCGGTAGACCGGCGGCGGCACGGCTCGCGTGGCGACGGCCCGCCGCAGGGCCACCTCGGCCGCCTCCATGTATTTCGCGAGATGAACGGGCGAGAGGTCGAGCGACTCGCCCAGCTTCTCGTAGCCGTGGCGGAAATCATCCGCGGGCAGCTGACGCCTGATAGTCAGCTCCGGCAGTGACAGAAGATCGCGGAGCGCCGACTCGTATTCCTGCGCCGTCAGCCTGCGGTAGAGGGCCCGGCCCGCGGTGGCGATCCGCTCCGCCTCCGTTGCCATGAGCCAGCGGTCGAGAGAGGTGGTGATGGCCGCGATATCGGCATCGGCCGGCCGCTCTTCCCCCGCGGGCGGCATCTCGCCGGCGGCGATCCGGTCGTGCACGTGGACCCAGGTTTGGAAGGCGTCGGGGGCAGCATCGAGGGGGATCGCTGTGAGGTCGAGGCCTCCCTCCTTCGTGTCGGCATTGTGGCAGGAAATGCAGTGCTGCTCGAAAAACGCCGACGAAACCGCGGGTGAGACCGCCGACGAGACCGCCGGCGACGTGGCCTCCGCTGCCGGCACGAGTGCCACCGACGTGGCTACGAACACCAGCACGACAACGGCCAGCAGACGCATCACTACACCATCTCCAGCCCTGAGACCGTACCCGTGCTCGACGAAAACGCATCGGTCTCGAGGCCCAGCCGCTGCAGCATCGACACAAACACGTTCGCGAGCGGCAGGTTGTTCTTTTGGTCGAATGCCAGATGCTGGCCGTGCCTGAAGCCGCCGCCGGCCAGCAGGATCGGCAGGTTCGTGTTGAGATGGGCGTTGCCGTTGCTCATGTTCGACCCGAAGAGCACCATCGTGTTGTCGAGGAGCCGGCCGTCCCCTTCGTTCACGTCGGCAAGCCCCTGGAGGAATCCAGCGAGCGCTCCCAGTCCCGCCTCGTCGATCCGCCGCAGTTCGGCCAGCTTCTCCGGCTCGTTGCCATGGTGCGTGAGGGAATGCGTGCGGTTGCTCACGCCAGGGAGCTTCGGTGTGATCTCGAGCGGGTTGAGATAGAGCGTGACGAACCGGGTGCTGTCGGTCTCGACCGCAAGCCGCGTCATCGCATACATCAACTCCATCCGCTCGACCATCTGGGTCCGGTCGGGGATGTCCTTGGGCAGCGGTTCGCCCACCGCCGGCTTGGATCGGGCCTGCCAGGCCTTGGCATGGTCAAACCGCTGCTCCAGTTCCCGCACGCTCGTGAAATACTGGTCGAGTCGTTGCCGGTCAGTGGATGGCAGCGACTGCGCGAGTGGCCGAGCCTTGTCGAGTACGAAGTCGAGAATGCTCGCGCCGCGTTCGATCTCGGCCACGCGACGCGTCGACTGCTCGGCCGTGTCGGCCAAGAAGAGCTTCCGGTAGACCTGGGACGGCTGCTGGTCGGTCGGGATGAAGACGCCGTCTCTGGTCACGGAGAGGAGTCCGTCGTGCCGCTCGCCGACCGCCAACACCAGCGACTGAAACCGTGTCGTATTGCCGAGTCGTTCGGCGGCGAATTGATCGACCGAAATCGAGTTGCGAAACGTCACGCTCCGCGGGTCGCGGGCTCCCGTCAAAAACACCTGCTCACCGCAGTGGCCGCCCGTCACGTCTGGATGCGACACGCCGCTCAAGACCGTGAGATCGTTCCGCAGGCCGCCAAACGGCTCGAGATACGGGCTCAACGAATAGTCACGGCCCGGAGCCTTGGGGAAAAAGTGTTCTGGGATGATGCCCGTGTTCACCATCACGCAGACCATCCGCCGCGGCGGTGAGGCGGCATCGACACCGCTGGCCATGTCTGCGGCAACGGCCCGATCCCGGGGGGATGGACCGAGCGATTCAAGCCATGGCAGGGCCACCGCCGCACCAGCGCCGCGAAGCACGGCCCGCCGCGACAGGGCAGACGCACGCGTGGCTTTGTAATTTACAAATCGCATCATTGCCGCTGATTTCCCACGAAGAGTTCCAGGCTGACGTCGTCCAGAAAGTGCCCCGCGAAGACCGCCGGCTCGCTCGTCTGCTTGGGACGGTCACGCACCGCCGACACATGCAAGAGCACGAACTTCACCTCTGGAGGCAGCGACGCATCGACAGTCACCCGCTGCCAGCCACTCCGCCCGCACTCGAGCGGCACCTTCTTCATGCCCGAGGCCACGCAGTTCTCGCGGACCCATTCGAGGGGCAGCGGTTGTGGGGCATCGGAGATGTCTCGGTCGAAGGCGTAGAGATGGATGCTCGCCGAATATTTCTCATCCGGTCCGCAGGCGTCGGCCGCCATCGCGACGTCGGCCGCCAGTCGGGCCGTTATCGGCCGGCCCTCGGCCATGAGGACGTACGGCCGGGCGTCGACAAGACGGTAGACGTCGCTCCAGGCACTCTTCGGGGAATTTTCCCCGGAGTGTGTCGATCGCTCGAACCGCAGCATCCGGCTACCCGACGCGGGCTCGACCTTCTGCATCGCCGTCACGATCCGCGCCTCGTCGCCCCGCCAGAGATCGCCATCCGGATCGGCGAGCCCACGGGGAAGGCCGGGCACCGTCTTGGCCTGGCCATGTTCGAAGCTCTCAGAGAGCACGGGGATCGTCGTTCCGGCCGCGCCCTGCCCGGGCAACGTCAGCGCCCAGACGGCCGACGCCCCGAAGATACCGATGGCAATGCCGGCCAGTGCCATGCTCGCGCCGGCAACGGCGGCCCGCGGCCCCGGCAGCGGTTCTCGTCTTGCAGTGGCCGCCGGCCATGGCCCGACGACCCCGCCACGGTTTCGTTCGGCGTCGGCGGCGAGCCCTAGATCGATATCGTTTCTCAGAAACCAGAGCTGCCGCGCTGTCGGATCGGCCTCCAAAACAGCCGCCAGCTCGCGATGCTCGTCCTCCACGATCAGGCCATCGGCATGGCGGCTGATGAGATCGTGGAGGCGGGAGAGGTCGAGGGACGGAGAAGGTCCAGAGGCATGCTGGGGCATGGGGGGTC
>JBIIFB010000257.1:0-3804 GCA_044237545.1 Pirellulales bacterium
CAATGAGGGTTAGAGTCCTCCACTCCTTGTATGTCGTCCAGGGGTGTGTATTACCGGTCCTGGCTCACAGCACGTTAAAAACCTGCTGCCACGGTGGTCACCTCTCCCCCGTGGCGGCAAGTCTCTCCCGTGCCGTCACCTCTCCCCCGTGGCGTCACCTCTCTCCCGTGGCGGCAAGTCTCCCCCGTGGCGGCAAGATTGCATCTTGCCAGCTCTTCGCACACTATCCATGGCCCGCGGCCCCTTCCGCGAGCCGTCGTGCGACGCAGTCGGCGAGCGACCTGCGGAGCAGATTCAGCCGGTTGTAGAGCGTCTGCGGGGCACGGCCCAGCTGTTCTGCCAGGCTGGCGATCCCTGTCTGGTCGATGTAGGCCGCCTGCAACAGCCGGCGGTCCCGTTCGGGCAGCGCCTTCATGCACCGATCAAGCGCGGCCAGCCGTTCTTCCTGATGCCCTAGGTCATCGAGCCTCTCGCTGGCCAGCACTTCGAGCAGACGGGCGTTGAAGGAGAGGGGCATCCTGGCCGACAGCCGCTGGAAGTTTTTCGCCTCGTAGAAGCAGACGGTCGACGACCAAGCCAGAAAATCGGTCCCCAGTTCGAACGTATCGAACTTTTGCCACATCGTGACGCTGGCCTTCTGCAGCACGTCCTCGGCGTCGTGTCGACGGCCGAGCAACGAGATGAGGTATCCCATCAGCCGACCGTGGCTGCCAGTGAGCAGGGCGACGAATGCCGCCTGCCGGTCGGGCGAATCGGCCGCGGGAGTGACCGGCTTTTGCGATGGCATAGAGCGAAGTCTACCGCCGCCTGGAGGCCGTTACCAAGTGCCCGAGGGCCGACCAGCCGATGTCGTCGCCGAACGTGAGGCCGGTCCCATCGTTAACGCTCCGGGCTTTTATTTATAAGCGTTTCCCAACACCAAGCCCCGCCCCGACACCGCGTTTCCCCGCTGAAACCGCTCCCAAGAAAAGCCACCGGGCGTAAGCCGGGGGATCGCGACGTCTCAACACCTTGCCCTTTTCCTCGCTACACCTTCAAAACGGAGATCCCCAAGGGCAACGCTGCGCTCGACATCGTCGTGCCCGAGGATGTCGCGAAGCCTGGCCGCTAGGGTTTTCCAACCGACGGCTGGCCAGCGCCTTTGACTGGCCCGAGCCTTTGAATCGCGATTCGGATGGAGCCGAAAACGGTTGCAGCCGATGGGATTCCGGCGGTATTCTCAATTCCGATTCGCTCGCAACACCTCCTTGAAGGGACTCCATGATGTCCGGCAGCCTCCGCAGACTCGTCCTCGTTGGCCTGACTCATGCGGTCATCGCTCTCGCATGCGTGATGGGTCCGGCCGCAGTGGCTGTCGCCCGGGCCGAGGCCACCGCCACGGTCGCCGCAGCCGCTCCGGCGGAGCCGACCGGCATGCAGCAACTCTTCGACGGCAAGGATCTCGAGGGCTGGAGTGGTGATCCCCGGCTGTGGAGCGTGAAGGACGGCGTGATCCACGGCGAGACCACGCCCGAGAACGTGGCCGCAGGAAACACCTTTCTGATCTGGCAGGGGGGCGAGGTCGGCGACTTTGATCTCCGGCTCTCGTTCCGCTGCAACGCCACCAACAACTCCGGCATCCAATACCGCTCGAAGCACATCACCGACAACTCCGTCAAGAACAAGTGGGTGGTCCGTGGCTACCAGCACGAGATCCGCAACGAGGAAACGTTTCCGAACGTGTCGGGCTTCATCTATGACGAGGGTGGCTCACGGGCGAGGATCTGTAATGTTGGCGAGCAGGCCACCTGGGAGGCCGAGGGGGGCAAGAAGGTGACACCGGCGGCGCTCATCGACCAGGAAGCCTTCAAGGACATCATGAAGATCGACGACTGGAACGACGTCGTGATCCGCGCCGAGGGCAACCGTATCCGCCACTATTTGAACGGCCGCCTGATCCTCGACTTTACCGACAACGATCCGAAGCGGGCACTCGCCAAGGGCGTGTTGGCCCTACAGCTCCACGGTGGCAAGCCGATGTGGGCTGAGTATCGCAACATCCGCCTCAAGAGCCTCTGAAATCGGCGCGAAAAGGCGTCGGCCTGATCCTGGTCGTCATGGGAAATGGCCTCCCCGTGGCGGCGAGTTTTCAACGTGCGGAATCCGTATTGGTCTCTCGTGGCCGCGAGTTTTTAACTTGCGGAGTCCGTGCCACAGAAAAAAGGACGGGAAAAAGGTGACGGCCACCTTTTTCATTCCCTTTTATTCCGGCTCGGCGGCGGGCAGGCGGGTGAGCACGGCCTGCATGAGGGCCAGATGCGTGGGCAGCCGGCCGAGGATCAGCGGAATGACCTCCTGCCGATAGATGTGGCTGCACGTATTGCGGTCTTCGTAGATCTGCATGCCTGCCGGGTATTCGGTCTCTGCCAGGAAGCCTCGGGCCAACGCCTCTTTCATCGCGCCCCGCGGACTGTTGGGCACTTCCTTCCCTTCTGCCTGGAGACATGACCGCACGTATTTCCAGAACAGCTCGGCGCAATACTCAAACTTCTGAATGCGGCCGTTATCGATGGCGTCCCGGATGGCGTCGGAATACCCGTCGATCTCAAGGTCGAGCACCTCAGCAAAGCCCTTCAGTGCCCGCTGGAGATTGTCCTGCCCTAGTTCGCCGCTCGCCATATCTCGCGCCCCTCGTAGGCATGCTTCCGGAATTTCTCGTCGGTCACCAGCGCGAAATCAACCACCTGGCACCGCCACGGCACGTCGGATTCGGTCAGCAGCCAGAGCAGCCTTGAGATGCCGCCGGGAAGCGGCTCGGGCCCGGCGATCCCGATGTCAACGTCGCTGCCATGCTCGCAATGCCCGCGGGCCCGCGACCCAAACAGGAAAATCTCGTACCGCGGATCGGGCACAGTCTCCAGACAGATCCGCCGCGCCTCGGCGAGGTATTTCTCCTCGAAGGGTGTGCGGGGCTCACGGTTTTTGGTCGGGGCAGGCATGAGGGACATCCAGCAAAGAAAGGACGCCCAAAAAAGGAAGCCATGGACGTCTCGACACCGGTGGTCTGGCACGAACGAGTATATGCTGACACCATCCCCGAATCATGCCAGAGCTGCCCTCCCGTTTTCGCGTTTTCTCCCGTGCCGCGCAGCTCCACTGCCCGGGCTGCGGGATCGGTCCGCTCTTCCGCGGCTGGTTTCGGATGCACGATGCCTGTCCGCACTGCGGCTTCTCCTACGAGCGGGAGCCGGGCTTCTATCTCGGGTCGATCTATTTGAACTATGGGGCCACGGTGATCCTCACCGGGGCCCTCTATGCGCTGCTTGTGATGGGGCTCGGTCTCTCGAACGAAACGACGCTCGCCGTCTGCCTCACCGCCGCCGTGCTCTGTCCGATCCTCTTCTTCCACCATGCGAGGAGCTTTCTGCTCGCCCTCGACAGTTCCGTGAACCAGGATCAGGCACACGGTGCCGAGGCAGCCAGCGCCGGTGCTGCTCCGGCCTCGACCTTGAGCAAACGCAAGCTCGCCTCGCTCGCCTCCGACGACGGCCGGGCGGGCTGCGCAATGGGGATGGCCCTCGCGCTCATCCTCCTCTTCGGCCTCGGCATGGCGGCCGCCACGCTCTATTTTGTGGTCGGCAACAGCACGCAGACGGAACTCGGTGATGGACTGGATTGAGTTGGCTCTGCAGCGCCACGTCTGCAGCGCCACGGTGGCAGGTCGATGTGGGCGGAGCATCGTAAGATCCGCCTCAAGCGTCTCGGCCCCGGACGCAGGGACAGGGCACAGCGACAGAAAACAGCTACCAGCCACGCCCCGTGGCC
>JBIIFB010000222.1:0-5172 GCA_044237545.1 Pirellulales bacterium
CATTCAGAGCCTTCACTTCGTCACGCCTCCCGGGAACATTCAGAAACTTGATCATCCCCTGCAGCGGTCGGATCACCAAGCCCCAGAGGGCACCGGCGGCCAGAAACTGCCCAAGCACCTCGAGCCGGTAGGGTTTGAACACACTCCAGGTGAAGATGAAGATCGACGCCGTCACCATCCACATGTAGAGGCTCGACGCCACGGCATAGAGCGCGAAGAGCGCCCGGTTGCGCTGCGGCAGGAAGGGATCCTCCGGCTGCTTGATCCCCAGACACCAAAGGGTCGCGGTGCGGCCGAGAATGGAGGTCGCCTTCTGCCGAAGGTTCGGAATCTCGAGGATGTCGGAGAGGATGTAGTAGCCGTCATACCGCATCAGCGGATTGGCGTTGAAGAGGATCGTCGACACGCTCGAGACGAACATCACGTCGAGACAGAGCTGGTTGAAGATGCCGGCATGCGAATTCCACCAGAGATAGGTGGCGATCGAGGCGATGATCACCTCGACATACATGCCCGCCGCACCGATCGCCGCCCGCTTCCATTTGCTCGGCAGCATCCAGCTGTCGGAGACGTCGCAGTAGAGACACGGCGTGAAGACCAAGAGCATCATGCCCATCTCGTGGCACTCGCCGCCGTAGTGCTTGCAGGAGAGACCGTGGCCGAATTCGTGCAGCACCTTCGTGACCGCAAGCGCGATGGCCAGGTAGAGCCAGTTGCCCGAGGCGAAGAACTGGTGGAAGTCGGGCAGCTTGGAGCGGAAGACGTCGAAATTGACGAGCACAAGCAGCAGGGCCGAGGCCACGAACGTCAGCGCCGCGACGATCGCCGGCGGCGAAAAGAGCCAGCCAAACCAGGGATCGAGCTTCTTGAGCATCCAGTCAGGGTCGATGCCGCGGAAGCGGAGCGACATGATGTTCGCAAACCACGCCATCCACTGCTTCCAGATCCGCTGTCGCCGCCGCTCGTAGAGCTGCGGGCCCTGGCCCGGCCGGTCGCCTATGACCAGGCCACTGCGGTGCAGCGTGGCCACGAACCGGGCCAGCTCGTCAACCGTGATCCGCCGTGGCGGAAAACGGGCCTCAAACTGCTCCTTGAGCTGCTCCAGGCTGGCCGTGCCATCGAGCATGTCGAGCAGCGCGTATTCCTCCGGTCGAAACCGGAAATAGGAGAGCGAGATCGGGTCTTTGACGACCCACCATGCCTGCCCCTGATGCACCTGCCGGTTTGTGATCAGGTCGCCCCGCCGGCGCAGGCCGACCGGCCGCGTGATGCTCGAACGGAAGGCGTCGGCCGTGGCCATGGATGCGTTGCTTTACCTGCGGACCGGGGGGAGCGGCGGTTCCTTCGAATGGATGACGAGCGTGGCGGTCTGGCCGGCCCGCAGCAGCCACTCCGGCGTGCCCTCCGCCTGCCGATTCTCGACCTCGGCAAACACCCGGTAGTCGCCCCCGCTCTCCACGATCGGACTGGTGAACACGATCCGTCCCTTGAACCGCTCCCGGCGGTTGTCGGCCAGCGCCACTTCCACCGTCACCGGACGGTCGCAGACCTGCTCGGGGTTCCAGCGGGTGGAATCGACGTAGGCCTCCACCCGCATCTTGTCTTTCCGGACCACGCGGGCCAGCGGATCGCCAGGCTGCATCCATTCCCCCTGGTGCGGAAACACCTGCACCACCACGCCGTCGAGCGGCGAGGTGATCAGCCGGCGTTCGACGGCATTTTCAGCGGCATCGACCTCGACGCCCTTCGAGACCGCGGCCAGTGTCGAGACCTTCCGCTCGAGCTCCGCCTGCTCGATCTGAAGCTCGCTCTTCTGCTCGTTGAGCTGCAGCCGGTTGAGCTCGACGCGGGTCACGCTCCCAGGCACCTTACGATCCGACTCCGCCGCCTTTTCAAACTCGATCTGCGCGACCTTCTCGGCGGCCACGGCATAGCGGACATCGACATCGCTCTCCGCCTTGGCAACCGCCTGATCGTGTTCGGCCTTGGCCTTGCGACGCTCCATCTGCGGCTGGTTGTCGTCGATCTTGGCGATCACGTCGCCCCGCTTCACGACATCCCCCTCGCGGGCCAGCAGCTCCTCGAGCACGCCCGCCTCGCGGGCCGGCACCTTCGCCTCCTCCATCAGTGAGACGAGGCACCGTTCAAGCACGGGCTCCGTGTCGGCGGCACGAGCAGCCGCCGCGGGCAGGAGCGTCAGGGCGATTGCCACCATGCAAGCCCGGAGCGTGCGTGATGGGATCTGCCCTGTGTGGGATTGGCTGATCCCCCGGCTTACGCCGAGGGCTTGTATGGGGAGGCGTTGCCACCCGTCGATACAAGCCCGGAGCGTGAGCGATGGGATCTGGCCCGTGTGGGCGGCACCATCGTTACGACCAATCAAACGAACGCGTGCCATAAGGCTCCCTACCAGAGTCGGAACAGAATCTGTGACTGGATGAAGGCCAGTACATCGTGAAACCAGACAAAGCCCAGCGACCGCTTGCCACAGGCGATCCGGGCGGTGACCGTGGCACCGGCGCCCAGCTCTTCCTTCTCGTGTCGCTCGGGATCGATTGTCACCCGCACGAGCACCGTGTTGCCCGCCTCGCCGCGAACCTCAGCCTGTTCGTGAATCTCCTTGACCAGCCCATAGTGGCGGGTGCCGGGGGCGGTGGCGAGGATGTAGTCGACCTTCAGCTCGCGGCCGGACTGCTTGGCATCCAGGGCCGCCCGGTTGATGTGGCCGAGCCGATCGTCGGACATGTGCACCTCGAGCTCCCACGGGCCGGTCTTGTCGGCGATGCTCATCAGCGATTGCCCCTTCTCCACCGGGCGGAGTGTGAGCCGGTCGCGAACCTGCCAGGTGACGATCACGCCGTCGATCGGGCTGCGAACCTCGAGATCGAGCTTCTTCAGCTCGTACAGCTTCCGCTGCTGTTCCAGGCTCTCGATCTCCCGCTGCAGCTGGGCCGCCCGGCCGGCCAGCCGTGTCTTCTCGTCCGCCGAGATCTTTTTGTCTTCAAGAAGCGCCCGCCGCGTGGAGACGAGCTGCTCCTCGCTGGATGCCTTCCGGCCGAGGACGTCGGTCAGCGCCACTTCCAGGTCGGTGTTGCGGAGCGTCGCCAGCAACTGCCCGCTCGTGACACCGGCCCCATGCTCGAGGCCCGATTCCAGCTTCTCCACCACGCCGTCGATGCCCGCGAACACATCGCGACGGTGCACCGGCTCAAGCGTTCCCTTCCCCTCCAGCCGCAGCTCGGCCGGAATGAGGATCAGCGCCAGGAGCGCCGCAACCGCCGAGAGCGCCGCCAGCACCGTCCGCGGCAGGTTGCGGGCCGTCGTCAGAGCCCGCGACTTTCCCAGGAGATCGAGCAGCCCGTAGAACGGCAGGCTGGTATGGGTGAGGGCGTTGGCGATCGCCACCTTGCCGTGCTCCGCGACGAGGTCGACGCGAGCCCGCTTGCCCTCGTCGAAACTGCTCGATGAAAACCATTCGGCCACGATCGCCCCGATCGGCTCGGGGGCCGTTCGCGGCGCGGCTTCCGCCTTCGCCACCGCCACCGCATCGACACCGCCCGGCTTCACCACCGGCGTGGGCCGCGGCTTCTGAAGCGGAATGATGGCCAGCGCCGTGGCATGCGACTCGTCGATGTAGTGTTCCAGTTCCTCCTCGATCTGCGGCGGGAGTTCCCGGGCTGGATCGGGATGCCAGAGCGGATCGCCCGCCGTGGCCACCACGCGGACGAGCGTTTCGATGGCCTGCACGGCAGAGGCGCGGCGTTCTACCGACTCCTGGCCGCTCACCGCCTCCAGCCGCATCTTCCGGCGTCGCCTCACGAGCACGCTGACCCGATCACAGCCGATGATTCGCCGCGCCTCATTGGCGAGCACGAAGGCCGTGGCCACCGGATCGAGCGACTCGTGCACGGCCCGGCTGAACCGCTCGACCTGCGTCAGGGCCGACTGTTGGGTGTCGAGGGTCTTGAGCTGACGCCGTCCGAGATAGTCGCCGGCGACGGCCGACACCTGCTCGAGAAACGTCAGATAGCCCCGCTCCACATCGGGCAGATTCTGCTGGTGAAAGATCTCGATCAGTCCGGCACGCACACCGCCGCGGTCGATCGGCGTTGCGATCACGAGCAGGCCGGTATCGTTGGCCGCGACAGTCCCACCAGAACCGCCGCTGCCGAGTTCAGAGTGCGGCGGTACGAGCAGGCCGGTCGGACTCTGCACGAGCGCCTGCACGAGGGCCCCGTGGGCGGCCTGTGTCTCTGGGGTCGCGGCGATGCCGGTGTTTTCGACGCCGGCATGGCAGACCGGCTCGACGCGGCCCCCCTCGCCCACGATCCAGACAAGCCCCGCGACAGCCTCCATCGCCATCAGCACGCGCTCGAGCAGCCCGCGGAAGAACTCGGCCTCGGCCAAGTCGCCTCGCGCGAGCTGCTCGATCTCGCCGACGAGCGCCCGGATCTGGCCGCGTGCCCGCTCGATTTCCACCGACTCATCAATACTCATCTGGGTTCAGCTCGTGGATGAGGGACCATTGCCGGTCAGGCCCGGGAGGTTGGCTGTTGAACGATCCGCCGCTGCACGTCGGTCTCCAGCATGCCGAAGGCCTGCTCGTGACGGGCCACCGCCATTGCCAGCGCCGCCGCCAGCCGCTTGGCCGTGAAGAAGTTGACGATGATCCGCTGCGTGAGCTGGATCGTGTCGGGGGAGGTGCCTGCCACCTGCTTGTTGAGACCGAAATCGACGATCAGCTCCTCGGGCGTGCCGGTCACGCGGCAGAAGTTGGCGTAGGCGGCGGCAATGTGCGACTCATCGACGGGCACGGGCATCTGCTCGGCAGGGCGGGATTCGTCAGCCATTGAAAACACTCCAGAAAAAGGTGGAAAAAGCCCGGCGGACGTCCCGGTGGCCTGCTGGCCAAGAAACCCGTCGAGGCCCGCTAGTGTACCGCCCTTCGCACGTGGGGGCCATTGTTACGCCACTGTTCCCGCCTTTTTTCAAAGAGACACAGGTCATGTCCACCGAAAAATCCGCAGCGCCACCGTAAACGACACCGCCGCCCAGGCGACGAGCGTGACGACCTCCGTCCAGCAACCGGCCAGCGGCAGACCCTCGAGCATCACTCCCCTCAGGGCGTCGACGAGCGCCGTCAGGGGGAGCGCCCGCAGCAGGGGCTGAATC
>JBIIFB010000076.1:0-16469 GCA_044237545.1 Pirellulales bacterium
GCTCCGGCGACAGCTGATCGCGGCTCAGGGCCTGTGTACAGCTCGAAACAGAAGACCGCCAGCCAGCCGAGCAGATAGAGCGTGGCCCACGCAAAGTCGATGCGTTTTCGTAGCTTCGTAGCGAGGTAATCGAAAGCCGTAAGTGATGCTTGCAGGGTCCGGACTGGATTGGTGCTCGAGGCGGACTGCGAAGTCATTTCTCCGAGGGAGTCGGTTGTCTCGTACCGAGTGAATTCGCGGTTGAACATGTCGATTCGTCGCAGCGTGATACCAGTGCTCGCTGCCTCCTCCGGCTGCATCACTTTTGTGGCCCCCGGCGACGCGGCAGGCTCCGTCGACATCCGGCCCGCAGATACGTGAATGAGGCTCTGCGGGACCATGGTTTTCCACGCATGGTCGCTTTCCCCGAGCGATGCACCAAGTCGATGCAGAACGACACTCGCCGTCCCGCCTCTCGTGGCGTTATCGACCCCGTCCCAAATGGCTATCAGCACCTGAGAGCGATCGGCAAGCCAGTGACCAACAGCCGCATACCGAGAATCTCTGTCGGAGTTGACGGCGGCCGATCCCTCCGGGAATGGAATCTGAAAAGTGCCGATCGACTGTCTTACGAGTGAGTCGAATTCGGCCTGTGATTCAGCTGACTCGAAGTCACGCTCATACACACTCCTTGGCATCGGCATCGGCACGATTAAACGACAGCCGTGCTGAAGTGCCACTTTCGCGACAAGGCGGTCGGCCCCCTCGGCAAGTGGCGACAGCATGATGATGTGGGACGCTGGATAGTCACGTTTAAGTGCGACGAAAACTTCGCTGACGGCTTCTGCGATTCGGGGGACCTCCTCGGGACGCAGGTCTCGGTGCCCTGTCGTGCCGACCATGATTGGCACTGCGCCATCCGCCTGCATCCGCCCGGGGGGCGGTAGTGGTGCTTGAAGTGGGGCGGAGTGCATTGAGGCGACAGTCCTTGCCGGACGACTTTTTTAGCGGTTGCGGGCCTCCATTATCCCAGATAATCAGTGTGCCGGTAGGGCGGTTCGCAGGCCCAGCCAGAGCCCAGACGCCCCTTGGCGACTCGTGCAGCACGATGCCTCCTGACGCCCAAAGGAGCCCGAGAAGCTGCTTCTCGAGGCAGGACGGCTGGAGGGTGGCTCTTCGTCTTCTGGTGGTTCTGGAGACCGACAGGGGAACGGCTGGGCTGAGTTGCAGTGATCTGGGCCACCAACGGCATCGTAGACACCGTAGACGTAGACAGCCGACCGCTACCGCCTACCAGCACGGACAATGGCAAGAACGGCCTCCCGGATCGCTGGCGACAGGCTCGGCCACGCGGTGGCAACCTCAGCAAGGTCGGCATCACTCGGCAGTGGATAGCATTTCGTTGCGGTTGCGTCGCTTTTTGCGTCGCGATCGCTGGCACATGCGTTTTCCCACGAGAAAGAGCCACTCTGTTCGTCCCCTGCCGGGGGTATAAGCCGTCTTGGTGCGTTTCCGCAAGGAGACGCACCAAGACGCAACCCTACGAATTCACGGCGAAAACTGCGTTTCTCGATTTCGCGTCTGTCGCTACTTGCGTCCATATGCGGCCCTTGCGTGCAGGTGCAGGGTCGGATTGAGGGAAGTTTTTTCGGGACCTCTGAATCGCGTTTTTCCACGCAAAAACGCGGTGTTCAAAGGGGGATTCCCTCGCTTCCGCGTTTCGAATCGTTTTCGTTGCGGAAGAAAGCGCTCGATCCGACTTCAAACAATGAGCCATACGTTCGCAGCTTGAGCTTTTTTTTGGCGGTGAGTTGCGCAAGCGTGTCCAGATTCGTCTCGAGAAAACTCAGCTTCAAGGTGCCCGTCGGACGGGCCTCCCAGAGGTCCAGCACTGCCGAATCCTCTCCCGACCGGCACAGATCCTCGAACGACTTATCTCTGCATCTCTGCGCCAGGCTCCAAACGGGGTCGAGCCGCCGTTCTCTTTCCCTACTCTCGCGGAACAACGCCATGTGTGCCCCTATTCGTATCGTCGTCTGACTACCAACGCACAGCTGCCGGGCAATCAATGTGCCAGCTTGGCACCACCGACGATCTGAGCCTTGACTTTTGGATCCAACGATTAAAACGAGGCCAGTGCGGGGTCGTCTCGGATCGGTGCTTCACCGCCAGCTGCGACCTGACGAGATGCGACCTCGCGAGACGCGAGGATCGGCCACGGGAGACGTCCCGGTCAGCCAACCAGTTCACAGCCGATCGTGTCGTAGCCCAGCGTGATTCGTTCGACGGCGAATTCGTGACTCGTGGAGTCGAGGCTTCCCTGGGCAACCGCCGCAATCCACGCGCCCGCGAAGGTCCAGCGGCGAATGGGATTACGGTCGTTGACAGCCGTCACCACGAAGGTGCGGCGGGGACGGCTCGATGGCTCCTTACTGCCGAGCGTCTCGCCGAGCCAGCGATTGAAGACGCTGTCGCGGCTGTCCTCGACCTGCTTGTAGAAGGTCAGGAAAGGCTTGTCGGCATCCCCTGCGGCCGTCAGATACTCGAACATGTCGCAGGAGAGGATCGTGTCGATCGCCTCACCGTCGAGCGTGACGGCGAACTCATTGGACTGCAGCGTGTTGACACCTTGCGTATTCATGAACATTTCTCTGTGAAACGAGTTTGGCAATGTGGTGGGGAGCGTATCCTACCTGCGGAATAATCTACTTGGGGTGCCGCAGCGGCCACAAGTCGACGTCCACTCCGTTTCGGAAATGGTTGCTCGGGTGCCATTGAGCGGGCTATTCTTTGAGGCGACATGGAGGTGAACAAACCGGTAGCGTCCCACGAGCGTGCACCGGTTCAACCTCGAAGGCGCCCGATGCTCTCCAAGGGTTCGGTCGCGGGAATCCAATCTCTCATCGCAGCGATAGTAGCAACACAAGGAGAGCGGCTTTATGCCGAGCGATCTTCACAGCACGCTCATGCAGCCCACAGGCGTCCACAACTACGTGGAGATCCCGACGCTGGCGAGTTGGGCAGGGGATGTCGTTAGAGCGAATCAGCGGCTCGTAATGTTCCGCTCCAACGAGGCAAAAAAAGCCATCGCGCAGCAGTTTCAAGGCCGCCTCGCAGTCAGCCCGGCCGCCCCGACCACTCGCGCGCAACTGAAGCAGATGGGATTTGTCGCCGCCGTCGCTGCTCAGCAAACGCACACTGGCCATCAGCATGGATCGCACCAGCCCGGCGGGCGGGTCGCCGGCGATCTGACCAACCGTTACGTCGTCGACGCGGCGATCGGGCGATACCAGGCCGGCAAACTGCAGGCGGGCGAACCCAACAACCAGATCTCGAAAGCCATCCTCGGCTCGCTGCTCGTGGACATCTACACTGTGACGGGCAAGTTCATGGCTACCATCTCACGCAACCCCAAACTCCGCACCGACGACGACTGCGCCCTCTTTCCTTTTTATCGAGCACTCCACTGGGCTGCCGCCGACGCCTTCGGCAAGGTCTTCGGCGTCAATGGCGACGAGATTGACGCCTATCTCAACCAGCAACTGATCGGCATGACATCGCATGGCCATGCAGTCGACACAAACGTTGGACGCGAAGTGCACAAGGATCCCGTCACGGGGAAACAAGCTGCGCGGCTCGTCTATCTCAGTGACGAGGAGGCTTTGGCGTGTCAACTGCATGTCAGCGATGGCAAGTTGATGATCACCAATGCCCACGGGGCGCTCGAGCCGTTCGATTGCTCCGGAGAGGAATTCAAGGACACGTCGAGAACCAAAGACGGGAACCGCACCCCAAAGGCAAACACTGCCGTCTCGGGGAGGGAAAATAACGGCGGGAAGGGGGTCGCCGGATTCGCGATGGGCGTGAACCGCAACATCTATTCAAGCAGGCACTGGAACCACGCCGCTTCAAAGGGTTCGTTTTATCACTCGAGCTATTTTGGTGGCAGCAAGGTGCTCTGCACAGGCTGCATCACGGTGGTCGCTGGCGACCTCACCTATATCAACAACGACAGCGGCCACTACCGTCCGAGCGGGTACCAACTGTCGCTGGCCCTGCAGGCCTTGCAGGCTCAGGGCGTAGACATCACCAACGTGACCGTAGACCTCACGCGAAACGATCGCACATTCGGGATGACGAAGGCTCCGACGCTGCTGGAGGCCACCGCCAAAGAGGGCATACCTTTCAACATCGTTTCCACGGCGGACTTCGCCAACATAGCCAGGCGGGTTCGCGCGGCTCTCACGGCCTACGAAGCGCGTTCCAAGGGGTTGTTTACGTCCCAGAGTAAGAAGTCAAAGGACACGCTGAAGACCCTGAAGGAGATTCGCGACGACGAAACGCTTGTCAAAGAAGTTCAATTCCGTCTTCAGCATGTTATTAGGGAGTGGTGGCCTCGTATCAGACCGATCGCGTCTCCGCTGGGAACGGACCCAGCTGAGCGATACGGCACATTGAGCGGCTCGGAATTAAGAGACAAGTTGTATGACGCCATAGAGCCTCTATTCGGCCCTCCAGCGAAGAGGTGATAGGATCGCCAACCACCAGGGTCGGCTGCATGACCGGCCCTCCTTCAAGTGATGAAAAATCGACCTTGGGCGATCACTCGTTGTCGAAATTGCAGAGCTTCGGCGTATTCCTCCCTGTTGAAGACCTCGTTGTCATAGCCACGGTAGCTTGTAATCACCCAATCCAACTCTGCGATCGTGCGTGCGTACCAGCCAGTCGTCGCTGGATCGGGATCGATCCACCCTGTGCCAACGCCAATCTGCTTGCCTTTCGCGGACCACTCGGCCATTTTGGTCCGAAACCGAGACGGGTATTCGGCGACCGAGCAATGAATCTTCGCCCACGGGTCGATCACGCGGGCGTCAGGAATGGCAAGTCGCTGAGCCGGGGTCACGACGACACCCGTGTTGTCAGTGCTCATAAAGGTCTGCTGTCCCACGAGCCGCAGGCCGACGACCGCGAAGACGTGATCTCCTTTTTCCCCTTGGACGAGCTGCCCCGGCGCTCTCGAGAGCGACACCTTGCTGACGAACGGAACGTGTTGCTTCTCCAGAAAAAGACAGGCCAGCGTGGCCAGTTCGTCGCAATTGCCAGCCTTGGCCGCCCAGCGGTCGTGGGAAACGTATTGAGTGCCCTTCCGATGGATCTCGCGGGCCATCTTGAACAACGAAAGCTTCTCGCGAGTTTTCTGGTACACGGCTTCCGTGGCCGCGCCGTCTGCGGCGAGTGCAGCCTTCACGTCTTTCTTTTCCTCTGGCGTGAGGTCGTCGTACACCTTGTCGACGTTGATTGTCCTCACGTTGTAGCCGCGGATCACGGCGTCGAAACTCACGATCTCGCTGTCGATGTCTTGGGTCGCGTAGCTTTGCGCTATCTCTTCGGCGGTTATTTTGCCACGGTCTTGCGAAAGGAGTATGCGCGCTTTCTGGGCCCTCTCGTCGCGGTCCGCGAGAGTTATCTTCTTTTTGCTGTTGACCGCAGGCACGTCCGTCGCAGTGTATTTTCCGCCGGGCGTGACCTGGTATCGCTTGTTCGACGATTTGTAGCCGGCGGCATATTTCTCCCGCACCTTGCCGAACGCCGACAGCGCCGCCTCATCCATCCAGGTACGGGTCTGCCCGGGTCTCACGCGAAGGTATGCGGTCAGGTCCCTCACCGCGTCCCGCTGATCGGTCTTGCGATTGAAGAAACTGTCGCGGCTGTACGTAGTCAGCAGGTTCGTGAATCCGACGGATGAGACCGCTTGAATGAGACCCTGCGTTTTTCCAGCCGCCGGGAACTCGCTGCATGCCGCGACCAGGATCGCCCGCTTGAGGAACTGCTTGATCAGCGGTCTCAGCGACGTGATGCTGTCGGCCGCTTCCCTGCCACGGTCGCTCGTGGAGACACGAAACGCGCCGGTGGAATCGGGGCGGGCAAGCTTGTGGCCACGGCCCAGCGTGGCAAGCGTCATGAGGTTTTTCTCGATCAGGTCGATGTCGTTCCATGGATGAGTGGGCAACGGGCACCTCGATGAGGGAGCGTCTTCGATATTTAGACGATACGCTACAGCGTTGGACGCAGGCCAGCAAACAGCAGACGGCCGGGATCGGCCTTTCGGAAAGTCCGTCGGAGTGCTCGGAATCGCAGCGAACCAAAGCCACCGGCTGGGCCAAGGCGGCGTTCCCGGCTTCCGATCCTGGTGAGCGGCGAGCAACCTGGTGCCCACTCCCTTACCGGCGCATCGCTCGCCAACGCGAAAGATAAAGGATAGGTCGGACAATGGCACTTCGGTAAGCTTCGGCCGACTCCGGACGTGGGTTGCCGTTGATCGGAAAACTCGCCTCGTGGCCACTCACGAGCCTGACGAAGATGATGACGCGGTCGTGCCATGCCCTCAGGGCACGGTCCGCCGAGGCGGCCGGCCGCTTTCGGCTTGATGAGTTCGAGAGTGTCATGGTTGAGTTTCTCCACTCGCGATAGCTTCCGGACATTGAACTCGACGGATTCCCGCAGTTTCACCTCAAGCTCGACCACGATCGCTGGGACGAGCGGCCAGGCTCCGGTTCCACGGACGAATCGGCCTCCTCTCCAGCCACCGCAGTCTTTCTTTTCAGCGGGTTTCCGCCAAGGGCGACGGACTGCCCTGAAACAGGGTCGGATTGAGGGAAGGGACTTCCTGAAACCCCTTGATTTCTCGGGCAAGACTGCGAATCAACGATCCCTGCCGGGGGTACTTTTAAGCACGGCTGCGTCAGAGGCGTCACGCACTTCGCTGCATGAGTTAAACGAACTCGCGGCCGGATAGGGGTTGCGGCAACGGCTTACCGGCCTGCTCCAGCGTTTCAATCGCCTCTTCGACCATTTCGCAGAGTTCGACGAACACCTTCGTGGCATCGTCGCCATAGGATCCGCCGTACATCAGTTGCGGACAGGTGCCGACGAAGCACTTGTCTTCGTCTGACCACTCGACAACCTTCACGTATCGGTCGCCTTTCGCCATTGGTTCACCTCGTTGATGGCCTCTTGAACCGTTTACTCGAGATGCCGCCGGGCATCATCGCCATCCCTACCGGATATCGTAACCACTTTGGCGACGAGCGGGTGACTGTAGTTGCGATGGCTTCCCTTGCCTGATCGCTCCTCGAATCCAGCCTTCACGAGATCCCTGACGAGTTCGCGGATTTTGCGGGGCATGATTCCGTTCTCCCGGCAAACCCGATCGCGACCAAAAGTGTACGCATGTACCGTATTTTGTCAAATCCTCCTGAAATCGGTGCTCCACAGCGGTCAGGAGGGACCGCCATCCGAGTCCCGCGGCGCGTCGCGTCGAGGCGGCTTCACGCGACTGCAATAGCAAACTCCGCGTAGAGGTCGGCGGGCAGCGGATACGTAAGCTGCCACGTGATCGCCATGGGCTGCTCGCCCCCGTGCTTCACATAGGTCGCCGGCCCCAGAAACCAGAAGGCCCGCTCGTCGGTGTTAAGCCGTGCGAAGAGCATGATCGACGAGCCTTGATTCACGTGATGTTGGTATCGTTGCCCCGCCGAGCTGTCGGCGCGGGTGCCCGACTGGCTTTCCCAGTGAATCAGGTCACGACTGACGGCGTAATCGCGATAGCGAGTCGTCGGTGAGAACCCTCCGCTTGTTTTGTCGAGCGTGAACGCAAGCAGATCGGCTTGGGCAGGCTTGGCCCAATACACGCCTGTCTGCCAAGGCGGCATTTTGGCACCATCACGCACTCCACATGCGGCAAGAATCTCTAACCGCGAGTAACGTGCATGGATTTCAAGAGGCACGTCTGGGTGGGACGCCAGTCGCTGCGTGGCGTGGCTGATACGGCTCTCCAGCACGTCCAGGATCGCTAGCAGTTCGTTCCGGACATTGGCATGAGCCTGAAGTATGGCCAGGCCGTCCGTGAGTGAGGTGTCTTTGGCGACACCCTTGTCTGCGATACTCGCGACCAGCATTTGGACCAAGCGACGGTCACCAGCGGACAGCGTAGTGAGGTAACTCACATCAGACTGCTGCAGAGCCCTGCGGTATGCCCAGATCCGCCGCAGGTCATCGACATGCAGCATTCGACCACAGCCACGAAGTAGCGTTTTCTCTTTTGGGCCTGCAGGCGCTGTAGAAAGGCCAGCCGCTTGCCGTAATTCAGTCCACGATCGGTTGCCGGCGTAGATGTCGTCTGGCTCAAGACCCGACTCAGCCAGAAACGTCGCTAGAGAGACGTCCTTGCCTCCGGCGGCCATGGCTCGCAATTCTTCGACACGGGCGGTCCATTTTGCCGGCACCGCCTGTTTGACGTTGTCGAGCACGATCTGGCTGGCTACGCGGTCGAGCTCCATGTGGCAGCCCGCTGGTAGAAAGGGAAATCCGTCCTTTATCTGCCGCTCGAGGTCTTTGCGTGTGCCGCCTAGGAGTGCCCGAAACCGTCGGTCGTAACGAAACTCCTTGCGGTGCTGACCGACGAAGTCCAGCACCGTGCAGACCGACTTCCCGTCGAGGCGACGCAGGCCCCGGCCGAGTTGCTGCAGAAAAAGAGTAGCGCTGTCAGTAGGTCGAAGAAAGAGAACCGTGTCGACAGCAGGAACGTCGACGCCCTCATTGAAAAGATCCACGGAGAAAACGACGTTCGTTCGCCTCTGCTTCAGGTCTTGCAGCGCGGCTACCCGCTCGGCATCAGGCGTGTCGGCCCAGACAGCCGTGGCCTTCACCCCCGCCTCATTAAAAATCCGCGCCATGAATCTCGCGTGATTGATGCTCACGCAGAATCCGAGCCCCCTGATCTGCGTCGGGTCACCTGTGCGGCGATCAAGCTCTTGTAGCACGACACGCGCGTACGCATCGTTGGCGGTGAGTACCTCAGTGAGGCGTTCCACGTCATAACCTGCTCCCCGACGCCAGGGCACGTCGCGGAGGTCCGTATTGTCGTGGATGCCGTAGTAGACAAAGGGCGTGAGGCGGTGCTGGTCGATCGCATCCCAAAGCCGTAGCTCAGCAGCGATGCGATCGTCGAACCAGCTCAGCACTGGCAGGCCGTCACTCCGCTCAGGTGTGGCGGTAAGCCCCAGCAGCTCACGTGGTTTCACATGGTCCAGCAGCCTTCTGTAGGACGGGGCGGCAGCGTGGTGAAACTCGTCAACAACGACGACGTCAAAGTGATCGCTGGCCAGGTGGGCAAGGCCCGCCGCATCCAGGCTCTGGATAGACGCGAACACATGCTCGAACCGTTGGGGCCGCGATCCGCCCACCCACAGTTCGCCAAACGTTGGCTCTCGTAAGGCATGCCGAAAGGTACCCATGGCCTGTTTGAGGATCTCCTCCCGATGAGCCACAAAGAGCAGGCGCGCTCGTGGGAGTGCGGGCGCGAGTCTGCTGTAATCGACCGCCGCCATCACGGTCTTGCCGGTGCCGGTTGCCGCGGCCAATAGGTTGCGGTGATGCCCTTGGGATCGTGAGAGAGCGATCTTTGCAAGGAGGTCTTCCTGAAATGGCTCCAGGCGGATTTCGAGCGGACTGAGGACGAACGAGGGGCCGGATCGCGCTGCGGCGGTCTGTTCCAGAAACTCCTCTCGTCTGTACGGAAGAAACGTGCCGCTATTCCAGTAGCTATCGAACACTGCGGCGACCTTGTCGATCACGTCAGGGTTCCGCGCTCCTGACACTCGGACATTCCACTCGAGACCAGTAACCTGAGCGGAGTGGGTCAGGTTCGACGACCCGATGTACGCGGTTGAAAATCCGCTGCGGCGGTGGAAGACCCAGCTCTTCGCGTGTAAGCGGGTTGTGCTGGTGTCGTAAGACACGCGGACATCTGCCCCCGCTGCTTGGAGGGCGTCGAGCGCGCGGGGTTCGGTTGATCCGGTGTATGTCGTGGTGAGCACCCGAAGACTCCGACCAGCCTGCATGTGCTGTCGAAGAGCGTCGAGCAGCGGGGCGATCCCTGTAAACCGGATAAATGCCATCACGAGATCGATGGAATCCGCGGAGTGGATTTCGGTGAGCACTTGGCTGCCCACGGACGGCTCACCCGGGGAGTTTGTGAGAATTGCCGTGTCGAGCAGCGGTATTTTTGGTGGACGAATCTCTTCGGTCGAACCATCTGGGAGTACCTGCGCGATCGAGCGAAGGAGTTGTCCGGCACTCTCCGGACGTTCAGCACGATCAGTGGCGTCGAATAACTTCGGAAGGCGCTGCTGAGTGACCTTTGCAATGCCGCTGATCAGACTGCGAGTGAGCTTGATGCCGATCGCTACCCGATCCTTCTCATCCACCTTCTCGATCAGACGCCTGACGATCATGGCGATATGGAGAGAAAGGCGGTCCGCCGCCTCGGCTGGCCGCAGTTTCTCGCGACTTTCACGCAGGTTTGCAGCGAGCGCCGCAAGCTCCTTGTCGAGGGCCTCTGTAAGAATCGTCTCGTAGATGCCGCGGGTTATCGGATTCATGTCAGTCCGGTTCGCTCTTGCCGCAAGTTTTCACATACTCTCCAACTATCAGCAGATCTTCCGAATTCAGTGGTTCAATTTCGATCTTTTCGAACTCCCGATTCACTGGCAGCAGCTGAATCCGCTCGTGCCGCCAGCCGTCGGCGGTGACGGTCTTCTCGGAGTGATACTTCTTGACGGTGAACCGGCCGCCGCTCTCGCCTGTGCCGACTGTGTTGAACTGCACAAGCACAATCCGGCCCTCGCGCGACCCCGCCGGACATGGTTGAAACAGGCACCATGAGCCATCCGGGATGAGCGGCTCCATCGACGTGCCCATCACCCGCGCCACGAACATGCCAGGCTTGAGCGGCACGCCCAGCACCTTCATCCAACCGATCTCCTCGGGTACGCTCTCCGGCCCCCAGAAACCGGCCGCGGCAGTGAGTTCGTAGACGGGGACGTACGTGACGTAGCGGGAGGCGAGAGGAGGGGAGTCAACAAGGATGGGCGGTGGCACGACGTTGGTGGTGCTCGTGGGATTGGGTGGCGATTTAAACCCGGCGTCCCCCGGCTTTCGCTGGGGGCTTTTATGTGGCGAGGCGGACCAAGTCGTGCCGTCGAAGGTGAACTCGACTTCAAAGTTGGTGCCAGGGACACCCGCGTCGGTGCCGAACCACTCGCGGAGGAGCGCGGGCAGTTGGTTCTGCTTGTCGCCCGAGTCGGCCGGATGGGCGACGTTGCAAGCCACCTTTACGAACCGGAAGACCCACGCGGAACCGTCGGGAAGACTGATGCGCGCGGGGCCCGCCGGCCGGGCCGGCGCCGCCTCGACGGTTGGCAGGCGAATGATCGGATTTCCTGATGAGTGGGAGACCTTCGCGCGAAGGGTGATGGAGGTCGGAGGTCCCTCGCTTCCGCTAGTAGCTTTTGGGGAAGACAACCGGGATTGCGTGTAATGCGCGAGCCGGTAGTCGACGAGTTCACCCGTGAGCGAGTCGAAGGCGGGACGCTGTTCGGCGGTGATCTTGAAATCCGCGACGAACCGGTCGCCACGACGGACAAACCAGCGGCGGCCGGATTGTTCGTCCATCCACCGCGAAAGCGGCCATTCAAGCCACCAGTCCGCGAACGCCCGCGCCTCGGCGGACAGATCGCTTGGCACCCGCGTGAACGCCGCCCCTTCAAGGTCGGCGCGGAGGGCGGGGTGGTTCTCCAGAAACGCGCGACACTCTGCCGCAAGCTGCGTGATCTCCATGCCGCCCCAGAGCGCATCGTGGTCCAGGAGCACCCGCAGCACGACCATCTTGTACGACTTCGTCAGGCTCGTCGTCTGCAGCATCTTGAGCCAGAGAGGTGCCGGGGCCGCGGTGGCGGCCGCCTGCTCGTCTGCGGCCAGATCGCCTTCGCTACCGCAAAACTCGAACCAGCTGCCGTGGTCCGCCGAAACCGTCATCGGCAGATAGCCCGCATGCAATAGTTCGGTCGGTGTCGGCCGCCGGCCGAGTTCCGCACGCAGCGACCGATAAGCCTCGACCACCGCCCCGCGGCCCTTCGGCAGAAACTGCTCGAGCAGCCGCTTCGCCTCCACCTCCACATCGAGCACGCAGCCCGCAGGCAACTCCGGCTCACCGCCCGCGAGATACGCCTTCAAGACAGCGAATGTAGCCGCGCCCGCGGCCCCCTCGGCACGAGGGACGAGCGACAACAGATGCACGAGCCGGCTAGCGAACACACGGTGATTGCCCACGAAGTCGATCACTTCGAGCCGCGTCTTACCCGTGGCCGCCCGCAGTCCGCGGCCGAGCTGCTGCAGGAACACGATTTTTGAATCGGTCGGACGGAGCATCACCACGCGGTCCACGAGCGGCAGGTCGATCCCCTCATTGAAGAGGTCCACCACGCACAGGGCCAAGAGACGCCCTTCCTGGAAGGCGGCCAGCGAGTCCATGCGGGGGTCGCCACCGTCGCCGGAAAACACGGCCGCCGCGGCCACGCCCCGCCGCGCTAGCCAATCGCGGGCAAACAGGGCGTGCCGCCGTGAACAGCAGAAGACGAGCGTGCGGCCAGCCGGAACGGATTGCCACTCGGCCCAAAGGCGGTCCATCCGGGCACTGTTTTCCAGGGCAGTTTCTAGGGCGCCCGGATCGAAGCGGCCGTTTCGCCACGGGATTTTTGAAGAGTCGTAGTCGACGTCGTCCTTAAGCCCCCGATACCGAAACGGCACGAGAGACCCCTCCGCGATCCCGTCGCCGATCGTGGCCTGATAGGCGAGGATGTCATCGAAGAGCGTGGCCACATCGACACCGTCAGTCCGTTCGGGCGTGGCGGTTAGCCCGAGCGTGAACGAACGATCGTGCCGCGGCAGCCGCGCGAGCACACGGCGGTAGCACGGCGCCTCGGCGTGGTGTACCTCGTCAATCACGCAGTAATCGAAGGGCAAGGCCGCGTCGAGGGCCGCGAGCCCGTCGGGCCGCGAGAGTTTTTGGATCGACGCGATGACAAGTTGGCCCGAGAGGTCGCACGAGGAGCCGGCGACGTAGGAGACGCTCGACGGAGCGACCGCCTGCCGGAGCGTGGACTCGGCCTGTGCCAGAATCTCCGCTCGGTGGGCGATCACGAGCACCCGTGGCGGCCGGCCGATGGCCTTTCCATGGGCGACCACGTCGAAGGCCGCGAGCCAGGTTTTTCCAAGGCCCGTGGCCACGGCGACGAGGGCCTTTGAATAGCCATCGGCCCGAATCGCGGTGAGCGAGGCGAGGGCTTCGGTCTGCCACGGGCGTGGCGTGAACGAGGCTGGGGAAGAGACGGCGGCGGTCGGATCTCCCGGGGCCTCGCCATCCCATACGCGACGCAACTCGGCTGCGTCGGCGGCCCGGGCGGCGTATCGCTCGACCACCTCAGCCGACAGCGGCGTGGCCTGCTGCCAGAGGACGTTGAACGCAGCCATGATCTCGCGGTCCAGGGCGCCCGAGCCCGATGTCTCACCAACGAGGTTCCATTCCACGCCCGTCTCGAGGGCCGGCCGCGAAAGGTTGCTCGACCCGACGACCACGATCCCGCCCGATGCATCCGCTATGCGCCACGCTTTCGGGTGAAATGATTTGGGCGAGCCGCGGAGGTTTTCGATCTCGGCGAGCCGGGCCTCAAACGCCGAGCCGGCAAGGTCGATCCAGCCAAGAAGCTGGCGGAGGGCATCCGGTGAGGTGATACCGAGGTAGTCACCCGCGAGAAGCCGCACCTTCGCGCCGGCAGCCAGGGCGTTAAACAAGCTCTCCCGGACAAGGTCGAGCCCCGAGGGCTGCACAAACGACGCCAGCAGGTCTATCTCTGTGGCTCCTGGCAGCCGGTCTGCGAGCCGCGGCCAGAGCGGGCGATCGGGGCCGGTGGTGAGCGAAAGGCGTGGCTGTTCGGCCGAAGCGACCCGCGAGCCCGTGAGGTAATTCCCCTTCTCCGGGATCACGTGCCGCACGCCGCCGCGGGGGTCGGGCATGTCGCCCGCATAGCGCGGGATAACGTGCAGGTGCACATGCGGCACCGTCTGGCCGGCGGCGGCTCCGGCGTTGAATCCGACGTTGTACCCATCGGGCTTCGGGTCGAGCTGCTGGTCAAGCAGCCGCTTCACCTCACCCACGAGCTCCATGAGGGCGGCCTGCTCTGGTTGGGTGCAGTCGAAAAACGTCGGCATCACCCGCCGCGTGATCACGAGCACATGGCCGCGCGACACTGGAAACGAGTCAAAGATCGCAAAACACAGGGCGTTTGCGCAGTGCCACTCGCTCTCGGGGATCCTCAGGAACGGGGAGGGGGCTTCTTGTGGCATCGCGGCAGTCTAGCTACCGGACGGTCAACCTTGGTCGGGGACGCCCTGCGCCCGACGCGTATCGCCCGCACGGGCGGTACACTCCCCGGCATGAAAAAACCCACCAAGCCCCGCCGGGCCGCTGTCAAGAAAATGGATTCGTGGCAGGATCTCACCGCCATTATCCGTCAGTTCCGTGACGAGCGGGATTGGTCGCAGTTCCACACGCCAAAAAACCTTGCAGCCGCGATCGCTATCGAGGCCGCAGAACTGCAGGAACAATTCCTGTGGAAGACCGATAAGGAGATCGATCGGAATCTGAAGGGCGGGCCCAAGCGAGAAGCTGTCGTCGAGGAAATCGCCGACGTTCTGATGTTCGCGCTCTTGCTCGCGGATCGACTCGACATCGACGTCGCCAAGGCAATCACCAACAAACTCGCTGCCAATGAGCTGAAATATCCTGTCGCTCTCGCCCGCGGCAACGCCCAAAAATACACGGAGCTGCGCGAGCCGTGATCATCTACGCCGAGACCAAGCAGCAGTTTCTCGAGGACGTGGATCTGAACCGGCTCGAACGGCGGCTGATCGACGGCTTTGAGCGGCAGACCGGGGGCGTGCCCGCCGATCGGCGAGTGTGGGCAGACGAATACGCCCGGTTCTCAAGCGCACTTCGACGGGCCAATGTCGACGACGACATGCAGGTGGCCATCGAATACCACATCTCAGCCGCCGGCCGATCGCGGGTGGATGTCTTGCTGGCTGGCAACGACGGCACAAACGACAACGGTCTGGTCCTCGAACTGAAATCTTGGAGCGAGGCCGACAAGTCGGACGTGCCGGACCTCGTCTGGTCGCCCTACGGGGGCGGGTCGCTCTCGCAGCATCCGTGCGTGCAGGCCCGCAAGTACAAGGGGCTGATCCTTCGGTTTAACGCCGACATCGTCGAGAAAAACGTAGGGATCCACTCGGCCGCCTACCTGTTCAACCTCGTCCGCCGCAAGCCAGAGCCGCTCGAGGACGCCCGCTACCGCCATATCATCGACGACACGCATCTCTTTCTGGCGGACGATGCCGACGCCCTCTCGCGCTGCATCGAGAAATACGTCCGGCACAGGTCGCGGCACGACGTGCTCTTCCTACTTGAGAAGGGGCGGCTGATCCCGGCGCCGGCGCTGATCGAATGTGTCGGAAACATGCTCGACGGCAACGAGGAGTTTGAGCTGCTCGACGCTCAGAACGAGGCCTTCCAGATTATCCGGCATGCGATCGCCGGCGTGGCGACAGCCGCCAAGCGGCAGGTGTTCATCGTCCATGGCGGCCCTGGCACCGGAAAGTCCGTGATCGCCGTGCGATTGCTGGCGGAGGTGCTGAACTCGAAGAGGCTGGGGTTTTTCGTCGCGCCCAACAAGGCTTTTCGCGACACGCTCGTGGAACAGCTCACAAAGCGGCATCACAAGTACCGCGAAGACGGGGAGGCGTTGTTTCAGTCGTCGTGGAGTTTTCACACGGCAGACTTCATGAAGGACAAGACGCACGAGGTCTTGATCGTGGACGAGGCCCACCGGCTCAAGGATCAGGCCTATCAATACAAAGGCCAGAGTATGGTGGACGACATGGTGCGAGCGGCCCGCATCAGCGTGTTTTTCCTCGACGAGACGCAGCGTGTTCAGTGGAACGACTCTGGCAGCGAGGAGCGGATTTGCGAAGCGGCCAAGAAGTTCAAGGCAAACGTCCACAAGTCTTTCACGCTCACAGCCCAGTTCCGCTGCGGTGGCTCCGATGGCTACTTGAACTGGCTCGACGACGTGCTGCAGGTACGGCCCACCGGCAACTTCGACAACTGGGCAGACGAGCAGTACGACTTTCGGGTCTTCGACGACGCCAAGCAGATGTACGCGGCTCTCAAGGCCAAGAACGCGACCAACAAGGCGAGGCTGATCGCAGGCTATTCGTGGGAGTGGCCCACTAAGGGCCGCCAGCGGCATGGGCATGTGAAGCACGTGCAGGCCGACGGGCTGTCCCTTCCCTGGAACTTCATGGGCGAGAACTGGGCGACATTGAAGGACGGCATCGATCAGGTCGGCTGCGTGCACACCTGCCAGGGCGTGGAATTCGACTGGCTGGGCGTCCTGATCGGCCCCGATCTTCGCTGCGAGCACGGCCGCATCGTGGGCGATCCGGGGAACCGGGCGCGGACGGACAGTTCCCTGAAGGGCTGGAAGACGGCGCTGCACCGCGCCGCGGGCGACGCCGCGGCCACGGAGGCG
>JBIIFB010000224.1:0-5132 GCA_044237545.1 Pirellulales bacterium
CGGCAGATGCCGCTCCTGTTGGCTGGCAGAACCGTATTCGTTCAGTGCCGCCACCGCACCGATCGAGGAGTGTACGGAGAGCATGCCGGCGGCCGTCGGCGCATCGGCGGCGACGTGTGTGATCACGCGGGCGAGTTCCTGCAGGGTGCAGCCGGTGCCACCGTAGGCTTCTGGCACGAACAGTCCCCAGAGGCCAGCCTCTCCGAGCGCCGCCTCCGCCGCTGACGAGAACGTGCCGACGGGCTGGGCGGGAGCATCGTCGAGTGGAGCGGGTGACCAGGTGGAGGATGCTCCGCGGGGCATGGCGTCGTACAGCCGCGACTGCGTCCGCAGTTCGGCGATGACGCGGCCAGATTGTCCAACCACGTCGGCGACCGCAGCACGGAGGGGCTCAGCCGCCAGTGCAGCCGCCAGCGAAAACGAGCTCGCGGCCTGCGCATCCGTCCGCGTGCCTCCCCAGAGGCTTGCGGCCGCCCAGCTGCGACGCGTCTGCATGGTTTTGATGCCAGTCGGAAGAGTGGCGTCGGCAGGCGGCGGTCGGCATGGCGGGCCCGGTGACACCACCGCCATCCAGGGCGGCGTCTGCGGTGCGGCCGCGGCTGCCAGTTCCATGGCAAAGTGCTCGGCAATGGCCTTTCGCCGGAGCTTCAGCGACTCGGTCGCTTCACCGTGGGCCGCATCGAATGGCCGGCCCACCAGCACAGCCCGCCGCACCCGCCAGGCACGTGGCAGATGCCGTTGCCGTCGCGCGAGGCGACGGGCGAGCCATGCGAGCACCCGGGGGTGCCGGAGGGCGGCGCGGCGGCTCCAGACCCTGACGCCCATGCGACGGATCGCTGCGCGGAGAACGGTCGGGTCGGGCACGACGAGCGCCATCGGCGCCGCCAGCCCGTCGCCCGCCACGCAGATCTGCGCAACGGCTGCATCCTCGGCGAGCGCCGCCTCCACCTCGGCAGGCGGCACCTTCGTGCCCCCTGCCAGCACCAACGTATCGACGAGTCGGCCGGTGATCCGCACGTGGCCGTCGGCATCGATCGCGGCCAGGTCACCGGTTTCGAGCCATTCGGTCTGCGCGGGCTGACTGTCGGGGGAAGGCAGCTTCCTATGGCCTGGCGGCGGGGTCGCTGCGGGTTCAATCGTGCCAAGGGCGCGGCTGGGAGTTTTCACGAGCAGCTGGCCGCGGGTTGCAGGGCGTGTGTCGATCGCCAGCTCCACGCCAGCGATGGCGGGCCCCACAGTGCCGGGCCGCGCGATCCGGGGATTGGCGAGCGTGACCACCGGACCGGCCTCGGCGAGTCCGTAGCCCTGCACCAACGGCAGGCCACGGGCACCAAACGCAGTGGCTGTCCGCTCCCGCAATGCCGCACCGCCCGACACGCAGACCCGAACACGGCCCCCGAGCGCTTTCGGCAGGTCGGGAATCCGTCCGGAATCGGCCGAGCGTTCGAGCCGCTCGAAAAACGCGGGCACGCCCAGCACGACGGTCGGGGGCAGCACTCGGCAGGCATCGAGCACCCGGCGACGGTCGGTGACGACATTCAGGCAGCCGCCGCGGACGAGGGCCGTGACCAGGTCACCTGTTCTTGCCAGCGAGTGGCTCATCGGCAGCCATGAGAGCCGCACGTCGTCCGGCTCGTCGAGAAAGACGTTCGTGGCGGCGACGGCGTTTGCCACCACCGCCCGCTGGGAGTGCATCACTCCCTTCGGTCGGCCGGTCGTGCCGGAGGAGAGCAGGATCACGCTGCAGGCATCGGGCTCGCACGCACCAGCATGCCGCGTGACCGTGTCTCGTAGCAGGCCGCGGTCGGCGTGCTGCCGCTTCCAGGAGACGGACGAGAGCCCGCCGACATCCGCCACGCCCGAATCCGTTCCGCCCGGCGAGGCTCTTCGATGCCGCGGTCCTGGCCCCGACCGCAGATCGATCGAAATCGGGAGGTCGACTCCGAGCCCGCCCGCCCGCCCGGTGCCGCTCCAGACGATTCCATGCGGCTTGAGCCAGAGGAGTTGTGAGGCGTGTTCCATGGCGGTCGCATCGGCATGCAGCGGCACGTGCACCACGCCCGCGAGTTGGCAGGCCAGATCGACGACGATCCAGTCTGGGGAGTGCGAGCCGAGGTGGGCGAGCCGATGGCCGCTGTGGACGCCCAGCCTGTTGAAGCCATCGGCGAGTTGGACGGCTGCTGCGATCACCTCGCCCCAGGTCCATGTCTGGCCGCCATCAAGCGTGTCGCAGATCGCGGGCCGGTCGTAGGATTCCTCAAGCCGCGTCCGCATCAACGCGACCATCGATTCGGCAGCGGAAACGGGGGCAGGGCCGGTCTGCGCGGCAGGCTTGCGCACCGCGGGTCGGGAGTCTGGAGTGGAGTGTGCGGTGGAAGGCATGACGCGACGTCAGTCGATTCTTTCGAAGAGGACGGCAATGCCTTGACCGAGCCCGATGCACATCGTCGCCAGGCCGATCCTCGCGCCTGAGTCCCGCATCGCATGGAGAAGCGTGGTGGTGATTCGAACGCCGCTGGCGCCCAGCGGATGGCCGATCGCCAACGAACCGCCGCGGATGTTGACCCGGGCCGGATCGAGCTCGAGCGTTTCCAGGCAATGGATCGCCTGGGCGGCAAAGGCCTCGTTGAGTTCGATCAGGTCGATGTCGCCGAGGGCGATGCCCGTGCGGGCGAGCAGCTTCCGCGTGGCGGCCACCGGACCGGTGCCCATCATGGCCGGCGGCACGCCGGCCACGGCGGTGCCCACCACGCGTACCAGCGGTTCGAGCCCCTGCCGCCGCGCCTCCGCCAGCGACATCACGACCAGCGCGGCGGCGCCGTCGCTGAGCGGGCCGCTCGTGGCCGCGGTGATCGTGCCGATGGTCGGCAAAAACGCCGGCTCGAGCGCCGCGAGTTGCTCCGGGGTGGTGCCGCGTCGAACCAACTGGTCATCGATCACCTCCATCACACCGCCCGCCTCGTCGTGGCCGATCACGGGCACGATCTCGTCGTCGAACAGTCCGGCGTCGGCGGCGCGTGCCGCTCGGGCATGGCTCTCGAGGGCGTAGGCCTCCTGCCGTCGCCGCGTGATGCCGTGTGTGGCCGCGAGGTGTTCTGCCGTCAGTCCCATGGAGAGCATTCCTCGGCTCGACCTCGCAAACACCCGCGGGTGGACGTCGATCGCTGAATCCATCGGCAGATGGTGCATGTGTTCGACACCGCCGACCACCTGCACGTTCTCGGCTCCAGCGGCTATTGAATGGCAGGCGTGCGCCAGGGCGTCGAGTGATGAGCCGCAGAGCCTGTTGACCGTCGTGCCGGCGACGGAAAAGGGGAGGCCCGCCAACAACGCGACGCACCTCGCCACGTTGCCCCCCAGTTCGCCACGTTGCTGCGTCGCGCCGAGGACGACATCTTCGATGGTGTCGGGGTCGACGCCGCTGCGTTCCACCGCCGCCTGCACGACCGCCGCGGCCAGTTCGTCGCCCCGCACCCGGCGGAACACGCCGCGTTCGGCATGGGCCCGGCCGATCGCTGTGCGGCAGCAGGCGACGACAACGGGCGTGGTGTCTGGCGAGGAGGCGTGTGATGGATGCATTGGAGCGCCGGGGGTGTCGAACGGAGCGGGCTCAGGTGGTGAAGGGTTCGCCGGCGGCGGCCATGGCGAGAAGTCGAGGGGTTGGGTGCATGCGAATGCCGAGGTCGGCAAGCGGCGTGAGCCGGCGGACTACTTCTTCCGCGCCGAGCGTGTTGCCCCAGGCCAGCAGTCCGCCGCGGAAGGCCGGGAAGCCGAGGGCATGGATCACGGCGAGATCAATGTCGCGGCCGTCGCGGACGATGCCCTCGTCGAGGGCCCGGAGAGCCTCAAGCAGCATCGGGAGCAGGAGGCGGTCGCCGATCGTCGCGTCTGTCGTCTCCCGCGCGGGCAATGCGTAGGGCCGGATCAGCCTGACAACACCCTCGTCGGGGCGATCGATCCGGGCCCGCTGGCTGCCCGACGCCTGCTGGAGGGGCTGGTGTTGCTGGTATCGATACTGATGCTGATAGAGATAAAAGCCGGCTCCGCTCTTGCGGCCCAGCCGCCCCGATTTCACCAGCGCCGGAATCAGGGGCGAGGCCTCGATCCGGTCGCCGTAGGCGGCGCTCAGCACGAGCCCGGCGTAGAAGGCGGTGTCGAGGCCGATCATGTCGTAGAGTTCGAGCGGTCCCATCGGCATGCCGAACGCACGCGCGACGCGATCGATGCGTTTGGCATCGATCCCCTCGCGGAGCATCTCCACCGACTCGTGGAGGTAGGGCATCAGCACGCGGTTGACGAGGAAGCCGGGACTGTCCCGCACGACGATCGGACACTTGCCGAGGCGTTTGACGTGGGCCACGGCGGTGGCGACGGTGGCATCGCTCGTGGCCGGCCCGCGGATCACCTCCACGAGCGTCATCCGCCGGACTGGATTGAAGAAGTGGATGCCGCAGAAGCGGGAGGGATTCTGGAGTGGCTCCGCGAGTTTTGCAATCGGGTTGGTCGAGGTATTCGTGGCGATCACCGTTTCCGGGCCCACGTTGCGTTCGATCTCGATCAGCACCTGCCGCTTGATGTCGGCCCGCTCGAGCACGCTTTCGATGACGAGATCACAGTCGGCGATCGCCGCCATCCGCGTGGCGGTGTGGAGCCTGCCCGACAGGGCGA
This sequence comes from Pirellulales bacterium, assembly GCA_044237545.1. Lineage (GTDB taxonomy): Bacteria > Planctomycetota > Planctomycetia > Pirellulales > UBA1268 > CAMCQY01. The sequence goes on from JBIIFB010000224.1 coordinate 4,669, forward strand.
CCGCACGGATGGGGTCTGTTCGTTTGGTGCCGCGGTCCCAGGCGGCTTCGTCGAGAATGGAGGCCACGCTGGCGGCCAGTGTGTCTGCCTGCACGTCGACGAGCGTGACGGCGAAGCCGGCCCGCAGATGGCTGGCCGCGATGCCGGCCCCCATGATGCCGGCGCCGATCACAGCCGGACGCTCCGGCGCAGGCGTCGCCTCGACAGCCTGACCAGCATCAAGAGCATCGCCAGCATCGCCAGCCGGCCCGGCTGTGGCCCCGCGTTCGTCGAGGCCCTTGTCACGCCGGTTTCGCTCGCCCAGACGAAAGACACGGATCAGCTGGCGGGAGGCGTCCGACCCAGCAAGCCTGGCAAAGGCGGCGGCTTCCATCACTGCCGCCTTGTCGGCGGTCACGGCGGCGCCCTTCAGGATCGTCTCCACGATGGCCAGTGGAGCCGGGTAGTGACCACCACTTCGGCCG
>JBIIFB010000077.1:0-16391 GCA_044237545.1 Pirellulales bacterium
ACTTGCAGCCACAATCTTCTCATCACGTCGCCCTCCTTGGCATCTCCTGACACTCTGCGGAAAATAGGCGTCTTCGCGATCGGGATCAAGGTGAGCGTTGCATGGGGTTCGCCCTGCGCGTACCCTTCCGGGAGTCCCAAACCATCGTTTGCCGGCGGCGATCCCGTATGACGTCCCCCCAGTCTTCCTCACCTCGCGATTCTCTGGCGGGCTCGGCCCCTCCGGCAGCGGCGGCCCATTCGCCAGCATCCCCACACCACCCAAAGTGTCTGACGGTCCTCGGCCTTTTGCCGCCGGTCACGGCGGAGGACGTCAAGCAGGCCTACCTTGCCAAGGCCATGACCATGCACCCGGACCGCGGCGGCGATCCGGAGCAGTTCATCCAGTTGCAGAAGGCCTTCGAGGAGGCGAACGACTTCGTCCAGTTCAAGGCGGGCAAACTGGAATGGCTGGCATCGAAAATCGAGGCCTATGCGGAGCAGCAGGATGTGGTGAGTGAAACCATCACACGTGGCGGCGAGGTGGAGATGGAGGAGGCCGACTGGCTCCGCAAGTCGTTCGGCGAAGACTTTGGCCATGTGGCTGACAAGCTCGTCTCCATTCGCCTCCGGGGGCCAGCCGCCGACGATGTGTTTGCGATCCTGCTCGGCTTTCGGGCCGACTCGCTCAAAGATCTGGTCACGCTCGACCTTGCCGGCGGCAGCCTCACCGACGAGGGGCTGCTCCAACTCAAGGGGCTGACCAGCCTGCGCTCCCTCGATCTGCGGGGAACGGCGGTCGGGAAACTGGCCGCCGATGTGCCGACCTGGTTCAAGCACCTGGACTTCCTCGGCCTGCCCAGCGGGACCGTTGGGGTCTTTTCTCGCCTGACAATGCCTCGCCGTCTGAAACTGGCGATCGGTGCCGTGCCGAATTAGGCTGGCATCTGATCCACGCCGAGGAGTCACCCGTGCTGACCACACCCGCCGCCAAGCACACCACTGGAACGACCGCCGACATCACGTCGCTCTACGAAGAACGATCCGTCAACGCGGCAGTGGGGAGCGAGACGGTTGAATTCCATTATCGACTGCTCCACCCTGAGACCACTGACGGGAACGGACGGGCAGGGGGAGGCTATCCGCTCGTGCTCTTCCTGCACGGCGCTGGTGAGCGGGGCAGCGACAACACGAGGCAGCTCAAGTATCTACCGACGTGGCTGGCCGACCCGGCCCTGCGTCAGCGGCATCCTTGTTTCGTGCTCGCGCCACAATGCCGGATGGACGAACGCTGGGTGGATGTCTCATGGGCTGATGCGAAGAGCACCCAGCAGCCCGCCCATGCCACCCTCGATCTGGCCGCGGCAACGGCGGCGCTTGAAGATGTCGTCGCCCGCGAGCACGTCGATCCCGATCGCATCTATCTCACCGGCCTCTCGATGGGCGGCTTTGGCACGTGGGATCTGGCCGCGCGGATACCCGACCGATTCGCGGCCATTCTGCCGGTGTGCGGCGGCGGCGACGAGCACGCGGCGGCCCGCATCGCAGGCCTGCCGATGTGGTGTTTTCACGGCGACGCCGACACGGCCGTGCCGGTGGAACGGTCGCGGGCCATGATCGCGGCGGTGCGGGCTGCCGATGGCCGTCCGATTTATTCCGAGCTCGCGGGGGTCGGCCACGATTCGTGGACGTCGGCCTACCGTGATGCGTTCGTGCTCGACTGGCTCTTCGCCCAACGGCGTCCAACGCCACTCGGCGTGTCTGATTGACGCGGAGCGTTTTCTGGGCGAAGTGGATTCCTGGCCTCTGGGTCGTCGTGGCCGCGAGGCCCTTCCCTCGTGGCCGCGAGTTTTTTTCCTTGCGGAATCCGCACCCGCTTTTCGTGGCCGCGAGTTTTTAACTTGCGGAATCCGCACCGGGGCAACGGACAAGTTAAAAACTTGCCGCCACAGGTCGCGACACCCTTCCCTCGTGGCCGCGAGTTTGCAACTTGCGGAATCCGCGTCGCTACGTCACGACTGCCGCGTTCCCGCCAGAATTACTCGGGAAAGAGCCGGGTCGAGAGGTACCGCTCGCCGAGGTCTGGCAACACGACCACGATCATTTTGCCGGCGTTCTCCTGACGCCGTGCCACCTGCAAGGCTCCCCAGGCAGCCGCCCCGCAGCTGATTCCGCACATCAGCCCTTCCCGCTTGGCCATCTCCCGCGTGGTTTCCATCGCATCCTCGTCGTCGACCTTGACCACCTCGTCGATGATGTCGAGGTTCAGGATGTCGGGAATGAAGCCCGCGCCGATCCCCTGAATCGTGTGACGCCCCGGCTTGATTGGCTCGCCCGCGAGCTTCTGCGAGATCACGGGGCTGTTGGCGGGCTCGACAGCCACGACCTTGAGGCCGGGCTTCTTGGCCTTGAGAACCTCGCCACACCCGGTGATTGTTCCGCCTGTGCCCACGCCACACACGAGGATGTCGATCTGCCCATCGGTATCGGCCCAGATCTCCTCTGCCGTCGTCCGACGATGGATATCCGGGTTGGCCGGGTTCTTGAATTGCTGCGGCATGAAAAACTGACTGCTCGAGTGGCTGATCTCATCGGCATAGCGGACGGCACCGGGCATCCCCTCAGCGGCAGGCGTAAGCACGAGTTCGGCCCCGAGTGCCTTGAGCATGCGCCGACGCTCGAGGCTCATGCTCTCGGGCATGGTGACCCGCAGTTTGTAACCGCGGGCGGCGCAGACGTAGGCGAGGCCGATTCCGGTGTTGCCGCTGGTGGGCTCGATGATGATCGTGTCAGGGCCGATCATCCCATCGCGTTCGGCAGCATCGACCATGGCGACGGCGATCCTGTCCTTCACGCTCCAGAGCGGATTCATGTTCTCGATCTTTGCTACGATCGTCGCCACGCAGCCCTCGGTCACCCGCCGCAGCCTGACAAGCGGTGTCCTGCCGATGCACTGCGTGATGTCGTCGCGAATCCCTAGCGGCAGCGTGGGCATGATCATGAATGCACCTGTGGAAACGGTTTTGAGGGAATCCTCAGCATGTTTACGATCGGACTCATGGAAGAATAAACTTGAGTTTTCCAGAAGTGAAGGCTGCCAGAAGTGAAGGCTGCCGGAAGTGAAGGCTGCCGGAAGGGTAGGCTGCCAGAGGAATGGGCTGGCAGGGGAGGTGGCCGCCTCGGGGCTCGGCTCAGGGAAGCCGCTTGACGCGAATGTTCTTGTAGAGCACCTCGCTGCCCGGATCGTGGGCCTGCAGGGCAAACGTGCCATTCGACAGCCTGCGGGTGCCTGCCACCCCTTCGGGTTCGACAAATTCAAAGAGCACCTTGCCGTCCACCAAGACCGTTACGGCCTTGCCATTCACCATGACTTCCTCGGTGAACCACTGGTTATCCGCGGCGGGCGGGATAAAGTTCTTGACGACGTTGTAGATGCTGCCCGTCCGAACCGGATCCTTCTGTGAGTTGTTGACCTGCAACTCATAGCCCGCCGCCGGCCAGCCTTCCGGCTGAAACCTCGTGTGGAAGAAAATCCCGGAGTTGGCGTTGGGCTTTGTCATCACGTCAGCCTTGAAATGGAAGTTCTTGTAATCGGCCGGCTTGGCGGCATCGGAGCCGACGTAAAAGAGGTGGCTTCGCGGGCCGTGGCAGACAATCGTCCCATCGACCACCTGCCAACTGGCCGGGTTCTCATTTGCCTGCCAGCCTGCCAGACTCTTGCCATCGAAAAGGCTCTCGAAGCCGGGCTCGTCGGCGGCAGCCGTCGCCGACACACATGCCAGCACCAGCGCTATCACACCCACCATGCCGAAAGCCCTCCTTGCCCTGGGTTGGTGACTGTTGCACCGGAGGCACCGGAGATGTTCGCCGTGAACCAAGCCGTTGCACCATACGTATGCCATGAACAAGCTCCATCATGCCAGGATTGTGAAGGACGCCACGATTTCCACGCTCGTTGCCGAACCGTCGGATCATAAGCCCGCCGCGGGCAGGAAGCCAAGTGACACCGCAGTGGCGTCGCCTGCCCCGCTCCCGCCTGCGGTGCACGAGGCCCTCGATCGAGCCGGCCTGAACCATCGGCCCATTCTGCTCTCCATCGACACCGATGTCTCGCTCGACGGCCTCCCCGGCCGGGAATGGCTTGTTGTCACGCCGGACCATCTCTCGGTGATGCCGGACGGTTCGGGCAGCCCAGCTGCCGCCGGCCCGCCCCTGCGGAGCGTGCCCTGGGATGGCATCGACCAGGTGCGGACCAACGCCGGCGTGGGAGGTGGCACACTGCAGGTCCGCGAGGGGGGCGAGTGGGTCGACCTGGTGCGGTATTCCAATGCCATGGCAACCCGCTTCCACAAGGTGTCGCGGGCGCTCGAACAGGCTCGGGATACGACTGTGACCGACGGGCAGCCGCTGGCATTGCCGTCGGACTGGAGTGAGGGCGACCCTCGCTCCGCCCCGCTTGACCCGCCACGATGCCCATCGTGCAGCCTGCGGCTCGCCGTCCGCGGCGACACCTGCCCACGGTGCGTTCAGAAGGGGCAGATCCTACGGCGTGTGGGGGAGCTGCTCCGTCCCTACACCCGCGGAGCGGTGCTGTTGTGCGGGCTGACATTCCTGGGCGTCGTGGCCGAACTCGCGCCGCCCAAACTGCAGCAGTACATGGTCGACAACATCCTTTCCGGGCAGAGCGATCCGACGGCGGCAACGCTTCCCGGATTCAAGACGGCGTTGCTGGTCGTCGTGCTGGCGCTGGCCTTTTCCCGCGTGCTGCTCTCGCTCGTCGGCATTCTCAAGGGCCGTCTGGCCACGGACATCGGCACCGGCATCACCGCCACCCTCCGTGACGAGATGGTGACCAAGCTGCAGAGCCTCTCGATCGCCTATTACGACCGTCATCAGGTCAGCTCGATGATCAGCCGCGTTGCACACGACAGCGAGGTGCTGCACGGCCTCATGCACCAGATCACCGGCGGCTTCCTGCTCCAGATCGTGCAGTTGGTGGGCGTCGGGGCGATGCTTGTCTGGATCAATCCCAAGCTCGCCCTGTTCACGCTCATTCCTGTGCCCCTGGTGATTCTGGGGTCGTGGATCTTCTGGCGGCACGTCTACCCGCGGCACTACCGGCTCTGGGACGCCTCCAGCAAGCAGATGGCCGCGCTTTCGGGCATGCTCTCTGGCATCCGCGTTGTGAAGGCCTTTTCTCAGGAACCGCGGGAACGCGACCGCTTTCACGCCGCCAGCGACCACCTCCGCCACTGGCGGCAATGGGTCGAACACACCAACACCACCTACGCCGCCTCGATGCAGATCGTCTTCGGCCTCGGCGGGCTGATCGTCTGGTATGTCGGTGGTCGCGACGTGATCGGTGGCCAGATGACGCTCGGCCAACTGATTGCCTTCCTCGCCTATCTCGCCATGTTTTACGCTCCGTTGGGTGCCCTTTCGAACTTCACGACCTGGCTGACGAGCTTCCTCTCGGGCAGCCAGCGGGTGCTGGAACTGCTCGACACGCCGGCCCTGATCGCGGAGCCGAAGGAGCCGGTGGCCTGGGACGATGTCCGGGGCGCGATCCGCTTCCAGGACGTGACCTTTGGGTACGACCGCAACCAGCCCGTGCTCCGCGATGTGTCGTTCGAGGTGAGCCCTGGAGAGATGGTGGGGATCGTGGGCCGGAGCGGCTCCGGCAAGACCACACTCGTCAGCCTGTTGTCGCGGTTTCACGACGTGCAGGAGGGCACCATCACCGTCGACGGTATCGACATCCGTGACCTGTCGACCCACGATCTGCGTGAGAAACTCGGCGTCGTGTTCCAGGAGTCTTTTCTCTTCCGGGGCACGATCTGGAAAAACCTCTCCTATGGCCGGCCTCAGGCAACGATCGAACAGGGCCTGACCGCCGCGAAGGCCGCTGGTGCCCACGACTTTCTCTGCCGCCAACCGCTGGGCTACGAGACGCTCCTCGGCGAACACGGCGCCGGCCTGTCGGGCGGCGAGAAACAGCGGCTCTCGATCGCACGAACGCTGCTCTACGACCCCCGGGTGCTCGTGCTCGACGAAGCGACGAGTAACATCGACGCCGAGGCGGAAAAGAGCATTCAGGAGGCTCTGGCCGTCCTTGTCCGTGGACGGACGACGATCGCGATCGCCCACCGTCTTTCGACGCTCCGTAACGCCGACCGCATCCTCGCCTTCGACCGCGGCCGTCTCGTCGAGCAGGGCACGCATGCCGAATTACTCGCCAGCGACGGCATCTATGCCCGACTCGTGCGGATCCAGACCCAGGTCTCGAAACAGCCCACGGTCGACAGCCTGCTGGTGGAGCACAAGCCCGGGCCGGAAGAGGCCGCGACGGACGCACAGGCCCCTGAGGCCGAACGAGCCACGACAGAAGAACAGGCTGCTTCGCAGCAACCTCTGCCATCGCCGGCCGCCAGCATCCACTGGCTCGATCCGCACGGTCACCGTTTTGCCGTCGGCGCCCACGACCGGATCGAGCTCTGGCAGAGTGGTGCCAGGATCGCCGCCGGGATCTTTATGGTTCGTGCCTTTCCAGCCACATACCCGGAGGAATATCTCTCGGTCCGTGGCTGGAGTGAGTCGGGCGAAGAGATCGAACTGGGGATGATCCGATCGCTCGCGGACTGGAGCGACGCCGACGTGGCAGTCGTGCGAACCGCCCTCGCCCGGCGATCGCTCATCCGTTCGGTCGCGAGGGTGCACGGCGTGAAACTCTCCCATGGCTACCTCGACCTCGACGTAGACACCGACGCTGGCCGCCAGGCCTTCACGATGCGGTGGACGCAGAGCCAGGCGAGCGACTTCGGCTCCGATGGCAAGATGCTGGTCGACACCGAGGACAACCGCTGGGTTGTGCCCCGGGTGCAGGATCTCCCGAAGCCCGACCGGGAGCGTTTTCTTCAGTACATTTATTGGTAACGCGGCATCGGCGTTGCGCAGGTCCCATCGCTGACGCCCCGGGCTTGTATGGGACGGCGGGAGCCGGGGGATCGCGGCCACGCCCGGCGTCAGAAAAACAACCGGCCCGGATCAGCTTTGCAGCCGATCCGGGCCGGTGTTGTTTTCAACGCGACTGCGGCATCACGCCGCCTGCCGCATTACTTGCCGAGCTTGGAGAGCGTATCGATCATCGGCGTGACGGTCGGTCCAAGGATTTCCTTGACGCCGGGGATCGCCATGACGGTGTCGATCACCGTCTGCAGCGAACCCATGTTCTTCGTCACCAGTTCCACGATCGACGAGCGGCCCGCCTCGGGCAGCGCGACGGTCGACTTCTGCAGCGACGCGAGCACCGGGGCGAACTCGCTCAGCTGCGGGATTGCCGAACGGGCCGACTCTTCGTTGGTCACGCCGCCGAGCACCTTGCCGAGGTTGCCGAACAAGCCGGTCAGACCTTCGCCGACCTTGAGAGCTTCGGCCATGCCGGGAGCCAGTTCAATGGTCTCCTTGACGGTATCGGAGACGACCTTCCTTCCTTCCGTCTCAACGACCTCGGTGCGATCGATGACGAGCGGGCCTTCACGACGACGGGTCTCCTCGACCACGACGGCACGGGGGGCCGGAGCCGGCTTCGGCCACAGGAACCAGCCTGCCAGCCCAAGAAGGGGCAGCAGCAAGAGCGGCAGCCACGACGGGAACGACGAGGCCGGCTCCTCGTGACGGTGTGCACCGCGGACCTCCTCGTGACGTTGTCCACCGCGGACCTCCTCGGTACGACGCGGCGAAGACGACGAGGTGTCGAAGTCGGCCAGCGACAGACCACGCGGCAATGACGCCTTGATGTTGTCCTGCTGCTCCGAGAAGAGCCGCTGAACGCCGGCCGCATCGGGCTTGGCACCCTTGAACTGGTTGGCGACCACGCCCATCACGATCGGAGCGAGATACGTCAGCAGCGTCTTCATGATCCCGGGCTGCATGCCCGCGAACGAGGCGATCGTGCCCACGAGGCTGCCCATGTTGTTGCCCAGCAGCGAGCTGAGAAGGCTGCCGCCCATGCTGCCCAGGCTCGACGCCTGACCACCACCGAGCAGACCGGCGAGGTTGCCGAGCATCTTGAGGTCGAGGCCGCCCATCGACGATGCCAACTGGCTCGCACCGCTATTGGTCGAGGCCATCTTCGAGAACACACTCAGCAGCGCGGGCACGGCAGCGCTGGTTGCAGACTTGGTCTGCGCTTCGTTGGTGCCAGCCAAACCGCTGAGCTTGCTCAGCACGTCGCCGGTCAGTTGGCTTGTTACGAGGTCGACAAGATTCATGATCACGAGTCTCCAGAAGAAAATATCCGAACAAAAACAAACAAGAATCAGCAGCAATAGTTTGATCGATCCAGATCGTCGATGACGAGCATGACGAACCTGTCGACGCCGCGAAGCACACCTCCAAGTACACCACCAAATAGCCGAGGCCGAGGCTTGGAAGCGCCTCCCTGATTTCATACTGTCTTACGGGCAGCTTCCAAGGGATGCAAGCAGCCTGAAAAGTTGGCCCAAGCGTTGCCACCGGTAGCCCGTGGCCAGGCGACACTTCTGGCGTTTCAGGCCTGAAAAAAGGCCCTGGAGACCTCGGCGGGGCAGAAAGCAGGCCCACAAAAACCGACAAAAGTCCCACGGCCGCGACAGCGGTCGCCTGCTGCGGAATCGCAATTCAGAGAATTGCCAGCGGATTCCGCCGTTCCTCGAGTGTGCCGCGGGTCACCCCCACGCGGTTGGCGGCCTTGAGTCGGCTCCAGACCTCGCGACCAGTGGTCCTGCCGGCCAGCAGGTCGCGATAGCCACCAAGGATGTCAGCGATGGCATCGGCGGGCTCGTCGAGCAGCTCCACCCGGAAGTGGCCGACGCCGCGGGCCAGGAGCGGCGGCACTGCCTCGGCGGCACTCTGCGGCACGGCGTTGAAGAGCGTGTTGCGACAGCCGACATCGGCCGTGAGGAGATGCTCCACGCCGATCCGGTCACGAAGCCGCACCGAGTGGTCGTCGCACGGCCGGCCGCAGTTCGTCTTGTTGGTGCCCGGGGAAAGAACCGCACAGAACACGCAGTGCTCCATGTGGAACATAGGCATGTGCTGGTGGATCACGACCTCCAGCCATGCCGGCTGCGTCGCCGCCACCAGTGCCAGGAGTTGCTCCCTGTTCAGGTCGTATGACGCAGCCACCCGCGAGAGCCCCTGTTCCATGAAGAAGGCGGCCGTCAATTCATTCGTCACGTTGAGTGAGAAATCACCGATGACGGGCAGCCCCTGCTCGCGGAAAAATCTCAGGCCACCGTAGTTGCGGACAAGCACGCCGTCGGGCCCGGCCTTGCACATAAGTCGAAAGATGCCGAGTTCGTCGGGCTTCTGGATCCGGGGCGTGGCGAGGTGGATCGTGGCGGCGTGCGCGTGGGCCACGGCCACCGCCTCGTGATACTGCCGGATATCGGCGAAGTCGGCGTAGAGGCTCCGCTCGCCGAGTTCGACCACGGCACGAAGCTGCTCGAGCGACCGCACCAAGACGTGCAGCCTGGCCGGCTCGGCTGCACGCGGCTCGCTCGCCGTGTTCGTCCGCATGGCCGCCGGCTGTTCTGGCTGCGCGTCGAGGCTTATCCGTCGTGGCGGCAGGTCGACGACCAACGCCTCCAGGCGGGCGATGAGTTCGTGCCTGAGCTTTCCGAGCACGCTGTGCGGCACCATCGGCCCGCCGGTGATATCGGCTGAGAGCGCCGAGAGCTCGAAGGGCGTGCCGCCCAGCCTGCCCAGCTGAGTCTGGAGTGTTTCCTCGGTCAGGGCATGCTTCGTGGCCGCGACCGTCGGCGCCTCCGATTCGACCGAGCACTGCCTGCCCCCCGTCACCGTGGCCACGATCCGCACCGGCATCCCGGTGGCCACGGTCACGTGCAGGTCGATGGGTGTCCGGCGTCGGGGATCGGCCGACTCAAACGTCTTGCGGAGGCGGGCGGTGAGGTGGGGGTCGTCGGTCTTCCAGACGGTCTGGCCCGGTTGCACGGCCTCGAAATCGATGGCCCCATGGCCAAACGTCAGCTCCACCTCGCCGTGCGACACGGGGTCTGTGAGCGAGTGACCACGCTGGAATACCTCATAGACGCGGCCCCCCTCCGGATCATCCACCGGCCGGCCACAATCGAAGACCAGGCCGTCGCCTCGCTTGATGCCGGCCACCAGATCGACGAGCACGCGGTCACGGCGGACAGCCACGACGGTGCCGAGCTTCACGCCACGTTTCGCACTGCTCGTGGCGGGCACGAGCATCTTGTGATCGCACCCCTGGAGCCAGCCCGGCGAGAAACCGCGAGAGAACGACAGTTCCATCTCCTCGACATCGCCGGAGGTGAACGCATGCGGCCGGGCAGCGACCGCCGCGTCGATGGCGGTGCGATAGTGCTTCGTGATGTTGGCGACGTATTCGGCTGTCTTGAGCCGTCCTTCGATCTTCAGCGAAGCAACGCCTGCGGCGATCAATTCCGGGGCGAGCGCGTAGGCAGCCAGATCTTGGGGCGAGAGCAGGTATTTCTGGTCGCCGAGATCGACTTCCTTGCCATCGCAAATGAGATCGTAGGGCAGCCGGCAGGCCTGGGCGCACTGCCCGCGGTTGGCGCTACGGCCGCCGAGAGATTCGCTGGTGAGGCACTGCCCGGAATAGGCCACGCAGAGCGCGCCGTGGACGAAGACTTCCAGCGGCATCGCCGTCTGCCGACGGATCGCGACGATCTCGTCGAGCGAGAGTTCACGGGCCACGACGACCCGTTCCATGCCGAGCTCCTCGGCGAGGCGGATGCTTTCGGCGCTGGTGAGCGTCATCTGCGTCGAGGCATGGATCGCCAGATCAGGACAGATAGCCCTGATGAGCCGGGCGGCGCCGACATCCTGCACGAGCACGGCATCAACGCCCGCCTCGGCGATGGCGACGATCAGGTGCCTGAACGACGCCAGTTCATCGCTGAAGACGAGCGTGTTGAGCGTGGCATAGCCTTTGAGCCCACGCCGGTGCAGCATCGTCATCAACGGGGGCAGATCATCGACCGCGAAGTTGGTGGCACGGGCCCGTGCATTGAAGCCTGCCTCCAGGCCGAAGTAGACGGCGTCGGCACCATTTTCGATCGCGGCGCGAACACAGTCCCAGTCACCGGCGGGCGCGAGGAGTTCGGGGGAGGGGGGCATGTCCGAAGTATACGCCACGCTTTTCGGCCCACCCGTGGCGGCAAGATTTCATCGTGTCCGTGTCCCCCGTGGCGGCAAGATTTTATCTTGTCCGTGTCCCCGTGGCGGCAAGATTTCATCTTGTCCGATGCATGTGCAAGTTAAAAACTCGCACCCACAATCCATTCCCTCTACCCACAATCCACTCCCCCGCGCACCCACGGGTTCCGCCTGTCTCACTCGTCATTGCCGCGGAGCGTGGCGAGCACGGTGTAGTCTTCGAGCGTCGTCGTGTCACCGACGGTCTCCTTACCGGCGGCGATGTCGCGGAGCAGTCGCCGCATGATCTTACCGCTGCGGGTTTTCGGGAGCGTGGCCGAGAAATGAATGTCGTCGGGCACGGCCAGGGCGCCGATCTGCTGGCGGACGTGCTTCCGTAAAGCATCCTTGAGCGCGTTCACGTCGGCCGGCTCGCCACCGTTGAGTGTTACGAATACCGCCACCGCCTCCCCTTTCACGTCGTGAGGCCGGCCCACAGCGGCCGCCTCGGCCACCAGCGGATGGCTCACGAGCGCACTTTCGATCTCGATCGTGGAGAGCCGATGGCCGGCCACATTGAGCACGTCGTCGATCCGCCCCATGATCCAGTAGTAGCCGTCAGCATCCTGGCGGGCGTTGTCACCGGCCAGATACTTCCCCGGCACACGTGACCAGTAGGTCTCCCGAAACCGCTCGTCGTCGCCCCAGATTCCGCGGAGCATGCCCGGCCAGGGCTTGGTCATCACGAGCCAGCCGCCCTCGCCCTGATCGACCGGGTCGCCGGCGGCGTCGACGATCTCCGGGCAGACGCCAGGCAGTGGCAGCGTGCAACTGCCGGGCTTCGTGGGCGTGCAGCCGGGGAGAGGGCTCATCATGATGCCGCCCGTTTCCGTCTGCCACCACGTGTCGACGATCGGGCACCGCGTGCCACCGATCACCTCGTGATACCACATCCAGGCCTCTGGATTGATGCCCTCGCCCACCGTCCCGAGCAGCCGTAGGCTCGACAGGTCGCGGCCCTCGATGTGCTCCATGCCCCACTTCATGAACGAGCGGATCGCGGTCGGCGCCGTATAGAAAATTGTCGGCTTCTCCTGTTCGATGATCTCCCAGAAGCGGCCCTCGTGCGGGGCATTGGGGGCGCCCTCGTAGATCAGGATGCTCGCACCGGCCGCGAGCGGTCCGTAGGTGACATAGCTGTGGCCCGTGATCCAGCCGCAGTCGGCGGTGCACCAGAAGAGATCGTCCTCCCGCAGGTCAAACACCCACTCGGCAGTCGTCTTTGCCCAGACAAGATAGCCGGCGGTGGTGTGCTTGATGCCCTTCGGCTTTCCGGTCGAGCCGCTGGTATAGAGGATGAACAGCGGCGACTCCGAATCCATGGCGACGGGCGGCGTGTCGTCTGGCATGCCGGCGACGAGGTCGTGCCACCAGATGTCGCGGCCTGGCACCATGTCGACGGGCTGGCCGGTCCGCTTGAGCACGACCACATGCTTCACGGTCGGGGACTTCTTCAGCGCCTCGTCGACGTTTTTCTTGAGAGCCAGCTGCGTGCCACGCCGCCAGCCGCCGTCGGCGGTGATCACAGCCACGGCCTTGGCGTCTTCGTTGCGGTCGGCGATCGCCTCACTGGAAAAGCCGCCGAAGATCACGGAGTGCACCGCGCCGACTCGTGCGCAGGCGAGCATCGCGATCACCAGTTCGGGAGTCATCGGCATATAGATGGAGACGACCTCGCCCGGCTTGATGCCGAGCTTCTGTAGGCCGGCCGCACAGCGGCAGACCTCAGCCAGCAGTTCACGGTAGGTGTATGTCCGGCGTTCGCCGGTCGGCTCACCGACCCAGACCAGCGCCGTCTTGTCGCCTCGACCGGCCGCGACATGCGCATCGAGGCAGACGGCCGAGGCGTTGATATGGCCGTCCACAAACCACTTCGCCGTGGGCGGCTGCCAGTCGAGCACTTTTGCATACTGCTTCATCCAGGGGAGCAGTTGGGCGTGGGCGTGCCAGAAGCCCTCGGGATCGCGGGCCGCCTCGTCGTAGATTCGCCGGTAGTCTTCGAGCGATCCGATCCGGGCTCGGCTGGAAAAATCAGCCGACGGGGGAAACACCCGGCTCTCCTGCATGACGCTGGCAACCCTGCCGGCAGCCTTCTCGGAAGCCTTCTGTGGCTCGTTCATAAAATTCTCTCCCCCGGCGGTGCGAATCAAATGGAATGCGAAATGTCTGGTAACGGTCCGGGAAGCAGACCATCCGTCAGCCCGTCGGGCAATGGCCCGACGGCGTTTCAGCCGCGCAGGCGAGACTTCTCAGCGCACGGCCCAGCGAACGGGCTCGGCATGTCGTCCGCATCGCCGAAGCTGATGCCGAGGGCCCGGGCCGCCTGAACCGCCGAACTGTCAGGATCGACCCGCGAGAGTTCCCTGATCGCAGCGATGATGGGCACGCTCTCGATGTTCGGCGGACGGTAGCAGACCATCTCGCCGAAGCGTCCCTGATGGATCAGGCGGGCCGCGTGGGCGCCAAACTCAGTCGCGAGCACGCGGTCGAAACTCGTCGGGTTGCCGCCGCGTTGCAGGTGGCCGAGCACGACGTTGCGGACTTCGCGGTCGAGCCGTTGGGACAGTTCGGCGGTCACGACCGCACCGATGCCGCCGAGCTTCACCTGCTGATGGTAGCCGGCAGCCTCGGCCTTCGCGTCCTTTGCATGTACCGTGCCGCCTGCGGGCAGGTGGGCTCCCTCGGCCACGACGATGAGCGTGAACTTCTTGCCTTCCGCCTCCCGCTCGTGGACCTTGCGGCAGATGCTCTCGAATGTCCAGGGGATTTCCGGCAGGAGGATCACGTCGCCACCGCCGGCGATGCCCGAGTGGAGGGCGATCCAGCCGGCATGCCGGCCCATCACCTCGAGCACCATGATCCGCTCATGGCTGGCGGCGGTGGTGTGGAGCCGGTCGAGGGCGTCGGTGGCGCAGGCCACGGCCGAGTCGAAGCCAAACGTGAAGGCGGTCGCGCCGAGATCGTTGTCGATCGTCTTGGGCACGCCGACCACGGGAATGCCGTTCTCGTGAAGCTGCTGGGCGATGGTGAGCGAGCCGTCACCGCCGATGCAGACGAGGCCACAGATCGAGAGCTGACGGACGGTGGTGGCGACCTGGGCGATCAGCTCGGGGTCTACGGCGACCCGTTTGTCTTCGCCCACCGTGGCCGAAAAGCGTCCCTTGTTGGTGGAGCCGAGGATGGTGCCGCCCTGGGTGAGAATGCCAGCGGTGTTCCGCGAGGTGAGGGGCATGTAGCTGACTGGATCGACGAGCCCCTCGTAGCCGCGGAGGAAGCCGACGCAGTCGTAGCCGAGCCGCTCGGAACTTTTGACTGTGGCCCGAATGACGGCGTTGAGGCCGGGGCAGTCGCCGCCGCTGGTGAGGATACCGATCGTCGGCTTATGGGCGGGCATGGGGTGGGGGATCTCGTGGTGGCGGCCGGGCAGGGGGGAATACGGCCATAAAGTCTACCGCGTCGTGCAAGTATCGAGCGAGGAGCGTGGTAGGATTTCCGGGGCTTTAGTCACGCCGTTTTCAAGGCTCACAAGGACACTCCCTCCCCATGGACGTCGTCATTCTCTGCGGTGGTCAGGGCGCGCGGATGCGCGAGGAAACGGAGTATCGCCCCAAGCCGATGGTGGAGGTGGGATCCCGCCCGCTCCTCTGGCACATCATGCGGCTCTTCGGGCATCACGGGCTCAACCGGTTCGTGCTCTGCCTGGGATACAAGGGGAGCATGATCAAGGACTACTTTCTCAACTACGAGGCGATGACGCAGGACTGCACCGTGGCCGTCGGGAGCCGGCGGCAGGTCTGGTATCACGGCAACCAGGAGCCCTTCGACTTCGAGGTCACGCTCGCCGACACCGGCGTGGCGACAAACACCGGCGGCCGCGTGAAGCGGATCGAGCAGCATGTCAAAAGCGACACGTTCATCGTGACGTATGGCGATGGGCTCTCAGACGTCGACGTCGGCAAGCTGGTGGCGTTTCACAAGGCACACGGCAAGCTTGCCACCGTGACGACCGTGCAGCCTGTCTCCCGGTTCGGTATCACGATGATCGACGAACACTCGCAGGTGACCAGTTTCTCCGAAAAGCCAAAGGTGGAGGGCTGGGTGAACGCCGGCTTTCTCGTCTTGAATCGCCGCGTCTTCGACTATCTCAAGGGGGGCGATGCCGAGATTCTGGAAACAGAGCCGCTCGAACGACTCGCCGTCGACGGCCAGCTCATGGCCTACAAGCACGACGGCTTTTTCTTCCCCGTCGACACCTACCGCGACTACCTGCAGGTGAACGAACTCTGGAACGAAGGCAGGGCGAGCTGGAAGGTGTGGGGATGATCGGCACCGATAGCCTGCGGGGGAAGCGGGTCTTCGTCACCGGACACACGGGCTTCAAGGGATCGTGGCTGCTCCTGCTGCTCGACCGCCTGGGGGCGAAGGTGACCGGCTATTCGCTCGCACCGCCGACGACTCCCTCGCTCTTCGACGTCGCCCGGCTTCACGATCTCGTGGACGTTCACCATGAAGCCGATATCCGCGATGCGTCCCGATTGGCTGCGGCCGTTTACGAGGCCCAGCCCGATGTCGTCATGCATCTGGCCGCACAGCCCCTTGTGAGGCTTTCTCATCGCGAGCCCCTCGACACGTTCTCCACGAACGTCGTCGGCACGGCCTCGCTGCTCGACGCGGTGCGCAAGGCTGGCAAGCCGTGCGTGCTGATTTCAGTCACGAGCGACAAGTGCTACGAACCGCACGACGATGGCCGGCCACACGACGAAAGCGACCCGATGGGCGGCCGCGATCCCTACAGCGCGAGCAAGGGCGCCGCAGAGCTCCTCACGGCGGCGTATCGTCGCAGCTACTTTCCACCCGAGCGGTTGGCCGAGCATGGCGTGCAGCTGGCGACGGTGCGGGCCGGCAACGTCATCGGCGGCGGCGATTGGGCCGTCGATCGGATCATCACCGACATCGTGCGACATCTGTCGGCGGGCGAGCCGGTGCCGGTGCGAAACCCCGCGGCGGTCCGCCCCTGGCAGCACGTGCTCGAACCGCTCGCCGGATATCTCGCCCTCGCCGGCTCGATGCTCGCGGAGCCGTCGGCCCGCTGGTCCAGCGGCTGGAATTTCGGTCCTGCCATCGGCGATGACATCCCCGTGCGGTCTCTCGCTGAAATCTTCATCGATG
>JBIIFB010000078.1:0-16356 GCA_044237545.1 Pirellulales bacterium
CGCATCGCGGAGCATGAGCATCTGCTGCCGGCCGGCGAGGTCCCAGCGATCGTAGAGACTCTTGAGCCGGCCATCGGCGATGAGGCGTCCGAGGGCCGTGTCGATCGCCGCCGACAGCCGCGGTGTATCGCGGGCGGTGAGAACCGTATAGAAGCCGCCGGCGAACGGCCGCCCCACGGTCTTCAGCCGGCTGAAGCGATCGGCGTAAAACGTGAAGATGCAGTCGTCCATCACGGCGGCATCGAGCACGCCCCCCGACACCTGCTCGAGCGAATCGATCGTGCCGTCGTAGCCGATCACATCGACCTCCAGATCGGGCCGCGATCGCATGACACTCTCGGCGGCCGAGCCGGTGAGCACGCCAACCCGCCAGCGGCCCGCCGGGCCGGGCGAGGCCAGCTTTTCAAAGTCATCGATCGGGCTTTCGCGGCGGGCGAGCAGTTGGAGCGAGTAGCCGAAGTAGGGCCGCGAGCAGAAGTAGTCGCGGTGGCGTTCTGGTGTCAGCTCGATGCCGTTGATGACGCAGTCGGCGGTGCGGCCGAGCAGCAGCGGCAGCCGGTCCCACTGTCCCTGCTGAAAGCGAGGCTTCACACCCAGCTCTTCCGCCAGCAGCGTCGCGAGTTCGACCTCGAAGCCGGTCATTCGCCGTGCATCCGTGGGATCGGGGAAGACATGTGGCCCGCCCCCCTCCTGATCGGCCGCCCAGACCAGTTCACCGCGGGCCACGACGTCGTTGAGTTCCGCAGCTCGAGCGGGCCCGACCGGCACTGCAAGCAGTCCGCCAGCCACGAGCCCGGTGAACAGGCCAGTGAAAAGCCCGGTGACTCGCCCAGCCAGCGAGCCAGCGTTTCCCAGAAACCTCATCGTGCCACTCCACGGAGTCGTCCGAGGCCGCCGGTCGGTTCGGTGAGCCTGGCCACCAGGGCGTCGTGGTCGCTGCCGAGCCGCTCGCCCTGATCCATGAAGCGTGCCGTTGCATCGGCGGCCGAGGCGAAGTCGGCGATCAGGGGATCGGTGAGATGGGCCTCCGGCAGCCGGGCCACGAGCGCTTGAATGTCGCCGTCGAGCCCCACGCGGACACGGGCAAACGCGATCCAGCGGAGCAGGAATCCCCAGAGGATCACCCAGACGAGCGCCTCCTGCAGAAAGCCGCTGCCGTCCACCACGCGGCCCTGCCAGAGATGGCCGACGAAGAAGTTCCAGCCCGCCCGCACGAGCACCGCCACCAGGAGCCCCGAAAAGAGCGCCTCGCAGATCCAGCGAAACACCGGCCCGTCGATCCGGCCACGCCGCTCCGCCACGAGCCGATCAATTCCGGAGGCCAGCCAGGCGGCAGCGCGTTCGAGCAACGTGCTGACAGTCGTCGCCACGTGTGATTCTTCGAGCCGGGCCCGGCCCACGAGCGGCTCATCGAGACGGGACCGCGCTGCGAGCCCGCAGAGCACGCTCCGCGACTGCTCGACCTCCGCCGCGGAGAGCCCGAGTTCCTCGACCGCATGCCAGCCGGCCTGTCCCGCGGGAATCGTGCCCACCGCCTGCCCGGCGAGCAGCCGGCTGATCAGGCCACCACCCGCGGCCCGCATCCGTGGCCAGAAGGCGGCGATCGATTCCACCGCATGCAGAAACATCGCGAACGGTCCGCCATGCCAGCGTTCGACAATCTCACCGGTGAGAATCCGCTGCCAGGCCGCCCGGCTGCTGCGGAGTCGCGAGCCGACCGATCGGGCGAGGATGCCTTCCAGTCGCGTTCGCTCGCTCACCACACCGGCGGCGAGCTGCGACACCGGCTGCCGCAGCGGAGCCAGGCTGTCCCTCGACCGCCGGAGAAACCAGCCCACCAGATCGAGGCTGCCGGTGCGGCGAACCCGCCGTGCGGCACGACCGACCAGCTCCACGTCGATCGCCTCCACCAGTTCCCGGAAGCCCGCGTCGGGCTCGAGGCCGGCGGCGGTCCGGGTGGCTGCCTCGACCGCGTCGAGCCGGAAGATTTGTGGCACGACGAAGCCCTGCGATTCGAGTTCACGTCGCCAGTCATCCCGGATGTCGGGATCCCGCGAGGCATGGGTCTGCACGAAGAGCAGCGGTCGGCCCGGGGCGAAGGCGGCCACTTCGCGGGCGACGATCCAGGAGCGGTATTTCTGGGCGGTCGACACGAGCAGCAGCACATCGCAGGCGGGAAGCACCGCCTGGAGCAGGTCGCGGTTGCGATTGCTGTCGCTGGGCCTGGCAGGCTCGGACACCGCAGGGGAGTGTTGGGACGGATGGGGGTGTCGTTCGGGCTCGGACTGTGTGTCCGGGTCGGGGCAGTCGACGAGCACAATGTTGGCAACGGCGGCCGCATCGCTGCGAACGACCCGGGCGTTCATCGCATCGACCGGCAGCCAGGAGAGATCGACGTCGCGGGCGGCGACCACCACCGGATTGATCGTGGTCGGCCGCGCGACGTCACCGGCAGGACTGAGCTCACAGCCGGCCAGGGCGTTGACGAGCGTGCTCTTGCCCGTGCCGGTACCGCCGATCACGCCGACGACGAGCATCCGCGAGAGCTCGCGCCGCGCGCGGTCGAGGCGGGGCTCGATCTGTTCCCACTCGGCCCGCACCGCTCGGGCAGGAGGCCACGCTGGCAGCGATCCGCTCCAGCGGGCAAGCGTCTCCACGAGGTCGTCAAAGCTGGCGAAGTCGACCGGCTCGCCGCCGGTGGGCATCGGCTCGTTCATGGGGACATCTCCCGTCCTGCTTCCCGTGCTGCCTCATGGCCTGCCTCATGGCCTGCCTCATGGCCTGACTCGTGGCCGATCTCCCGGCCGCATTCCACGAGCAGCCGCCGAGCCCGCATCACCTCGGGGGCCGATGCAGCATTGGCCAACCGGTCGATCTCCTGCAGCCGGTCACCCAGGACGACATCGTGGAGCGTCTCCGCGAGCACGCGGCCTCGCTCGGCCGACCAACCGGCGAACAGCTTCTCGATCAGCGGCCTGAGCCCGGCCGCGCCCAGGCTGATCGCCCCCTCGCCGACGAGCGGCCCGGCGGCCCACATCGCGTAATCGCCGACGTGGTGCACGAGCACCGACAGCCCGCCCGTCGTGGCGACCGCGGTCGGCACGGCGGCGGCACCGGCCAGGCCGAGCACGACGGTGATCACAGGGCGGGCCACCGCCCCCATGCTCAGGGCGGTGAGGATGCCGCGAACCATGCCAGGATTTTCCTTGGCGAAACGATCGAGTTCGCTGCGGACAAACGTGCGGTAGTCTTCCGACACCAGCGGCAGGCCGGCATGGCGGCGTTCGAGATCGGCATACCAGGAGGCCCGGTCACCCTCGACGAGCCGCTGTTTGAGGATCGCGGCCAGCCTGGAATTTCGCCGGCAGGCGTCGTCGAGCCGGGCGATGAAATCGCCGAGGGCAGTCTTGAGGGCGGCCAGTTCGATGGCCGAGAAATCCTCGCGCCGTTCCGCCACACTGCGGGCCAGGCCGGCCCGCCGCGCCGCCCAGTTCACGCCCCTGCCGGCCGCGCGATAGACCCTGCTCACGGTGAGATCGAGCCCCGAACGCCGCGGCTCGAGCCATTGCCAGATCTCGTTCCAGACGATCTCCCTGGGCGCCGCGGGCAGGTCCACCCGCACATGCGCCTCTTCGGTCAAGAGCCGCCGCGCCTCCCGCCACTCCTTGGCACTCGACTCGAAGGAATCGAGCCAGGCGCCGGCCCCGGTTCCGGGATCGAGCACGACCCGCAACGCCCCTTCCATCGCCCGCCGCTTGATGCGATCGAAATCACAGTCGGCCAGACGGTCTGCGAGATCGATCGCGGCGCCGTCAGGCGTGAGTTCGGGCAGGGGATGAAACTCGATCCGCCCCGCCTCGGCCGCGCGAAAGTCGTGTGCTACGGCATAGACAGCCAGCGGCGCGACGCCGGTTTCCGCGGTGAACGTCGCCAGCCAGCCGGCGATGCGGTCGCGCTGCCGTGGCCAGTCGATCATGTTGAAAACGACGACCACGGCCTTGCCCGCCGATGCCGCGGCGGCGAAGAAGTCGCGGACGGCCGCGTCGTTGTATTTCTGCTGGGTGAGCACGGCGACGATCACATCGCAGGCATTCCGCACCAGTTCGGCCCGGTGCCAGTTTTCCCTGAGCGTGCCGTCGATGTCGGGCGTATCGAGGAGCACGAGCCTGGCCGGTTGCCGGCCGCTTGAGTCCTCTCGCCACACCAAACGGTCTTCGTTGCCCGACGCATCCGGCCCCAGTTCAATCGCGTCCTGCACGCCGGCCCAGGCCGCAAGCGAGAATCCGGGGAAGAGTGCCGCCAGATCGGCGCGGTCGGCGAGCCCCCGCGGCAGGCTGGCCACCGGATGACGCGTCCGCGCCGCCTCCGGAACAGAGCGGCTGATTTCTTCGCCCACGAGGGTGTTGGTGATCAGGCTCTTGCCGGTGTTCGTGCCACCGCAGACGGCTGCGACCAGCAGCGGCTCGCGTGAAACCTGCGGTCGCAGCTTGCCGAAGAGCACGCCAAACCAATCGTCCGCCTCGGGATCGGGGGCTCCGAGCGAACGGGCGAGGGGCCGCAGGGCGTCGATCAAACCGCACAGCTCTTCGACGCTGCCGGCCCACGCCGCAAACCCTGTCCGGGGGAAAGATGCCATCGCGCTACACTTTGGATGGAAAACGTCTAAACTTCTGCTGCTAGTCTGTCTTCCGCCGACGTTTGCCGCAAATCTGGCTCGGTACCCTGCCGGCGGCCTGCCTCCGCCTCTTCCTTCGCGAGTATCACCCAACGCCATGCTTGAACGTCGTCCGATCTTCCCCGGTGTTATCGAGATGAACCACCAGGCCGGCTGGCGGATCGGGTGTAATGTCTACCTAGTCCACGACGATCGTGACTGGGCCCTCATCGACATCGGCTACGAGGAGACCGTCGACGAGATCGTGGAGATGATCCGGGAGATGGATTTTCCGTTGTCCCAGTGCCGGGCCCTCGTGGCCACGCATGCCGACGTCGACCACATCCAGGGGCTCGCCAAGGCCAAGAGCATTCTCAAGGCGCCGGTGCTCGCCCACCCGCTGGCGGTCGAGTCGCTCGAGACGGGCGACCGCATCAAGACCTTCGCCGAGATTGCCGCGCAGAACGTTCACCTCGACATGCCGACGGTGAAGGTCGATCGCGAGGTTGTCGAGGGCGAGACGATCGAGATCGGCGGGCATCGTCTCGAAGTCTGGCACACGCCCGGCCACACCGACAGCCAGCTCGCCTTCCGCCTGGGGCCACTGCTGCTCTCCGGCGACAACATCTACCGCGACGGTTCGGTGGGGGCGATCGATGCCCATCACGGCAGCGACATCCCGGCGTTCATCAAGTCGCTCGAGCGGATTGCCGCCAGTGATGTCGAGTGGCTGCTCCCCAGCCATGGCCCGATCTTCCGCAAGGACGACCGGTTGCTGGCGAAGACGCTCGACCGCGTCAGGAGCTATCTCAGTCTGGCCGACTTTGGGACGTGTGCCCAGCACTGGCCGCTGATCGAGGAATGGGACCGCGAACTGGCCGAGGGCCGTCTGCCCGCGGCCAAGGCCTGACCGGGGGCTTGTATGCCATATAAGTCCCGAGCGTAAGCGACGGGATGTCCGCCGCCCCAATATAAGCCCCGAGCGTAAGCGACGGGATGTGCCCCGCCCCCATACAAGCCCTGAGCGTAAGCGACGGGACATGCCCCGCCCCGCGGGTTTCCCGAACCTGCCGATTTTTCCGTGAAGGCCGGTCGTGCGGGCGGCCGATACAACCCTTGAGTCCGGGTGATTTTCAGGGGGGACAATCCGATGATGCGATCCATGCTTGGCACGGCCGTGATGGCCGGGGCCATGATGATGGCGGCGTCTGCAACGCAGGCCCAGCCGCCGGCCGTGGGCCAACAGGCCTATGGCCACCAGTGGGGCAACTCCTACAACGCCACCGACTGGAACCGTTTCTACCACTATCCCTACGTGTGGTATCCGCACAACTTCTACGCGGACAGCTACCAGCAGAGTGCCAACGACCTCTACTACCGCTATCCGCAGGAGATGCGGGTGCCGGTCTACAACCGGGCGTGGCAGAACGAGTATCCGAAGTCGCGCCGCTACTACCAAGGCCACCACTTCAACCTCGACGTCTTCTAGCGTGGCGACAAGATTTCATCTTGTTGGTCTCCCACCGTGGCGACAAGATTTCATCTTGTTGTTCTCTCCTCGTGGCGACAAGATTTCATCTTGTTGTTGCCGCAACGCCGATTCAGCAAGTTAAAAACTCGCTGCCACGAGGAACGCTCACAACTCGCTACCACCTTTGAAGCCCCATGTCCCACGACTCGCCCCCTTCCCAGCATCCGCCGTTTGACGACGAGCGAGAGGCTGCTCGGTGGTGGCTGGCCAACGTCTACGCGGGCGACGACGCAATCCAACTCACGCCCCGCGCCGTCGTCACCGGGATGATCATCGGCGGGGTGATGTCGATCTCAAACCTCTACGTCGGTCTCAAGACCGGCTGGGGCCTGGGCGTCACGATCACGGCCTCGATCATCGCCTATGCCGTGTTCACGATGCTCGAGAAGGTGGTGCCGGCATGGCGGAACCGGCCGTTCACGATCCTCGAAAACTACACGATGTCGAGCGCCGCCAGCGCCGCCGGCTACATGTCGAGCGCGGGGCTCGTATCCGCGCTGCCGGCGCTCTACCTCACCACCGGCCGGCTGATGCAGTGGTGGGAGATCATGCTCTGGCTCGGCGCACTGTCGTTTCTCGGCGTCTTCATGGCGATTCCGCTCAAGCGGCAGCTGATCAACATCGACCAGCTCCCCTTCCCTTCGGGCATCGCGACGGCCGAAACGCTCAAGAGCATGCACACGGCCGGCGGTGAGGCGGTGGTGAAGGCCCGGTCGCTCTTTGCGGCGGGGATCGTCGGCGCCGTGGTCGCCCTCTGGCGGGATCTCTTCTCGCAGGTGAAATGGCTAGCGGCCTATGCGTTTCCGGCTGAGCTGCCGTTTCTGCCGACGGCGTTTGGCCGCGACCTGCTCACGAAATACACGATCGGCATCGAGGGCTCGCTGATCATGCTGGCGGCGGGCGCCATCATGGGGATGCGGGTGGCCGTGTCAATGGTGATCGGCTCGGTCATCTGCTTCGGCGTCATCGGCCCGATCCTGGTGGAGCGGGGCATCGTGGAGCCTGGCTACCGGGGCATCGTGTCGTGGGTGCTCTGGCCGGCGACGGCGATGATGGTGACAAGCGGCCTCTTGTCGTTCGCCCTCAAATGGCGGACGGTGCTGCGGGCGTTTAGCGGCCTGACGGGCAGCCTCGCCGGGATCTTCGGCGGCGGGCGACAGCACGCCCCCATCGACGACGAGCTCGCGCACATCGAGGTGCCGGCCTCGTGGTTTGTGATCGGCACACTGCTGGCGGGCTCGGCCTGCGTCGTGCTCGGGCACCTGCTCTTCGGCATCTCGTGGTGGATGGGAATCCTGGCGGTGCTGGTGACGTTTCTGTTGTCGATCGTGGCGGCGCGGGCGACGGGCGAAACCGACATTACGCCGATCGGTGCGATGGGCAAGATCACGCAGCTGCTCTACGGCGTGATCGCACCGTCGAACATCACGACCAACCTAATGACGGCCTGCATCACGTCGGGGGCGGCCTCGCATGCGGCCGACCTGCTGACAGATTTGAAGAGCGGCTATCTACTCGGTGGCAATCCGCGGAAGCAGACGATCTCGCAGCTGTTTGGCGTGCTCGCAGGCACACTCATCTCGGTGCCGGCCTACATCTTCGTGGTGCAGAGCAATCCTGACAGGCTGGGATCGGCGGAGTTGCCGGCGCCTGCGGCCAAGGTCTGGGAGGGGGTGGCCCGGCTGCTCGCCCAGGGGCTGCATGCGTTGCCGAAGGGGGCCTTGGCGGCGATCGTCGTGGGCGCCGTGCTCGGCGTGGTGCTCACGCTCTTGGAGGAGTTCGCGCCGAAGAAATGGAAGCCGTGGATTCCCTCGACGACGGGGCTGGGGATTGCGGGAGTGATTCCGGCCTTCAACTCGATCGCGATGTTTGTGGGCGCGCTGATTGCATGGCTCGTATCGCGGGCGTCGCCGAAGGCGGGTGAGACGTATACCGTGCCGGTTTCGAGCGGGCTGATCGCGGGGGAATCGCTGATGGGCGTGGGGATCATCCTCACGCTTGAGATCCTCAAGGCCACGGGCCTCTGGGCGGGGTGAGGGCCATCGCCGGCTTTGATTCGAACGAGCCGCCTGGGCATAAAAGCCCTGAGCGTGAGCGCTGGGATTCCGGCTCTGAAACGCCCTCTCTTCCGCGAACTCGGCGTGCCGTCACCGGCATCCCATTCGCCCGATGGATTTCCTCGCCGTATGCACGCATACTGCGTTCCTGCGATACTGTGGGCGGGCTCTGGAAAACCGCATTGAAATGACCGCCACGAGCACGGCGCATGACTCGCCGAACGCCACCGAGAGGAACGGAGTGCGCGCTGAGGAATCGGCAGCCCACGGGGCAGAAACTGCTGACTCGACGAGCCCGTCGCTGTTTTCCATGCTACGCCAGCTCTGGACCCATCTCCCGGTCAAGCGTCGCTATCAACTCGTTGCTGTCTTTGCATCGATGCTCGCGAGCGGTTTCGCCGAGATTGTGAGTCTCGGTGCGGTAGTGCCGTTTCTCACGGTGCTCGTCGACCCGCAGCGGCTGATGAGGCAGCCTTGGATTCGTTCGTTTGCTGAGTGGTACGGGCTCACGGAGCCTGCCCAGTTGCTCCTTCCAATGACGCTCCTTTTCGCCGGCTC
Organism: Pirellulales bacterium; assembly: GCA_044237545.1. Classification (GTDB taxonomy): domain Bacteria; phylum Planctomycetota; class Planctomycetia; order Pirellulales; family UBA1268; genus CAMCQY01. The sequence continues at coordinate 8,801 of JBIIFB010000078.1, forward strand.
CGCGATCGCCGCAGGCCTGATCCGGCTCGTGAATCTGTGGCTCTCCGGCCGTGTTGCCGCTGGCACCGGCAGTGACCTGTCGCAGGAAGCCTACCGCCGCACGCTCTATCAGCCCTATTCAGTGCACGTCGCCCGCAACTCCGCCGCGATCACCGCAGCCGTGCTCACACACGTCGATAGACTGATCTATGGGGTTTTGCATCCGCTACTGCTGGCGTTGGTCAACGCGATCGTGATCGCGTCGCTGGCCTTGGGCCTTGTGCTCATTGATCCAAGGGTCGCATTTCTGACCGCGCTCGCCTTCGGCGGAACCTATCTAACGATCTCATTGGCCACGAGTTCGTCCCTCGTTGCCAACGGCCGCCAACAGGCCACGACGAGCGAGGCGCTCGTGCAGAACGTCCAAGAGGGATTGGGAGCAGTCCGCGATGTCTTGCTCGACCGTTCCCAGCCCTACTATCTCGCCCGTTACCGAAGCAGCGACTGGTCATTGCGGCAATTACGGGCACGGGCGGAGTTGCTCGGTGGCTTTCCGCGTTTTGTGACGGAGGCAGCAGGCATCGCCGGTGTCGCAATCCTGGCCTATGCACTCGTGACGCGGCAGGGGGGCATGGCAGCGGCGTTACCCGTGCTCGGCGCTTTGGCTCTGGGCGCCCAGCGGCTATTGCCGGCGCTCCAGCAGGCCTATGCATCGTTTTCCCAGATGCAAAACCATTCAGCCAGCTTGGCCAGCGTGCTCGCCCTGCTCGACCAGCCCGCCCCAGCGAGCAAGCAGCGGCGAGTGCCGGCGGCCCCGTTCGTGGATTCGATCACGCTCGATTGCGTCTCGTTTCGCTACCAGCCCGAACTGCCGCTCGTGCTTTGCGACGTGTCGCTCGTGATCAAACGCGGTGAGCGGGTAGCGTTTGTAGGCCCCACCGGAAGCGGTAAGAGCACACTTGCTGACATCGTTATGGGCTTGCTTGAGCCGACGTCCGGCCGGTTTCTGGTCGATGGCTACGTGGTCGCCCCCGAGTCTTGGCAGTCCAATATCGCACACGTGCCGCAGAGCATCTTCCTGGCCGACACCTCGATCGCGGAGAATATTGCGATGGGTATTCCAGCTGCCGAGGTCGATGCGAAGCGACTAAAGGCGGCAGTTCGGCAGGCGCAGATCTCTGACTTCATCGAATCATTGCCGTTGGGGCTTGAGACCACGGTGGGCGAGCGAGGCGTCCGGCTCTCAGGCGGGCAACGGCAGCGAATCGGAATCGCGCGGGCACTTTACAAGCAGCCCCCGGTGCTGGTTTTAGACGAGGCCACGAGCGCCTTGGACGAAGGCACGGAAAAAGCCTTCATGAACACGCTCGACAGGCTGTCCCGCGACTTGACGATCATCATAATCGCCCATCGGCTCTCAACCACCGCGTACTGCGACCGAATAATCACAGTCGCAGACGGTTCGATCCGCGAAACCATACCGGCCCGGGCTACTGTTGCCTGATGCTCAAGCGTTGTTTGCACCTCGGAGACATGGCGACACAAGCCCACAGTCGCCCTGAATCACCTCGTCGCCTTCAACCACGATTGCTTCTGGCTCGCCATGAACACCCTCCGGCATCGCACGCTTCTAGAAGACCTCTGGCAGTCGGGCAGAGCACCATGAAACGCCTGGGAATGACCTCGCCCGCTATAGCCTTCTGTCGCAGCTCACGTGTGTTGGCCACAGGGCTCGCATGCTTGAAGGGCTGGTGGCTTGCGCTCTGGCTGGCTCGCCCCGATGCCGCACGGCCTTGGCAACATGTTCTCAGCCCGCTTGCTGCATGTCTCACGCTTACCGAGCCTCTCTGGCGTTATTCCTCATTAGCCTTGGCCTACAACTTTGAACCGTCGATAGAGGCATCTGCCACCGTACGCCGAGTTGTGCAACTTATACGCGACGCCTTCGCCCGGGTTGAGAGAACCCTTCAGCCGGCCACCTACGGCCCAGATGAATCTCACTGGCTTTCGCTCGCCGACTCGAAGTCGGCCCATGCGGCGGGTATCACGCGCCGTTTTGATCTTCAGTCATTAGTCGCACGAACGGTCCGCTATTGCTGCTGCGAGTTCCGCGACGAATCCGCCGCCGCCCTCTCCTACGCCGGCATCGATAGCTTGGAGGCTGCAGCGTGAGCGGGCTTACTTTTAACCCGCTTCCTCTCGCCGGTCTCTACCTTTTCACCCGCAAGCGGCACACAGACGACCGCGGATCTTTTTCCCGGCTCTTGTCAGCCGATTCGCTGGCCGACCATGGATTTCCCGCCGGACCGATGCAGGTAAACCACTCAATCACCGTGAGCCGTGGCACGATCCGCGGCCTCCACTACCAGCGACCGCCCCACATGGCGGTAAGGCTCGTTTCCTGCATCCGCGGCGAGATTTTCGATGTGGCGGTGGACGTGAGGCCTGAGTCGTCCACCTATCTTCACTGGTATGGCGAACGTCTTTCTCCCGATAACGGCCGGGCCTTTCTTATCCCCGAAGGATTTGCTCACGGCTTCCAGCCGCTTACCGACGACTGTGAAATCGTCTATTGCCACTCGAAGCTCTACGGCTCCAAGGGCAGGCGAGTATATCGATCGGCGTCAGCATCGCGGATGGAGCGAGTCCTTCCTTTCTCCAGGCGCTCGCGATGGGCTCATTTCCTATTCAAACCCGTACGGCTTGCGTGCATGAATGGATCGAACACGGTACATCCGGGATCATCGTTCAGCCGGACGACATCGAGGGAATCGCCGACGCGATTCGCATCGCCTCAACGGACGATCTGCTTGTCGATCATGCCGCCGCGGGCAACGGGATCATGGCAAAGGGGCGGCTTGGTTATAATCCGCTCTGAGACCACGCGATCGCGATGTACCGTCGCGCGGATGATCGCAACGTACCCAATTGAGCCGCGTGGCCCCCCCGCCACTCGCCAATCGAGTCCTGCTCCATAAGTTCCTTCCTACACACCATGTTCGATAACACCACGCTAATGATCACCGGCGGAACCGGCTCCTTCGGAAACGCCGTCCTACAGCGGTTCCTGGAAACTAACGTTGCGGAGATTCGGATTTTCAGCCGCGACGAAAAAAAACAAGAGGACATGCGGCTGGCTTTAAACAGCCCGAAAGTGAAGTTTTACATCGGCGATGTCCGCAACTACGACAGCATCTTCGATGCGATGCAAGGAGTGCACTACGTCTTTCATGCGGCGGCGCTCAAGCAGGTTCCCTCGTGCGAGTTTTACCCGCTTGAAGCGATTCGTACGAACGCGATTGGTACTGAGAACGTGATGAATGCCGCCATCGCCAGCGGCGTTCGGCGAGTGGTCGTACTCAGCACCGACAAGGCGGTGTATCCGATCAATGCCATGGGCATGTCTAAGGCGTTAATGGAAAAGCTGATGATCGCAAAGTCACGACTTCGGGCCGGTCAGTCTACGATCCTCTGCGGCACGCGCTACGGAAACGTGATGGGTTCTCGCGGCTCGGTCATTCCTCTCTTCATCCGCCAGATCAAAGCCCGCCAGCCTTTGACCGTCACCGACCCGCAAATGACGCGGTTTTTGATGTCGTTGCCCGAGTCCGTCGATCTCGTCCTGCACGCATTCAACCATGGCCAGCCGGGCGACATGTTCGTCCAGAAGGCGCCCGCTTGCACCATCGAAGTGCTCGCCAAAGCGTTGATCAGCCTGTTTGGGTGCGAAAAAAGCGAAATTCGCATGATCGGCACCCGCCACGGCGAAAAGCTCTTCGAAACGCTCGTGTCACGGGAAGAGGTGGCCAAGGCCGTCGAAGATAATCGCTATTACCGCATCCCGTCCGACAATCGCGACCTGAACTATGCGAAGTTTTTTGTGGAAGGGGAGGCTGCCGTCGCCACGTACGACGACTACACGTCCCACAACACGGTTCGACTCGATAAAGACGCGGTGCAACGTTTGCTGTTGCCACTCGACTTCGTGCAGGAACAACTTCGCTCCTGACTCCACTTGGCGTCCCAAGTCTCCTCTCGTGAAAGGTTCTTGTGAGCACTGAACGCCTTGCGCGGGTCTTGGTGCTTGGCGGCACGGGCATGCTGGGGTCGATGATCTTGGATGTCCTTGACCGCGCTGGCGGCTTTTATCTCGGGGCGACGGCCCGCGATCGGAACGCCGCTGCGATCGGGCACACCGTGGTACCCTCGGTGCAGTGGCATATTCTCGACGCTACGAATCCGGCTATCGACGAACCCCTGGCCCGTGTTCTCCCAGGCTGGGATTGGGTGATTAATGCGATCGGAATGATCAAGCACCTAATCCGGGAAGACGACGATCGCAAGATCGAGCAAGCGATCCGTGTGAATACCTTGTTTCCTCACGTTCTAGCCCGGCAAGCGGAGGCTCTGGGTGTCCGTGTCTTGCAAATCGCTACGGACTGCGTCTTTTCAGGCGGCAAGGGCGGCTCCCAGGAGGACGACGCGCATGATCCTCTCGACGTATATGGCAAAACCAAGAGTCTTGGCGAAGTATGCTCACCCGCCGTCCACCACCTCCGGTGCTCCATCATCGGACCCGAATCGCGAGGGCATCGATCCTTGCTCGAATGGTTTCGCGGGCAACCTCGCGGCTCTGAATTATCCGGCTTCACAAACCATCGGTGGAATGGTTTAACAACCCTCCATTTCGCCCGCCTGTGTGCAGGCATCATCGCAACGGAGCTGCCGATTCCGGCTATGCACCATGTCGTGCCTGCAGACGCTATCTCCAAACACGACTTGCTGCGTTGCTTCGCGCATGCCTTCAGCCGCAGCGACCTGGTGATCACTCCAACGGGCGGAATACAGCCAGTAGATCGAACTCTTTGGACGGACGACGAGGCGATGAATCGCCGCCTATGGGCCGCAGCAGGTTATTCCACCGCGCCGACGATCGCGCGGATGGTCGAAGAATTGGCGGTCTTCCCTTACCGATGGAACCCGGGACTCACCTGCCCGGCTCGGGGGCAAGAAGGGTAATACACACGTGAGATTTGTATGACACAAGCGCCCTTGGTTTCGATCGTCATTCCTGTCTTCAATGGCGCGAACTATATGCGGTTCGCGATCGAAAGTGCACTATCGCAAACCTACCCCAGTATCGAGGTACTGGTCATTAATGATGGCTCGACCGACGACGGCGGCACCGAGCGGGTTGCCCGGGCGTATGGCGATCGCATTCGCTACTTTGCGAAGCCAAATGGCGGCGTCGCCACCGCGCTCAACCTCGGCCTGGCTGAGATGAAAGGCGATTTCTTTTCATGGCTGAGCCACGATGACGTGTATTACCCGAACAAGGTGGAGCAACAGGTTGCCGCGTTGACCGGCCAGGCGCATTCCGCCATCGTTTACTCAAACTTCGACATCATCGATGCCAGCGGTGCAATTGTCGAACGGTTCACCAATCCCTACGTGCCAGAGGGGATGTTCCGCCCGTCGCTGATTCATCTGCTCGGCGCCCACGGCTGTTCCATGCTTATCCACCGCAGCCACTTTGCCCGAGCCGGAACCTTTAACCCTCTACTTCGCTACACGCAGGACTACGACATGTGGTTTCGGATGGCGCGGGACACACGGTTTGTCTGCATGCCTGAGCGACTGATACAGAGCCGCTGCCATGCTGAGGCCGGCTCGGCTCGACACGACACACGCCGTGAAGAGTATTGGCTGTACCGGAGGGCGATTCTGGACCTTACGCCGTCCGAACTCACCTTCGCTGGTGACGCGGCCTCTACCTACCTAAAGCTAGCAAACGGCCTTGTCGTCACTCCCCACAGATGCAACGCGGCCCTCGTGGCTTATGACTTGTATAGACAAACCACCTCGAATCGGCTGAAACATCTGGCGATGGAGCTGCGATACCATGCGTTTCGTATCCTCCGGCTTGCGAACGGACGAATGCTTTCGCCTGAGCAGATTCAAACAGATATTTATGATGACTGACACGGCAACATCGCCGCGCATTTCCCTTCATCGCGTCGTGCTAACGATATGACAACGCTGCTTGACGGGCTTCGGCAGACTTTGGCACGATGACTCCTGATGAGAGCCCCCGGGAATCCCTCGAAATCAAAAATAAAGGCTCCGACTGATCCTATGGACATCGTGAATTCCTTTTGCACAGTCCGAGACATCCACCATCCTTACCGGATTTGGGTGATCGATGATTTCCTGAAACCGGAAGTTGCGGAGCGGATCTACGCCGATTGGCCAAATCAAGACAGCCCTTCCTGGCATGGCAACTACACGCACGTCGCAGGCGAGAGGAACATTCTCGAAGACGGCATGCGGGCAATAAGCAAGCCTGAGAAAATGCCGCCTTACATCGACCAGATTGTTCAGCGCATGCATTCTCCTAGTTTCACCGAACAACTCGGCACGCTGCTCGGGGTGGCCGGGCTTGTACCGGACGAGCACATGCGCTGGTCCGGACTCCGAGTCATGCTGCCTAACTCGTACCAACTCATTCACAGCGACGCCCGCAAGTCGCCCGAATCTGGGCTGAGGAAGGAACTGACGTGTCTCCTCTACTTCAACAAAGCGTACTCGCGCAGGTCGGACGAAGGGTGTCTGGAGATATGGGACGATGCCATGAAAGAGTGCGTTCATACCATCGAGCCACTCTTCAACCGGATGACGGTCTTCGTCAATTCCGACACCTCGTACCATGGCGTTCCCAGCGTCCACTCTGAACGGCGGGCCATCACCTTCTCCATTCTCGCACGAGGCACCGGCTCCGAGCGATCGAAAGCGCTCTTTGTCCCACGACCTATCGACGGCGAGGACGTGCGGAAGCAGGGCATTCAAAGGGCCCTTCACACTCCGTAGCCATTAGGGTAGTCATTGGAATCCACATGACACGTTTTCCGTCCTCAACCGTCGTGAAGCGACTCCACCGGCACCACCGAGTAGCACCATGCGAGTTCTGACCGTCCTAGGAACACGACCGGAAATAATTCGGCTGAGTCGTATTATTGGAAAACTCGACGCCGTGTGCGAACACGTGCTCGTACACACGGATCAAAACTACGACACCACGCTCAACGAGATCTTCTTCGAACAACTGAACGTTCGGCATCCAGATCACCACCTCCACGCGCGCGGGAGTTTCGCAGAGCAAACCGCGACCATCCTCACCGGCATGGAGAAACTTCTCCTCCAAATCCGGCCCGATCGTTTCCTCGTGCACGGAGACACCAACAGCAGTCTCGCCGCCATCGTCGCCAAAAGACTTGCCATCCCCGTGTACCACATGGAGGCAGGAAACCGGTGTTACGATGACCGCGTGCCAGAGGAGGTTAATCGACGGATCATCGACCACAGCAGCGATATCCTGATCCCTTATACCGAACGAAGCCGGATGAATCTTCTTCGGGAGGGCATTCCCGGGCAGCGCATCTTCGTTACCGGAAACCCTGCGTACGAGGTATTAACGCATTACAACCCTCAGATCGAGGCCTCCGAGGTAGTAGCCCAACTCGGACTATCGCCGCGGCACTATTTCCTCGTAACAACGCATCGGGCGGAGAACGTAGACA